>CAYMAF010000024.1:0-24558 GCA_964388365.1 uncultured Gammaproteobacteria bacterium | reverse complement strand
TCGGTCAGCTTCGTGCGGCGCCGCGGATAGACGAGCGCATCGAGCGCGCGGTAGTAACGCTGCACCTCGTCATGACCGACGCGGCCGACGAAACGCACGCGCTCGTCGATGCCGAGATCGCGCGCTCGCGCGCGAAGCTTCTCCTCGTCCGGGCCGCCGCCGACGAGCACGGCGCGAACGTCGCGGCCGCGCGCGGCCGCGAGGCCGACCGCCTCGAGCAGCAAGTCGAGCCCTTCGTAACCGTAGAACGAGCCGATGAAGCCGACCGCGAGCGAATCGCCCAGCCCGAGATCGGCTCTCGCGCCCGGGTCGACGCCGTCGATCTGCTCGAAGCGCTCGATGTCGACGGCGTTGGGGATCACGGTGATCGAGTCCTCGTCGATTCCGCGGGAGCGGATCTCGCGGCGCAGACCGTCGCAGATCGTCGTGACGTGGTCCGCGCGCTTCAGCACGAACGTCTCGAGCGCCTTCGAGACTCGATAGCGCAAGCTGCCGGGCCGCGTCGTGCCGTGATCGACCGCCGCGTCCTCCCACGTCGCGCGCACCTCGTAGACGAGCGGCAGCCTCGCGCGGCGCGCGGCCCGGAGCCCGGGCAGCGCGGTCAGGATCGGCGAGTGGCAGTGGATCAGATCGGGCTCGAAACGCGCGATCGCATCCTCGAGCCGCCGCGCGGTCGCGTGCATCTGCCCGACGAGCCCGCCGCGTCCGTCGTGGCGGGTGCGCAGGAACGTGAACCCCTCGACCTCCTCCTCGTCGGCCGCGCTCGCGCCCTGCTTCGGCGTCGTGACCTGGAGCGTGCGCCAACCGAGCTTGCGTTGCTCGCGCAGGATCGCGAGCGTGCGGAACGCGTAGCCGCTGTGCAGCGGCACGGAGTGGTCGAGCACGTGCAGCACTTTCAGCGACATGACAGGATCCCGGCAGGCTCCGCGTTGCGCAGGAAAGCATCGAACATCAGGAGCGCCCAGAGCGACGCGCTGTAGTCGCGCCTTCCCGACTGATGCGCGTCGACGAGATGACGCAGATATTTCGCGTTGAACAGACCGGTCGCGGCTAGTCGCTCACCGCAGACGGCCTCGCGTAGCCGCTCGGCGAGCGGGCCGCGGAACCAGCGCGCGAGCGGCACCGCGAACCCCATCTTCGGCCGATACAGCACGTCGTGCGGCAACAAGGGCTCCATCGCCTTTTTCAGCACGTACTTGCCTTGCCCGCGGTAGTGCTTGTAGCGGCTCGGCAGCGTCGCGGACCATTCGACGAGCTCGTGGTCCATCAGCGGCTCGCGCACCTCGAGCGAATGCGCCATGCTCGCCCGATCCACCTTCGTATTGATGTCGCCGACGAGATAGGTTTTCACGTCGAGGTACTGCACGAGCGCGAGCGGGTCGTCAGTGTTCGCGCGTGCCGCATGGCGGCGGAACACGTCGACCGCGGAGTACCCGCCGAGCTCGCGGCGCATCGCGGGCGAGAAGAGCGCCTTTCGCATCGAATCGTTGAGCACCGAGACCGAGTGCAGATACGCCTCGACGGAGTCGCGGGCGAGCGCCTGGAACGTCGTCTTCGCGCGCACGAAGCGGGGTGCCCAGTCGGCCTTCGGATAGATGCGCCCGAGCAGGCCGAACACGGGCCGCCGCAAACCGAGCGGCAGCGCCGTGCGGAGCTTCTCCTCCATGAGATGCAGCCGGTAGCGCCTGTAGCCCGCGAGCATCTCGTCGCCGCCGTCGCCCGAGAGCGCGACCTTCACGCGTTTTCGCGCGAGCTCGCAGACGCGATAGGTCGGTATCGCCGAGCTGTCCGCGTACGGCTCGTCGTACAGCCTCGCCAACGTGTCGATCAGATCGAAATCGTCCGAGGCGACGGTCTCGACGTAGTGGTCCGTGCGATAGCGTTCCGCGACCGCGCGGGCGAACTCGGCCTCGTTGAATGCCGGATCGTCGAACGCGATCGAGCACGTGCTGACCGGTGACGACGAGAGCTGGGCCATGTTCGCGACGACCGTGCTCGAGTCGACGCCGCCGGACAGAAACGCGCCGAGCGGAACGTCGGCGATCATCCTGAGCCGGACCGACTCGCGAATGCGCTCGCGGAGCTCGACGACCGCGTCGTCGAACGACAGCGGGCTATCGGTAGTGAAGCGCACGTCCCAGTACGTGCTCGGCTCGCCGACCGGCTCCCCGCGCCGCACGGTCAGCGTGCAGCCCGGCGGAAGCTTCTTCGCGCGCGTGTAGATCGTGCGCGGCTCGGCGACGTAACCGAGCGCGAAGTATTCTTCGACTGCGAGAGGATCGACGCGCCGCTCGAACGCCGGATGGGCGAGAATCGCCTTGAGCTCCGAGCCGAACGCGATGAGGCCGTCGCCGAGATCCGCATAGTACAGCGGCTTCACCCCGAGCCGATCCCTCGCGAGGAAAAGCACCTCGCGCCGCCGATCCCACAGCGCGAACGCGAACATTCCGCGAAAGCGGTTGACGCACGACTCGCCCCACTCCTCCCAGCCGTGCACGATGACCTCGGTGTCGCTGCGTGTGCGGAACTCGTGTCCGAGCGCCGCGAGCTCCCGAGTGAGCTCCTGGAAGTTGTAGATCTCGCCGTTGAAGACGACGACGACCGTGCCGTCCTCGTTGTAAAGCGGCTGGCTCCCGCCCGCGAGATCGATGATGGAGAGCCGCTGGTGACCGATCGCGACTCCGGGCTCCGTGTGCACGCCCTCCTCGTCGGGGCCGCGATGCACCTGCGCGCGGTTCATCCGCCGCACGATCTCGTCGCCGAGCTCGCGCCGCCCACGCACGTCGATGATGCCCGTGATGCCACACATTCTCGTTTCGCTTTCAGCCTAGGCCCGCCGCCGCGCGGCGACGGGCCGCGAGCAACGAGTGATAGAGGCTTCGATACCGTTCCACCATTCCGTCGAGCGAGAAGCGCCGCTCGACCTCGGCTCGCGCCTCCCGGCCGTGCCGCAGCTTGAGCTCCGGCGCGTTCAAGTACTTCGCGAGCGCCGCCGCCATGCGCTCCGCGTCCCCGGCCGGAACGAGCAACCCCGTCTTGCCGTCGTCCACGAGCTCCGGATTGCCGCCCACCGCGGTCGCAACCACCGGCAACCCCGTTGCCATCCCTTCGAGGATCGTGTTCGAGATCCCTTCCGCGAGCGACGGCAACGCGAGCACGTCGAAGGTCCGCAGCAGCCGCGGAACGTCGTCGCGCTCGCCGAGAAACTCGACGACGTCGGCGAGACCTCTCGCCGCGGCGTCGCGCTCGAGATCGGCGCGCAGCGGACCGTCGCCGACGAGCCGCAGCCGCACGACGTCTCTCTTCTCCGGCTGGGCGCGCAGCAACCGGTCGACGGCCTCGATCAGCGTCGCGTGTCCCTTGATCGTCTGGAGCCGGCCGACCGCGCCGATCACGAAGCGTTCCGGTGCCGCGCCTACGGATTGCCTCTCGGCGGGCGAGAACTTGCGGTGATCGACGCCGTTGCAGATCCGCAGCACGCGTTGCCGCGCGATGCCCACGACGTCGACGAGATAGTTCTCGAGCTCCGCCGAAACCGCTACGTACTGCGTCACGAACGGAGCGTACGCGCGCCGCGCCCAACGGTGACGACGGTTCGTCCCGTCCGGGTCCGTGACGTCGCGGCCGTGCTCGCCGTGCACCCGCACCGGGACGCGCGCGGCCCACGCGGGCGCCTGCATCTCGAGCGCGGCGAGGTTGCGGGTATGCACGATCGCGGGGCGAAGGTCGCGGATCAGTCGATATACCCGTCCGAAGAGCTTGAAGCCGTGCCCCGCCGACTTGTGCAACGAGACGAGCTCGACCGGCCGCTCGATGCGGCGGCAAAACTCCGGATCGCAATCGGTGAGCGCGACGATCGCGTGCCGAAACTCGCTTTCCGGAAGCCGGTTGATCAGATTGACGACGCCATTCTCGAGCCCGCCGACGGCGAAGCGATAGACAACGTGCATGACGAGCGGAGGCCGACCGCCGGCGCCCGCCCATGACGAGTCGCCGCTCGGTCCCGACGAATCGGCCCGTTGCCGCATGCTCGTCGCCGACATCAGCCGAGATGCCGCGCGATCGGCGGTCCGAGCAGATTCGCGACCGGCAACGGCAAACGCTTCCAGATCGCGATGAACGCGGCGTACTTGGGGTTCAGCGGATTGTTCTGCGGCACGGCCTCGCGCTTGTAGAGCCGGTACTCGTACGACAGCGTGTGCGGCTCGAAGCCCCAGTTCTTCTTGAAGCTCCAAGGCCCGGTTCCTGCCTTGCTGCGACCGTAGTCGAAAACGGTGCAGCCGCGCGCGCGCGCATGCGTCATCAGCGCCCAGTACTTGAAGTCGTTCGCGGCGACACGACGCGCGTCGACATGGTCCCCCGCGTAGTACGGCAGCACCTCGTCGCGGAAGTAGAACGAAAGCACGCTCGACAGCGGCCGGCCGTCCGGCGCCGTTACCGTCAGAATCTCACAGTCGTCGCCGAAGCGCTCGCGGAGCGCGGCGAAGAATCGGCGCGGCAGCGCCGGCGTGCCGTGACGGCGCACGTTGTCCGAGTACAGGCGAAAGAAGCGCGTGACGTCCTCGTCGATCTCGGCGCACAGCCCGTGCTTGATGCCTTTGCGCACCATCGCGCGCTGCTTGCGAGGTATCGCGTTGAGGTTCGCCTCGTCGTCCGGGAGGATCTCTTTGCGGAACGTCGCGTAGAGCGTCTGCCGCGGCCAATCCTCGTGCCGCAGGGAAAGATTGCGCAGCTCGAGATACTCGACCCCGAGCTCGGCCGCGAGCTCGTCGGCGCGCGCCTCGAGCAGTGGCGCGGCCGCCGCGTCTCCGGCGATTCCGCCGTACGCGCAGAAGGGCAACGACACGAGCGCGTGCCCGAAGAGCAGGCTTCGAACCTGCGCGAGCGGCAATACCGCGACGATGTCGCCGCCGCGCTCCGCGTAGAAGTACCACGCGCGGTGACCGAGCTGCTCCTCGAGGAGCTCCGCCCACGCGGAAAGATGGAAGAACGTCGCGTCGGGGCAGACGCGCACGAACGCGTCCCAACGCTCCCGATCGCCGGGCGTCAGCAATCGGACGACGAGATCACCCGAGCTCATCGCGCGAGCTCCGCGAGCGACACGACCGGCAGATCGAGGCCGTCGAGAACCCGGCCCATCGGCGCCCAATCGAAATCCCCGAGCAGCCGCTTGAGACGCGCCTCGCAGCGACCGATGTTCGTGTAGTGCCGCAGCCTCGACACGAGGCTGCCTCGAAGTCTCGGCTGATCGACATCGACCTCCCACGGATGCAGATAGAAGACCGCCGGCGCACCGTCGCGGCTATTCACTCGGCGCAAACCCGCCTTCGTCACCTCGTACGGCAGCAGGCGAAAATAGCCGCCGCCGGCGACGGGCAGAAGCATTCGGCCGTAACGCGCCGTCGTCAGGGGAAACTCGCGTAACGGCCCGGCGTCGAGCTCGAAACGGAACGGGAAGCGCGGCGCCCCCGGCACGCCGTAGCGGTCGTGACTGATCGGGAAAATGCTCGAGTCGTACGTGAAGCCCGCGTCGGCGAGGATGTCGAGCGCCCACAGCGATTCACGCGTCACCGAATAGCTCGCCGCGCGGTAACCCTGAACGGCGACGCCGACGACGTCCTCGAGAAACTTTTTCGAGCGCAACGTTTCCTGCCGAAACACCTCGGGCCGCTGCGCGTAGACGAGCTCGTGGCTGAACCCGTGGCACGCGATCTCGTGCCCGCGCGCGTGAATCTCGCGGACGAGCCCCGGGTGGCGCTCGGCGACCCAGCCGAGGACGAAGAACGTTCCCTTCGTGCCGAATCCGTCGAGCAGGTCGAGCAGCCTGTGAGTATTGCGCTCGACGCGGGATTCGTACTCGTCCCAACGATCCCGGCGGACGGTGTCCGCGAAGGCCGAGACGTGGAAGTAGTCCTCCACGTCCACGGTGAACGCGTTCGCGATCGCTGCGCTCATCGGCGACGGCTCGGCTCCCATGCCACCATCGCTCGGACACGGTTCTCCGTGCCTTCGCTGCCGAAGTCCGCATCCCGGTCGTAACGCTCGTACTGGAGCACGAAGCGGAGCGTTCGTCCGAAGGGCCGCGAAAGATCGAGCTGCGCCTCGCGCTGCCGCGCGTCGCCGTCGAGCGACTCGAACCGCTCTTCGGTGACGCTGAGCCTGAGGCCGAGCGTCCATGTCGGCCCGAGCGGATAGCCGAGCGCGAAGCCGGCCCGCCAGCTGTCGCGCTCCGCCTCGGCGTCGGCCGCGGGCTCGACCTCCGCGCGCTCGCGCCGGCCCGAAACGTCGAAGCTCAGCGTCGCCTTGCGGCCGTCGATCGAATACACGGTCCCGAACGTTTCGACGATCCTGGGGTCTGTCGCCACGATCGCCTCGCCTTCGATACCGCGATCCGGAACGAAGCCGCTGGAGAGCTGATCGCCGGCGTCTTGGAATTCACGCCGCCCATAGACCTGCAAGCTCGAGCGCGCGGCCACGCCGCGCTCCCACGAGAACCGAACGTACGGCCCGTCCGCCTTCTCGTTGCCGTACTCGAGCTCGGTCGTGCCCACGTCGAGATCGAGATTGCCGCTCGCGAGCTGACGCGCGTAGGAGAGGTAGTAGCTCACGACGTCGTAGCGCTGCACGAGCGGATCGTCGAACTCCACGCGCCGGTCGCTGCCGGCGATGCCGAGGCGTTGCGTGCGCGACACCTGGCGGAAAAGACCGACGGTCGTCGTGACGGCGTCGCTGTCGAGACGTTCCGAACGCTGCCAATCCCGCTCCTCGTAGCGGCTGCTAACGTCGAGCGTCGTCCGCCGCCCGAGCGGCAGGAACACGTCCGGCCCGGTCATCAAGACGCGCAGGTATTGGCGGTTCAGCGGCGACGGCGCGTCGGTCGACGACTCGCGCACGGTCCCCAAGCTCGCGCTCGTCACCCAATCGAAAGCATTGGGCACGACGGCGGCCCGAAGCTCTCCCACCGCCGAGCCTTCCAGCGGCGTCGTCACCTCATCGATGTCGTAATCGCTGTACGTGATCGCGCTAGCCAAACTTCCGGTCAGCCTCGGCCGGCTCATCGCAAGGCCGGCATCGAGACCCGCTTCACGATAGGTTTCGCTTCGCTCCTCCTCGTCCCGGCCGATATTGTCGGTATAGCCGATGCCGGCGCGCACGCGAAGCATGCGTGAGCCGCCGTCGGTCTGCGCGACCGCGGCCGACGCGAGCGCGCACCAGACGACGAGACACGCCAACGCCTGTTTGGAAGTCACCTATGTCTTCTCCACTCTGTGGGGGGCGGAACCGCTACGGCTCGAGGAGTTCCCCCGCGCACCTGCGCCGTGCCGTCCGCCCGTCATTCCGCACGACGGGAGCGCCTACGATAAAGCTCGGGCCGAGGCGATGCGCCTCGCGTCCAAACGCTAACAGGTCCGGCGCACCGCTTCGATGATCAATCTCTCCATTTCAATTGGGTTTCGGACGACGCGACGAACTCGGAAAGCCGCTCGCGCGCCCGCTCGCAATCGGGTCTGCATCGAGCGGACACGGCCACCGCGGCCGCGTCCCGCCGGCCGTGCACGAGACCCGCGAGCTCGAGCAGCTTCGCGCGTAACGGCCCGGCCGCCGCTCTACCCGCGACCCAATACCAGCCCCAGATCACGCGGCGCTCGCCGGAGACGTAACCTTCGAGCTCGATCGCGTCGATTCTCTCGCCGCCGAGATCGATCTCGATGCGCCGCGACGCGACGCCGCGCCAACGCTCGCCGGCGAAGCCGTTCCCGTAGCGGATGAGACGCCGCTCCTCGTCCTGCCATTCGTAAACGGCACGATAGACGTCGACAGGCGGCACGCCGGACACGTCGATGCTCCACGTCTCGACGGCGTTGACGAAGACCGGATCCCACGGCCGCACCTCGTCGGCAAACGAAGATTCCGTCGAAACCGGCACCGAACGCCCGTTGCCGGCCTCGAGCGCGTCGACGAGCGGCGGAAGCGCGAGCAGCGCGGCGGCGACGAGCGACCCGCGAAGCACCCGCCGGCCGTCGACAGACGAACGTTCGTCGCTTCGGCCGTGCGGAGAGCGCCCCCGAACTTCGAGACGCCGAGCGAGCCATATCAACGGCAGCAGGAAGATCGCGAAGACCACCCAGCCAAAGCGAATATGCTCGACGGAAACGAGATAATGCTGCATGTCCGTCGCGTGACCCGCGAAGATGATCGTATAGACGCGGACCCAATTCGACAGCACCGCGAGCACGGCGGCGGCGACGACGAGCGCGACTCGACGCTTCACGTCGGACAAGAACGCGAGTGCCCAGAACGAGGCGAGCGCGACGCCGACGAGAAGGTACCGAAGGCCGGAGCAGTCGGCCGCGATCTCGAACGTACCGGCGGCGAGATGCACGAAGTTGCCCTCGATCAGCGCCGGCACGCCGCTCCAAGCCAGCCAGCGCGACACGGCCGCCGTCGTCAGGGCCTGCAGCGGCGGGTTCAGGACGGTCCACAGCGGCAGCGCGAAATACATCAACGTCGCCGCGCCGATGACTCGCGCTGCGGCTTCGCGTCCGGCGACGAGACCGGTGCACGCGACGAAGAGCGGCGGCAGCAGATAAACGCGCGGCACGTTGAGAAGCATCAGATCGAGAACGATCATGAGGCCGACGAGCCCGGCCACCGGCAGCGCGAACCACCAATCGGGCGCGACGCGACGTGGCGGCGCAGTGCGCCACGCGCGCCACCCGAGCCATACCGACATCGCGAGCAGCAGATGACCGTGCCCGTAGAGCCCGTGACCGCTCCACTCGTGATGCAATGCGGTCCACAGCGGGCGGAACGCGACGAGCGCGACGACGAGCACGACGGCCGCCGCCAACGCGGCAATGCGCGGGTCGGCGCCGATCGGGTCGCGAAGCGCGCCCGATCCTTCCTGCGGGGGCGGGCCGCTCAGTGCGTCACGGCGCTTTACCGACGCCATCGTCGCCAGCGCTTCTCGCGTCGCTGTAACGGTAGTCGCCGTAGCCGTAATAGCTTTCGACGAGTCCAAACCTCGCGGACTGCTGATTGAGCACACATGCGACCGGCTTCGAGCGGTCCACCTTCTCGAGCGCGGAGATGACCGCCTGCCGGGGGGTGCTGTTCGCGCGCACGACGACGACGATCTGCCCGACCTTCTCGGCGAGCACGGTCGCCTCGCTCGTCAGCAACAGAGGAGACGAATCGAACAAGATGATCCGGTTCGGATCCTGCGCGGAGATCTGCTCGCAAAGCTCCGTCATACGGCGGCTCGCGAGCAGCTCGGACGATTGAGCGTCCCGGCGACCGGCCGGCAGCAGCGAGACGCCGGGAATACTCGTCGGCATGACGACCGACTCGAACGAGAGCGTAGGATCCTTCAAGAGATCGAGCAGGCCCGGCTCGCGCTCGGCCGAGAAGAGCTGCGTGAGCTGCGGCTTGATGCAGTCGCCGTCGACGAGGACGACCGTCCAGTCACGCTCGCGGGCGATGCTCATGCAGAGGTTCACGCACGTGAACGTCTTGCCTTCGCCGGACAATGCCGACGCGACCATGATCAGGTTTCCGAGCGGCGTCACGGGTTCCCGCGTCGGATCCGCGTTGACGAGCAGCGGACGCTTGATGATCCGGTACTCTTCCCCCATCCGCTGCATCGCGGTGTCGGGCGCGAGAAGACCGTTCGCGCGCAGCGCGTCGACGTCGATCTCGATGCTACGCCCGCCGTACTTGTGGACGACGGACGACGCGCTCCGCTCGGCGATGCGCGCGATTCGCTGCGTGTTCCCGCCGTTCACCGCGGGCGCGCTCGACGCGCCGTCGGAGCGCGGCGCCGCGCCGTCGGCCGTGCCGGCTGGTCCGGCGCCCTTGTCTCGTCCCTTCGCCTGCAGCTTCGCGAGCGCTTCCTCTATCCGGCCCATCAGACCACCTGCGCGATAGAATGGATTCCCGGCCCGACGAGCTCGACCGCGACGGTTCCCGCGAAGAAGACCGTCAGCGCCAGCATGATCACGACGAAGCTCACGAACGCGAGCCTCTTCTGTCTGAGCCTGGCCGGATCGGCAACGACCTCACTGACGACGCCGAGCACCGGCAGGCCCGTGACCTCGCGCAGCACTCGCATCTCGCCGAAAACCGGCCGAATCTGGCTCAACAGGTAGCAAACTCCGCCGCCGGCGCCGAGGCCGAAGACGAAAACGGCCGCGAGCAGCACGAGCCTGCGCGGGGCGACCGGCTCGATGCCCGCGAGCGGCGGGTTGATGACGCGAAAATCGACCTGATCCGCATCCGAGGCCTTGCTCGAGAGCGCTTGCGTCTCGCGGCTGCGCACGAGCGCCTGATACTGGTCGTAAATCACATCGTAGTCTCGGTTCAGCCTCGCGAACTCCGCCTCGACCTCCGGCACCTCGTCGACTCGGGCACGAAGCTCAGCGATGCGTTGCCGACGCGTCTCGATGTCCGTGCGCAGGCCGGCGATCTCGAGCTCCGCCTCGTTCAGTCGAATTTGCAGCGACTGATATACGGGGCTTTCCTCGAGCGAGGACGAGCGGGGCCCGGAGACGCTCGCGAGACGCTCAAGCTCCTCGGCGCGCTGCGCCTCGAGCCGCTCGATCGTCGCCTGCAGAGCGATGACGTCGGGATGCTTGTCCCTGTAGCGCAGCAGCAGTCTATCGAGCTCCGCCTGCAGCTCCGCGATACGCGAATCGAAACGCGTCTCCGGCGTATCCACCGTGTCCGCGCCGCCGGGACGGTATGTCAGCGGCAGGACGGGCTCGTCGCCGCGCAGTTGCTGACGCAAGTGATCGCGCCGCGCCTCGGCGAGCACGAGCTGCCGCTCCACCGCCGCGAGCGCGTCGAGCTCTTCCTGTAGCTGCTCGAAATAGCTGCCGATGGTGCCGGGCAGCCGGCCGACGTACCGCCGCCTGAACTCGGCGAGATTCTGCTCGGCCTGCTGGAGCCGCAGCTCGTACTCTCGAATACGCTCGTCGAGGAACCGCTGTGCCGCATCGGTGTTCTCACGGTTGCCGCCGAGCGTATTCTCGATCATCGAGTTCAGCAGCGTCCGCACGACGCCGACGGCGGTCCGCCGATCGGTATGCCGATAACTGATGTTGTAGATCCGGTTGTCGGCGGCCGCCTGCACCGAATTGATTCGGATCGTCTGGCGCACCCTGTCGAGCAGCTTGTCGAAATCCTCCGACGACGTGACCGCCGCATCGAGGTTGTTGTCGCGGACGACGCGCTCGAGGTGCTCGCGGCCGAGCAGCGCTTCACGCACGTAGCTGAGCTGCGTCCCGACATCGGTCCTGACGATGCGGCCGGAAAGGTACGGCTGCAGCGCCGAGGACGCATCGACGTAGACGACGGCGTTCGCCTCGTAGACGTTCGGCTGCCAAGCCACCAACGCCCAGCCGGCAAGACAAACTATCCACGCGACGGCGGCACCGACCCAGCGGAAGCGCCAAGCGCTACGAATCTCGACGAGTATGTGGGTGACGAGCTCTTGCATTCTCGTTGGTGCTCGGCGTCAGAAAACGGCCTCGGGGATGATCAGCACGTCACCCGGCCGCATCAGAATGTTCTGGTCGAGCGCCCCGCGGTTTATGAGATCGTTGAGACGGACGCGAATTTCCCGGCGCTCGCCGTTTACCGTACGGATGATACGGCTGCGATTTCCGGCCGCGAACTCGGTCAGTCCACCGACCTCGATGAGGACGTCCATCAGCGTCATTCGATCGCGATAAGGAATCGCGCGCGGCTGCACGGCCTGACCGAGCACCCGGATCTGCTCGCCGAAAGTGCCGACGAAGTTCTGAACGATGACGCTGACCTCCGGAGTCCGGATGTACTCCGAGAGCACGGCTTCGATGTCGCGCGCGAGCTGGCTCGGCGTCTTCCCCACCGCGACGATGTCCTCGACGAGCGGGGTCGAAATGCGGCCGTCGGGACGGACGGGCACCGTCGCGTTCAGCTCGGGCTCGCGCCACACGAAGATCTGCAGCACGTCGCCTGGCCCGATCAGGTACTCGCCGCTTTCCGACGCGGACACGAACGTCGCGGCATCGCTCGGACGGGCCGGCGTGGTGCCGCAGCCCGCGAGCCACACGGCGGCGAGCAACGTGATGATCAGCTGCATGCCGGCGGCGTGCCGGCTCGGGAGTCGACTGGCTGAATGGTTCGTCATTGAAGGTTCTCGCGTCGAGTCCGGTCGTTTGTCAGGGTTGTTCTGCGCGACTCGTGGTCACCTCTTGGCGCAGCGGCGTCCCGAAGTCTAGCGCATCCGCCCGGAGGTGGACGTGACGGAATCGTGCTTTGGCGCACATTACAGCGTCTCGAGCAGCGCCTCGGCATCGGCCCGCGACGCGAAAGGTTCCGAATCCTCGAGCAGACGGCCGAGCTCGGCCTTCGCGTCCCCGACCCGACCGGCGCGCGCGAGCGCGGCGGCGTAGTGGAAGCGGATGTCGCGGGCCTCTGGCGCCGCCTCGACGGCCGCTTCGAGATGTCCAAGCCCGTCGTCGATCCGCCCGGCCTCGACGAGGATCCAGCCGAGCGTGTCCCGCACCGCGGGGTTGTCGGGCGCCGCGCGGAAGGCTCGCTCGGCGAGCGCGAGGGCGCGCGGATCCCCCGCCTCGTAGCGAAGCCAAGCGGCATTGTTCAGCGCAACCACGTTGTCCGGCCAAGACGCGAGGATGGCGTCGTACGCGGCGAGCGCTGCGTCGCTTCGGCGCAGGTCCTGGTAGAGCATCGCGAGCGTGACGCGGCCCGGCAGATGGTCCGGGTTGTCTTCGGTCCAGCCCTCGAGATGAGCGAGCGCCTCCTCCGGCCGCCCGGCGTTGCGGAGAGCGGTGACGAGACTCGCCAATACGCGATAGTCCCGCTTGCGCTCATAGGCCGCAGCGAGTGCGGGGACGGCTTCGGCGAATCGGCCCTGCGCCATGCGAGCCTCGGCTTCGAGCAAATACCCCGCCGGGTTATCCGGCTCGGCAGCCTTGAGCTCCGCGGCAACGGCGAGGGCCGCGTCGGGATTCCCCAGCCGAAGCTCGACCGCGCCGAGCGCGACCTTGACCGGCAAACCCGCGGGGCCGCTATCCGCCGCGAGCGACAGAACCCGGCGCGCCTCGGGCAAGCCGCCCGCCGAGGCTCGCACGTCCGCGAGCGGAAGCAGCGCCGCGAGCGCCACCTGGTTGTCGGGCTCGAGCTCGAGCAGCGCGCGGGCCAACTGTTCTGCCTCCGCGACGAGATCGACGTCGGGATCGTCGCGCGGCGCGAGCACCGCGAGCGCGTCATCGCCGCGACCGGCTTCGGCATAGGCTCTCGCGAGCTCGGTGCGCAGCGTGCGAGGCGCCGACCCCTCCTCGGCGAAGCGCCGCAAGCTCGCGGCGGCGCCGGCGACGTCGCCCTTCGAGAGGATCGCGCGCGCGCTCATCACCACCACGTCCGGATCCACCGGAACGCGCTCGAGCACCTCGAGGGCGGCGTCGGGCCGACCTTGACGCAATCGAGTCTCGGCGACGAGCTTCAGCAGCGCAGGGTCGTCCGGCAGCATCGAGAGCGCCTGGTTGAAGTTCAGCTCCGCCTGCCCGTAGTTGCCGAGCGCGAGATGCGCGGCGCCGAGCAACATCCGAATGCGAGGATTCCGCGGAGCCGCCGCGGCGACGTTCGCGAGTCTGTCCGCCGCGACGTCGAAGCGGCCGCGCCGATACGCAACCAGACCTTGGTAATACGCCGCCATCTCCTGGCTCGGAGAGCGAGCGGCAAACCGCGCGGCCGCAGCCTCGGCTCGATCGAGCTCATTCAGGGCGACCCGGAGCTGAACGAGCATGCCGAGCGCTTCGAGCTCCTTCGGAAGAGCGCCGTTCGGAGCGTAGAGGTCGGCAGCCGCCTCGAAGTCCGCCGCCGCGGCGGCCGTATCCCCGCGCAGCAGCCGGTAGCGGGCACGGGACGCGAGCGCATCGCCGCGCTCGATCGGGACGCGAGCGGCGTCCACGGCCCGATCGAGCAGCGATGCCGCCGCGTCGACATCGCCCCGGTTCACCGCGAGCTGCGCGTCGGCGACGAGCCTGCGGCTGCTCGGCACGTCGGACTCGAGCGAGCCCGCGACATCGAGCGCTCGGGCCGCCTCGTCGGAGCGCCCGGCCGCGATCGCCGTCTCGCCGCGGAGCAGCCAGTATCGGGCGTTCCGCGCGTCTTCGGGGACGGCATCGAGCCGTCGAGCCGCCGCATCGACGTCGCCGAGTCTGAGCAGCGCATCTGCGAGCGCCAGCATCGCGGCCGGGTCATCCGCGCCGCGCTCGAGGGCGTGCTCGAGATCGTCCGCCGCAAACCGCGCGTCTCCCGCCACGAGGGCGAGCCGGCCTCGGACCACGCGCGCGGCCAGATTCTCGGGATCGGCCTCGAGGACCGCGTTCACGCGGATCGCTGCCGCCCGGAGGTCGCCCCGCGCGAGATCGCGGTCGGCACGGACGACTTCCTCGGTGGGATCGACGCCGCAAGCCGCGGTCAGCGCCAGCACGAGCACGGCGGCCGCACGCACGATGCCCCGGGTCCTTGCCCTGCCCTTCCCCGTCCGCCCCGCGGACGTCTCGAGCGCCGGCTGGAATGTAGACGTCATACGCCGCTTCTCCACGCGATCATGCCCCTCTATCGATGGCGAGTCGTCGCCCCTTGCTGGGCCGCAACTCCACGTGCGGCGGCCGGCAAGTCCGTCTCGGCGGCGCGGGGCGTGCCGGCCGGCAGTCGAATTCGAAACGTCGTCCCGCGCCCGACCTCGCTCTCGACCTCGACGTCGCCGCCGACCGCTCGCACGGTTTCACGAACCTGATACGCGCCGATGCCCATGCCCTTGGCGCCTTTGGTGCTCACGAACGGCCGGAACAGCCGGTCACGGACGAAGGCCGCGTCCATGCCGTTACCCGTGTCGCGCACGGCGATCCATACCTGGCCCTCGTCGTTCTCGACGTCGATCGAGATGCGGCCATCGGCCGGCGTCGCGTCCTGCGCGTTGCGGATCACGTGCGTCAGAACGCTCGCGAGCTTCTCGCGGTCGATGTTCACCCACAGCGAGCCCTCCGGCATCTTGACGTCCGGCACGGGCTCGCGATCCGCGCAGCGGGAGCGCACCTCCATGATGATCTTGGAGGCGTCGCAGCGGCTTCGGCTCGGCTCGCTCTGCGCGGCGTCGCGCAGCTGATCGAGAACGCGGCGCATGCGCTCGACACCGGCGCGAATCGTCGTCATCGCGTCGTCCACGAACTCCTTGCGATGACCGAAACGTTGAGCGTTCGCGACCACGAGCTCCTGCTGCGCGACGACGTTCTTGAGATCGTGCATCAAGAAGGTCACGAGCTTGTTCACGGCCTCGAACTGGCGGGTCGCGGTGAGCTGCTCCTGCGCCAAGGCCTGAGCGAGCACGACGGCGACCTGCCGCCCGGCGGTCTTCAGGATGTCGTGGTCCTCGAAGTTCAGCGCGTCGACTTCCGGCGGCTTCGACAGCACGATGAAGCCCTGCAGGCGTCCTTGGCAGTCGAGCGGGACGATGATCGTGTCGCGCGGCAGCAGCCCGTCCGCCGGATCGCCGAACGCGTTCCCGTAACGATCGGGCTCGAGCCGATACTCCTCGCTGTCGATCACCCACCCGCGCGTCGTCAAGAACACGACGATCGGATGGATCGGATCGTAGATCGCGTCGGTGCGGTCGCTCTCGTCGAGCCATGCGACCTGCTCGTAGCGCCCGTCCTCGCCGACGATCCACAACGAGCCATGCCGGCTGCCGAGAATTCCCGCGACGCCCTCGAGACCGCTCGCCGCGAGCAGCTTCGTGTCCCCGGTGCGGCTGAGCGCGCTCGTCAGACGCAGCCACTCCTGCCGGTAATCGTATTTGTTCCGATAAAAATGTTTGACCAGGAAGACTTTCGCGCGCGCCCGGATATTCGACGCGAAAAGCGCATACACGAGGATCGCAAGCGCGGCGACGAAAAAGATGAGCTGAAGCGCGACGCCCCACTGGCCGCCGACCGCGCGAATCACGTAACCGGCGGCGCCCATCAGGAGCAGGTATGTGCCGACGGCGACGAGGCTCGCGGTGTAGAACGCGACTTGCCGCGAGACGAAAAGCTCCCGCTCCCACTCGGACAGACGCTTCAAGCCGAGCAGCACGAGCACCGCGAACGCCGCGTTCAAGAAGCCCCTGCCCTGCCACGCGAACGGAATCAGCCTGCCGACGAGGCTCGCTTGCGAGTAGACGAAGACGTTCAGCACGAAGATCCCGCCGACGGCGAGGCACAGGAACCGCAATCCGTTCCGCTGCTCCTCGCGAGCGTTTCGAAACACCTGCTCGATGCCGAGCAGGCCGATCAGATTGATGCCGAGCAGCGGGAGAAAGATGCTCTGGCTCGAGATCACGGGATAGAGCGCGCCGAGCCGGGGCAGGCCCGCGGTTCCGGTCTCGGCGACCGCCGCGACGATGCTCCACGTGCCGAACAGCAACGAAGAGGCGACCAGCAGCGTTTTCGAGCGCCGCCGGGCCGGTGCCGGCGCGACCCACGACAGGATGCTCGCCGCCCAGACCGTGCCATGGAGCACGTCGAGCGCGACGAAACCGGCGAACGGCCCTCCAAGCATGAGCAGCGTCGAGTTGCCGAATCCCCAGATCGCCGCGACCGCGCACGCGGCCGTGATCCAGGTCGCGCTACGGCCTCCCGGATGGCCGGCGACGAGCATCGCGGTCACGGCGGCACTCACGCCCCCCGCCACCGCATAGCTCGCGACACCGAACCACGACATCTCGGGTCAGCGGGCCCCCTTCCCCCAAAGGACGACCTCGACGGTCTGCAGTATGACCATGAGATCGAAGACGACGCTCTTGTGTTTCACGTAGTAAAGGTCGTACTGAAGCTTTTCCATCGCGTCGTCGTCGGACGAGCCGTAGGGATAGCAAAGCTGCGCCCAACCCGTCACGCCGGGCTTGACGCTGTGACGCTCGTGGTAATAGGGAATCTTTCGCGAGAGATCCTCGACGAATTCCGGCCGCTCGGGACGCGGCCCGACGAGGCTCATGTCCCCGCGGATGACGTTGAATAGCTGGGGCAACTCGTCGAGGCGGGTCTTGCGGATGAAACGCCCGACCTTCGTCACGCGCGGGTCGTCGCGCCCGGCCCATTTCGGGCGCCCGTCGGATTCGGCGTCCTTGACCATGCTCCGGAACTTGTAAAGCTCGAACGTCTTACCGCCGTATCCGACACGCTTCTGACGGTACAGCACCGGCGCACCGTCCTCGAGGAAAATCGCCGCCGCGACCAACACGACGACCGGCAGGCTCAGCACCGCGAGCAGCGCGGCGATGACGAGATCGAGGATGCGCGACGCGACCCGCTGCGACGGCTTGATCGAGAAGCCTTCCGAGAAGATCAGCCACGCGGGGTTCATGAGATCGACCTTGATCTTTCCCGTCTCGCGCTCGAAGAAGCCGAGCAGATCGATCACGTCGATGCCGCTGAAGCGGCACTCGAGCAACTCGCGGATCGGGAGCGTCTCGCGCCGCTCGTCCATCGCGACGACGATCTCGTCGATGTCGTGATCGTGCGCGTATCGCACGAGATTGAGGGGCGTCGAGACGACCCTTTCGTCCTGCAAGCGGCTGCGGTCGCCCGGCGCGGGAACGAATGCCACGATCTTGAACGCCCGCTGATCGCTGCGTCGACGCAGCTTCAGCAGGCTCGCCGCGCGATCTCCGGCCCCGTAGACCAGCACCCGTCTTCGGAACGCTTCGTGATCGATGAACTTCGCGAAGACGATACGCGACACGCCGAGCAAACCGAGGCTGAGCGTGCTGCTCACGAGCAGAACCGGGCCGTCGCGGCCGATCGGGTAGTAGAGCGAGACGAGCGACAAGCACACCACGGCGAAGACGAGCGCCGCGATGAGCCGCAAAGCCACGCCCTCCGGTCTGAGACGCTGCTTGGGCTGGTAGAGGCCGACCGCGGTCAAGCCCACCACGACCGCGGTGCTGAACGCGAATACCCAGGGGATGACTCGCCCTTCGGCGTCGGCGAGTTGAAGGCCGCCGCCGACCAGCAACGAGACGGCGACCGCGAAAGCGATGGCGGCGACGCCGTACTCCGCTGCTGCCAGCAACAGGATAGGAGCGTGAATGTGCTGTCCGAACAGCTTCATCCGACCGTCCCAAGACGGAAGACGGCGCGCATTGTAAGCGCGCCCGGTTACGGGCGCTTTGAATCAGTCGACGGAATGAAGCGGCCCTGCTCCTTCTCCGACGATGGCTCCTCGACGCGGCCCCGCGCGCCGGGGCCGCCGATTCCTTCTATTTATTGCTCGCGGGAGTTTACGCCGAAACGCGCGCGGCCGCAGCATCGAGCACGACGGAGTCGCCGCGCCCGATCGCGAAATAACGAAAACCCAGCCTCCGCATGAGCTTGGGGTCGTAAACGTTGCGGCCGTCGAAAATTACGGGCTCGCGCAGCGACGATTTGATCAGATCGAAATTCGGGCTTCGAAACTCGCGCCACTCGGTGACGATCGCAAGGCAGTCCGCGCCCACGACAGCGTCCTCCGCCCTGTCGCACAAGACGAGATCGGGACGATCGCCGTAGATCGCCCGGGCCTGCTCCTGCGCGACCGGATCGTAGGCCTGGACGACGGCACCGGCCTTCCACAGCGCTTCCATCAGCACGCGGCTCGTCGCCTCGCGCATGTCGTCGGTATTCGGCTTGAACGCGAGCCCCCACAACGCAACGCGCTTTCCGGCGAGATTATCGCCGTAGTAGGCCCGCATCTTCTCGAACATCACGTGCTTCTGCCGCTGGTTCACGCTGTCGACGGCGCGCAGGATCTCCGCCTTGTAGCCGGCCGACGTCGCCGAAGCGATCAGCGCGCGAACGTCCTTCGGAAAGCAGGAGCCGCCGTAGCCGCATCCCGGATAGATGAACTCGTAGCCGATCCGCGGATCCGAGCCAATGCCGATCCGCACGTGCTCGATATCCGCCCCGAGCTGCTCGGCGATATTCGCGAGCTCGTTCATGAAGCTGATCTTCGTCGCGAGCATCGCGTTCGCCGCGTACTTCGTGAGCTCAGCCGAACGAATGTCCATCACGAGCATGCGATCGTGATTTCGATTGAACGGCTCGTAGAGCGTGCGCAGCAGCTCCGCGGTACGCGGGTTGTCCGTCCCGACGATGATGCGATCCGGCTTCATGAAGTCCTCGACCGCCGCGCCCTCTTTCAAGAACTCGGGGTTCGAGACGACATCGAACTCGACCCCGACACCGCGGCGATCGAGCTCGGCCTGAACCGCCTGACGAACCTTGTCCGCCGTACCCACGGGCACGGTCGACTTCGTGATGACGATCCGGTAATCCGAGAGATGCTCGCCGATGCTGCGCGCGACCGCGAGCACGGACTTGAGGTCCGCCGCGCCGTCGCCGCCGTCCGGCGTGCCGACGGCGATGAACTGGAACAGCCCGTGCGCGACCCCCTCGGCGGCGTCCGTCGTGAACGTGAGTCTGCCCGCGTCGCGGGCACGACGGACGATAGACTCGAGTCCCGGCTCGTAGATGGGGATCTCGCCGCGATTCAGCCGCTCGACCTTGGCCGCGTCGACGTCGACGCAGACCACGTGGTTGCCGACATCCGCGAAACACGCGCCCGTCACGAGCCCCACGTAACCCGAGCCGAAGATGGTAACCCGCATGTCGTCGTTGTCCTTGTTCCGAAAATCGGGGAAGGCTACTACACGCGGCATCCGAAGTCAGGACTTACGTCGAATTACGGGGATTGCCCCGATGCCGGAACCGAACGGTTCGGGCGGTTGCGGGGCCTCCGGAGAACCGCGCAAGCCGGAAGCGACGCGGGGGAGCACATTCGAGGCTTGCGGTTCGAGCGAGACGACCGGACAATAAGCACGTCGCGGCGGGACGGCCCTGCCGTCGAACGTTCGGAAACGGGCGATTAGCTCAGCGGGAGAGCGCTCCCCTCACACGGGAGAGGTCGCTGGTTCAATCCCAGCATCGCCCACCACTCCGCTCCATCTCCATCCCTCTTCCATCCGTCGAGCTGCGGCGGCCGCTGGCCGGCCGGCTCGTTGTATATGCGGCGCTTCGCCCCAAAAAGCACGAGGCCCGCCCCGTGATGGGCGAGCCTCGCCGTGGTGAAGCCGCGAGGACCCGTGATCAGAGGATCTGCTTCGAGGCCTCGTTGGAGTAGGCGCTCTCGACGCCGGACGAATCGACGGCGGTGACCGCGAAATACCACGTCGCGGGCGTCAGGTTGTCGATCGTGTGGGTCACGCGTCCCGAGCCTTGAACCATGACCGAGTTCGTGTAGTTGCGCGACGACTTACCCCAGTAGACTCGATAACCGGCGAGATCGACCGGCGAGCCGTCGGTGCGCTGCGTGACCGGTTGCCACGTGAGCGTCGCGGAGCCCGAGGCATTCGTGACGACCTGAATGCTGAACGCCTGCAGGCTCGCCGTCGCATTGCCGTCCGTGACTCGGATGCGGATGTTCGGATACGAGCCGACGTCGGCCTCCTCCGGCGTGCCGGAAAGCCGTCCGGTCGACTCGTCGAACGACGCCCAGCTCGGTCGACCCTGGATCGAGAACGTCAGCACGTCGCCGTCAGGATCGGAAGCCGTCGGCGTGAAGCTGTAGGTCTCGCCGACGAGCACTTGCGTCGGCGGGTTCCCGCTGATCGTCGGCGCGCGGTTGCCGTCCGACGGAGGATCGTCCGGCGGATCGCTCGGGGGATCGTCCGGCGGATCGTTCGGCGGGGGATTCTGCGAAACCGGAGGATCGTTCTGCCCCGGCTGCGTCGCAGGGGCGTCATCCCCGCCGCCGCAAGCCGTGAGTGCGAGCGCGCACGCCGCGAGCATGACTGGACGCCATGTGTCGCCTCGACGAGCGACGCGCTTGAGGACTTCGAGAACCCTTTCCACGCCTGGTAACCCCGCTGTCATAGGAATGCCTTTAGACCGGTGGCTTTGCGCGTCCATCCTTTCGGAAGGACTTGCCCTTGTCAGTCGTTGCAAGTCTGCAGAGTTTCTTGACCCTCTCGCAATGTGTCGCCGTGGGGCGACGAGCTCTTGCCGGACTTGACACCAGTTGACTCGAAGAAGGGAAGGCGTTCTGTGGCGCGCGTCACAGGACCGATCACGGCTCGATCAGCTCGGGGCGCGCGAGCGCCTTCAACGATTCCACGACCCGTTTCACATCTTGTGACGCCTGTCTCGGCGCGACGAGCACCGCATCCGGCGTCTCGACGACGATGAGCTCCTCCGCGCCGACGACCGCGACGAGCCGCCGGCTCGACGCGACGTAGCAGTTGCGGCAGCCTTCGACGATCGCGTCGCCGCGCACGACGTTTCCGTTCTCGTCCTTCTCGAGGATCTCGTGTAGCGCGTGCCACGAGCCGACGTCGCTCCATCCCGCATCGAGAGGCACGACCGCGGCATTACTCGTCTTTTCCATGACCGCGTAGTCGATCGAGTCCGAAGGACACTCGACGAAGGCCGGGCCGAGACGCGTGAAATCCGTATCCGCTTCGGCCTCGGCCGCGGCCCGGCGCGCCGCGGCCGCGATCGCCGGAGCGTGCCGCTCGAGCTCTTCGAGATAGCGCCTCGCGGAGAAAACGAACATGCCGCTGTTCCATAGATACCGACCGCTCAGGACGTATTCTTCCGCGGTCGCCCGGTCGGGCTTCTCGACGAAACGTTCGAGGCGCAGCCACCGGCCGCTTTCGTCGCCGGGCTCGCCTTTCAGCAGGTAGCCGTAGCCGGTCTCCGGATGCTGCGGCACGATGCCGAACGTGACGAGATGACCGCGCTCCGCCGCATCGGCTCCGATCTTCACCGCCTCCGCGAACGCCCCCCAATCGACGATGACGTGATCGGCCGGCAGCACGACGAGGAGCGGATCCTCCTGCCCCGATGCGGCACGCGGCGATCGGCCGCCGTCTCCGGAGCCGCTCGCCGTCGCCGCGCGGCTCGCGCCGTCGTCGGCGATAGCGAGCGCGATCCAGGCGGCAACGGCGACCGCCGGCGCGGTGTTCCGCCCCGCGGGCTCGAGCACGATCGTCTGCGGCGCGGCGCCGACCGCGCGCATCTGTTCCGCGGCAAGGAAGCGATGCCGCTCGTTGCAAACGACGATCGGCGGACGCATGCGATCACCGACGCTGAGCGTCCGCAGATAGGTTTCCTGGAGCATCGTTCGCTCGCCGACCAGCGGCAGGAACTGCTTCGGCCGAAGCTCGCGGGAGACCGGCCAGAGTCGGGTGCCCGATCCCCCGCAGAGAATGACGGGTATCAACGGTCGCACTCCACCGCCTCCTCGTTTCCCGATACTCGGAGTCAGCTTAATAGACGTACGAGCGGGCCGCAGGGCCCGCGGAATGTCGCCTGGGTCGGCTCACGCGCGAGCCGCGGCATGTCTTCGTAAGCTCGCCGCCACGCGCGGCGCGGTCCGTCCGTCCCAGAGCTCGATCTCGGTGCGGACGATGCCGCGCTCGAGCGCCGCGGAGACCTCGACGTCCAGCTCCGTCGGCCGCACGAGCCGATTCGTTCCCTCGGTCACCGTGATCGGACGCTCGGTGTTCTCCCGCAACGTCAGGCACGGAATCCCGAGATAGCTCGTCTCCTCCTGGATGCCGCCCGAGTCCGTGATCGCGAGCCGGCAGCCGACGACGAGGCTCATGAACTCGATATAGGACAGCGGCTCGACGACGCGGATTCCGGCCGAGCGCCCGAGCCGCTCCGCGAGACCGAACTCGTCGAGCCTGCGGCGGGTGCGAGGATGGACCGGAAACACGAGCGGTAATCGCTCCGACACCGTGACGAGACGTTCGACGATCAGCTCCAGCCGTTCGCGCGCATCGACGTTCGACGGCCGATGCAGCGTCACGACGCCGTACGCGCGCGGCTCGAGCCCGAGCTTCGCGGCCATCCCGGCCGCCTCGATCCTCGGCCGCAGCATCTCGAACGAGTCGATCATGATGTTGCCGACGCGCTCGATCCTTTCGGCCGGCACGCCCGCCGCGAGGAGATTCGCGTCGCCGTCGGGCGACGGCGTCCACAGCAGGTCGGCGATCGAATCCGTGACGATCCGGTTGATCTCCTCCGGCATGGTACGGTCGCCGCTCCTCAGGCCCGCTTCGAGGTGCGCGACGGGGATCAAGAGCTTCGCGCCGACGAGCGCGCACGCGAGCGTCGAGTTCACGTCGCCGACGACGACGATCCAATCGGGCCGATCCTCGAGGCATACCTTCTCGTACTCGATCATCACGCGCCCGGTTTGCTCGGCATGCGTGCCGCTGCCGACGCCGAGGTGCACGTGCGGCGACGGCATGCCGAGATCGGCGAAGAACGCGTCCGACATGTTCGGGTCATAGTGCTGACCGGTATGCACGATGCGCGGGGTGCACCAGTCCCGGCCCGCGAGCTCGTGGTAGAGCGGCGCGATCTTCATGAAGTTCGGACGCGCGGCGGCAATGAGATCAACCTTCATCGATGATCGTCTCTTTCAGTGGGGACGGCGAGCGCGGCGAGCCGTAGCGGCCGCGACGGGGCGCCCCGCGTTCCGCGCGACGCCCTGCCGTATCGTAGCCGCTTCGGGCGCGCCGCTCGCGGACGCCGCTCTCACTCTCGTGCGCCGCGGGAACGGGCGCACTCGGCTCCGACGCCTTGCGGCATCACCGCGCGGCGATGTGCTCGAGGGCGCGGTCGATCCGGGCGAGCGTGCGCTCCCGGCCGACGAGCACGAGCGTCGTGCCGATGCCGGGCGACGCCGCCTGGCCGGTCACGGCGACCCGCAGCGGCTGCGCGACCTTGCCGAGCTTGAGGCCGAGCCGCTCGGCGACGCCGCCGACGGCCGCCTCGAGCGCAGACTCGGACCAGTCGTCGACCGCCTCGAGCGCCGCGCGCAGCGCCGTCAGCACCTCCCGCGCGTCGGCCGTCAGGTGTTTCTCCGCCGCCTTCTCGTCGAACGCCTCGAACTCCTCGTAGTAGCAGTGCGCGCGCTCGGCCATCTCGGCCATCGTCTGGCTGCGCTCGCGCAGCGCTTCGACCGTGCGCTCGAGCGGAGGCCCGTCGGCGGGATCGAGCCCGCGGCGCTCGAGCTGCTCGGCGAGGAGCGGCACGAGCTCCGCCGTCGGGGTCCTCAGGATGTGCTGCTGGTTGACCCACAGCAGCTTCATCGGATCGAAGCTCGCGGCCGAGCGGCTGACCCGGTCGAGATCGAAGAGCCGGATCAGCTCGTCGAGCGTGAAGATCTCCTGATCGCCGTGCGACCAGCCGAGGCGCGCGAGGTAATTCAGCATCGCGCTCGGCAGATAACCCATCTGCCGGTACTCGAGCACGTTGACGGCGCCGTGCCGCTTCGACAGCTTCGTCCCGTCCGGACCGTGGATCATCGGCAGATGCGCGTACGCCGGCGGCTCGGCGCCGAGCGCGCGGAAGATGTTGATCTGCCGAGGCGTGTTGTTCACGTGGTCGTCGCCGCGGATGACGTGCGTGATCCGCATATCCATGTCGTCGACGACGACCGTGAAGTTGTACGTCGGCGTGC
>CAYMAF010000023.1:0-24676 GCA_964388365.1 uncultured Gammaproteobacteria bacterium | reverse complement strand
AAGAGCCGCCGCTTCCTGCCGCCGCGGCTTCTCGCTGCCGGTCCGTTCGTCTGGATCCGCCGCTCGAGCGCCTGTTCGCGGGGCTGCGCGAGCGCGGGCTCTTGAGGACGGACGTCGAATTACCGTTACTGGTGCAAGTCTTCAAGACGTGTCAGCTCGGGCTGACCGCGCTCTGGGCCGTCGAGGGCCCGCCGTGGACCGGCACGCAGCAGGTCATCGACGAGCAGATCCGGCTGTTCTGCCGCGGGCTCGCGCCGCGATAGATTCCGATCGCGCAACCCGACATTGTGTGCCTAGCCGCGGTGCATGCACGATGGCCAGCGTGCGAGTCCGGCGGCGCTTCGTGCTCGAGTGCTGCTGCAGATCGGGCCGCCCGGCGTTCGGCCGATGAATTGATTCCGTTCTATGCAAGTTCGCCGGCCCGCGCCGTGCCAGATTCCCTTCTGGATGGGCCTGGCCTGGAGGTGCGGGGGTGCGCAGAGAGACGGTCTGCCTCACTCAGGTGGGCGAGCTCGCATTTGGTCCCGGTGTCGCCCGGCTCGCGGCGGATGCGCTCGCCGCTCGGCGGCTGTGCTCGGCTCTGATTCTGACCTCGGCTTCGGTCCGCTCGCATGCCGAGGCGCTCTCGAGCGAGATCGAGCGGGTCGGCGTCGGCGTCGATCTCTTCGAAGCGCCGGAGCGCGAGCCGACGGTCGCCGATTTCGAGACGGCCGTCGCGTACGCGCGCGCTGCCGCGGCCGAGGCGGTGATCGGCGTCGGCGGCGGCAGCGTCATGGATCTCGCAAAGCTCGTCGCGGCGCTCGCGTCGAGCACGCGGAATCTCGATGACGTCGTCGGGATCGGAAAGCTCGACGGGCGCGTCCTCTGGCTCGCGTGCATCCCGACGACCGCGGGCACCGGCAGCGAGGTCTCGCCGATCGCGGTTCTGCTCGACGAGAGCGATCTGCTGAAGAAAGGCGTCGTGAGCCCGCATCTCGTCCCGGATGCGGCGTACGTCGATCCCCTCCTCACGATGACGATGCCGCCGAGCGTGACCGCTTCGACCGGCCTCGACGCGCTCACGCATTGCATCGAGGCTTACGCGAATCGCGTCGCCCATCCGCTCGTCGATACGGTCGCGCTCGAGGGCGTGCGCCTGATCGCGGGCAGCCTGCTCCGAGCCGTGACGAACGGCGACGACCTCTCCGCGCGAACCGATATGTCGCGAGGCAGCCTCTACGGAGGCCTGTGCCTCGGACCGGTGAACACGGCCGCCGTGCACGCGCTCGCGTACCCGCTCGCCGGCGAGTTCCACGTCCCCCACGGCATCTCGAACGCCGTGCTGCTGCCTCACGTGCTGGCGTTCAACCTGCCGGCCGCAACGGCCCGCTACGCGGATATCGCCCGCGCGATGGGCGTGCCGGGCGACGGCTCCGACGAGGCGGTCGCCCTACGCGGAATTGCGTTCATCCGCGAGCTCGCGAACCGCTGCGGCGTGCCGATGCGCCTCTCCGATCACGGCGTTCGGCAGAACGACATCGAGCGCCTGGCAGCGGGGGCAATGACCGTGACCCGCCTGCTCGAGAACAACGTCCGCGCCGTCACCCGCGAGGACGCGGTCCGCATCTACAAGGAGGCTTTGTGATGGCGGAGGGAAGCATTACTCGAAGCGCCTCCTATCTCGAAGGAACGATCGAACGCAGCGGCCCGCTCGCGTGGTACGCGCAGTCGACCGCGAAGGTGAAGCGGGTCTTTTGGACCTGCTCGGCCGCGTGGGCCCTCGATGCGATGGACGGGTTCGTCTACCAGTACCTGATTCCGATCCTCATCGCCGCCTTCGGCATGAGCCTCGCGGAGGCGGGCACGATCGCGAGCGCCAACTACTTCGCGTCGGCGATCGGCGGATGGGCGGGCGGCTGGCTGTCGGACCGGTTCGGCCGCGCGCGGATGCTGCAGATCACGATCCTGTGGTTCTCGTTCTTTTCTTTCCTCGGCGGCTTCGCGCAGAGCTACGAGCAGCTCCTCGTGATCCGCATCCTCCAAGGGCTCGGCTTCGGTGCCGAATGGGCCGTCGGCGCGGTGCTGCTCGGCGAGATGGTGTCGCGGCAGCATCGGGGCAAGGCGCTCGGCACGGTGCATAGCGGCGCCGCGATCGGATCGGGCCTCGCGGCACTTCTTGCCGGGCCGTTCGTCGCGCTGTTCCCGCCGGAATGGGGATGGCGCGTCGTCTTCTGGGTCGGGTTGTCGCCGGCGATTCTCATCTTCTTCGTCCGCCGCAAGGACGACGATTCGGAGATCTATCGCGCGGCGAGAGCCCGAGCCGAGGCGGAAGGACGAAAGGTCTCGATCCTCGCGATCTTCCACCCGAAAATCCTGCGGATCACCGCGCTCGCGTCGCTGCTCGCCCTCGGCGCTCAGGGCGCGGGCTATGCGGTCAGCAACTATCTCACGACGTTCCTGCAGACCGAGCGCGGCCTGTCCGCGTCCGTCGCCGGCGTCTACGTGCTCTTCAACAGCCTCGGCGGCTTCCTGGGCTTCATCGCGAACGCCTATCTCAGCGATCGCGTCGGCCGACGAATGATCTTCCGGCTGTTCGGCATCGGCTTCATTCTCGCGGTTTCGTTCTATCTCTACGCGCCGCTCGGCAGCTCGGCATGGACGCTGCTGCCGGCCGGCGTCGTCTACGGGTTCTTCCAGTTCGGGATCTACGCGTCGTTCGGTCCGTACTTCTCGGAGCTGTTCCCGACCGAGATACGCGCGAACGGACAGTCGTTCGCTTACAACTTCGGAAGAGCCGCGACGTTCATCTTCATCCAAGGCGTCGCGCTGGTCGCCGCGTTCACGCCGCTGAGCGTCGCGATGATGATCATGGGGATCGTCGGAGTCTCGTGCGCGATCGTCGCGACCCTGCTTCTTCCGGAGACCGTAGGCCGCGATCTCGCGACCGTCGGAGAGAAGGACTGATCCGTCGCCTGACATGGAGTAACCGGATGACCGAGCAAGAGACGCTGTTGCTTCGCCTGAAGCTCGAGAATCAGCTGGCCGAGTATTGGCACGACGTCGATACCAACTGGGGCCGCAACGCGGGCCGATACTATACCGAGGACGCCGTGTTCGACGGCGGCGAGGCCGTCTATCGCGGCAGGGCGAAGATCGAGGAGTTCTATGCGTGGCGCCTGAACCGCGGACCGCGCGTCGCGGTGCATGCGTACACGAACTTCCGCCTCGATATGGAAAGCGACGATCGCGCGGTCTGCACGTGGTACCTGCTGCTTTATGCCGCCGACGGCGTGCCCGTCCTGCCGACTCACCCGCCGATCAATATCGCCCTCGTCACCGATGAGGTGGAGCGCCAGCCGGACGGCCGATGGCTGTATGCGTCGCGAACGTTCCGGAGTCTCTTTCTCGGCGGCACGCCGCCGACGAACCCGAAGCTGGACGACGAGTAGGAGGCGAGAACGAGGCCCCGGCGGCGGTCATCCGCTCGCCGAGGCCTCGCGTCGCGGGGGGAAGGATCGGCCCTGCCGCCTGCACGCGGCCCGGCTCGTCACGATCGGCGGCCGCCCGGAACGAATATCCTCTTCGCCGTGTCGTAGAAGATCGCTTTCTGCTGCTCGAGCGCGAGATCCGCGGCGGAGTCGAGCGCGTGCTGGACGAACAGCAGATCGTCGACCTCGCTGTTACCGATATCCGAGCCCCAGATCATGTGGTCCGCGCCGAATGCCTCGACGGTGAACGCGAGGAACTCGCTGAGCGGCGTCTCGTCCGCAAGGAGCATCTCGATGAGGAACGTCGTGTACTTGTAGTAGATGTTCTCCGCCTCGGCGAGCGCGAGATGATCCTGCGTGAACCCGAAGCTCTCGGGCCTCGCCGAGTACTGCGGGAAGCCGATGTGGTCGAGGACCACGGGAACGTTCGGGTAGCGCTCGGCGAGCTCCTTAACCCGCTGGAGCGCCGCACCGGCATGCCTCCCCAGCGGCATCAACGTGATCGACAAGCCGAGCTCGTTCGCGAGCTCCCACGCGCCTTCGGCGGCGGCGCTCAGATACGGGAAGACGCCTTCCTGATTCGCGCTTCCCATGAAGCGCACGCCGGCAATGCGGTTCTCGCGCGCCATCCGCTCGAGCGTCGCCGGCGTCGCAGGATCGACCGCATCGAGGATCACGATCGGGATGATCCGGTCCGGATGCTGCGCCGCGATGTCGAGCAGGTAACTGTTGTCCGTGTAGTACGTGCTGCTGTATTGCACGCCGAGGCCGAGCTCGATGCCGGCCTCCTCCCAGAACTTGAACACGACCTCCGGCGTCATCGGATTGGCCATCGCCTTAGCGATCATCCGCTCCGGCCCGTAGCGCGCGGTTCTTGCATCGAACGGGTACTTGTCTCTTTCGTTCGTATAGAAATGCGCGTGGCAATCGAAGAGCTTGAAGGGCCTCGCGGGCTGCGCGAGCACGTTCCTGCGCAGCGCCCCGAGAGCCGTAGCCGCCAGGGCGGACGTAAGCACGGTGCGACGATTCAGCATGATGGTCTTCCTCGCTTCGGCAATAACGACGGGACGCGGCATTCGCGCCGTGGAATCAGAATCTCTTGTTCATGCTCAGGTACCATTCGCGCGGCGGCGCGGGCTGGCCGATATTGGCCGGCGCGCCGATCGTCGTGAAGATCGTCTTCTGGCGGAACCACTCCTCGTCGGTCAGGTTCGTGACGCCCAGCGCGACCTCGTACTCGCGCTCGTGGTTCCAATACGTGACGCGCGCGTTCACTGTCGAACGTGCGCCTTCGTCGTACTGAGGATAGTCCGTAGAGTACGCGATCTCGCTGTTGTAGAACCAGTCTAGCCGCGGCGTGATCGTGCCGTTGGCGGCCGCGGACTCGAACGTGTACTGAATGCCGCCGCTCGCCGTCCAGTCGGGGAAGCCGACCGGCCGGCCGGTTTCGTTGCCGCGATCGGTATAGCCGGCGGAAGCGTTGATCGTGAGATTGTCGAAGGGCTGGGCCGTGAGCTCGAGCTCGACGCCCCTGATGGGCTCGCCGCCGCTGACGCCGTAGTTGAAGGTGCGCGTAATGCACGAGATTCCGACGCCGGCCGCGATGTCCCTCGGCCCGTCGATCTCGGGATCGTAATCGCGGCAGTTCGTGAATGCGTTGGCGAACCGGGTGCCGTCGGGGCCGTCGGGGATCAGCGTCTGATCGCCGGGCAGCACGGTCACGCCGTCGGGAGCGAGGCGCGGCTCCTGCCCCCCGAAGGCGGCGGGCCGCTCGTCGTACCTGAGCCAGAACAGCGCGCCGTTCAGCCGCAGGCGGCCGTCGAGGAAATCGATCTTGCCGCCGACCTCGTAGTTCGTCAGCGCGGTCGGCGACTGCGGCTCGTGTTGGCCGACCTGGAAGAGGCGCGTGGTGAAGCCCGGCAGGCGATAGCCGGTCGCGGCGGACGCGTAGAGCATGCCCGACTCGCCGAGATGGTAGTCGACGCCGATCTTCCAGTCGGTCCTCTCGTTCTCGATCGGCAAGACGAAGTACGTGCTCGTTCCCGCGGGCTCGAACGTCGTCGAGCCGGGCTCCGATCCGTCGTGCTGCGCGGCGTAGTCGACCAGCTTCTCGTCCTTCGACCGCCTGAGGCCGGCATTGACGCTGAGGTAGTCGGTCACCCGCACCGTGACGTTCGCGAACGCCGCCTTCGCGCTCGGGAAATAGTAGACATTCTGGTACTGCTGGGTCCCGAGACGGACGTTCTGCGGGCGCCCGTGCTCGTCCGCTTTGCCATCGTAATAGAAGAGCCCCGCGACCCAGTCGAAGCGGGGGTGGATGCCGGTGAGACGGACCTCGGCGTTGTCGTATCTCATGTGATCTTCGTGATAAATCAGCGAGTCGTTGAGCACTGTGCCGTCCCACGCGGCACCGAACCGCGTGTCGATCTCGCGGTGGCCGGCGACGAACGTGGCTTCGATCGCGTCCGTCAGGCCGACGACGAGCTTCGCCTGAATCCCCTCGTTCTTCAGCGGCACCGTCGTGCCGTAGCAATTGCCGCCGCGGAACAGCGAGCCGTTGTAGTAGCTGTTGCCCGGGATCGACGTGCCGGGCGGAAAGGGATCGCAGAAGTTGTCGTAGGTCGAGTAGATGCTGCCCGTCTCGAAACGCTCGTCCCAACGAAACGGAGCGCCGGGCAGCGAAAACTGATCGAACGCGGTGATGAAGTTCGGATTCGCCGCAGACTCGTCGACCGTGCCGTCCGGCTGCAGCCCGTAGGTCGAAGCGTAGTCCGTCTCGAAAACCTTCTCGGCGGCGACGTCGTCGTTCGAATCGGTCTGATCGAAGCTGACGTTGAGCTCGATCCGATCGTTCGGCACCCAGCGGAGCGCGGTGCGGAACGCGCGCATATCCTCGCCGCCATAGTGACCGATCACGCAGTCGTTGGGCTCGCGGCCCGTGCCCCACGCTGTGTTGGCCGTCTGGAACGGGAACGTGCCGGCGAGCTCCGGAGTTCCCCTTCGGTGCATCTCGCAGCTGAAGTCGAGGACGTCCATATAGCCTTCGCGGCTCTTCGACACCATCGACACGCTGGCGGCGAACGATTGCGTCAACGGCATGCTGATGCCCGCACGCACGTCACGGCGATCGAAGCTGCCGACCGTCACGTCGATATACGAGGACATCTCCGTGAGGCTCGGCTTCTTGCTCACCAGGTTGACGGCGCCCGAGATCGCGTTTCGACCGAGCAGCGTACCTTGCGGACCGCGCAGCACCTCGACGTGGCTCAAATCGAGCAGATCGAAATTCGAGCCGAACAGGAACGGGTAGTACACGTCGTCGATGTAATAGGCGACCGCCGGCTCGCCGGAGAACTGCGTATCCGTCTGCCCGATGCCGCGCATCGTCACCTGAACGCCGGCGCCGTAGATTCCCTGGGATTTTCGAAACAACGCATTCGGAACGACGTTGCCGAGCTCGGACAGCGTGTTGAGCTGCATCTCCGCTAGCGTATCCGCCGTCACCGCCGTGATCGCGATCGGCACATCCTGGACGTCGGTCGCGATCCTCGTCGCCGTGACGACGACGGTCTCCATCGGTCCGGCGCTCGGGGCGCTCGTGCTTGGATCGTCCACGGCTTGAGCGAGAGCGGCCTGGGCCGCCAACATCGCCGCCGTCGAAACCGAAGCCGCTGCAACGCACCGTATAGTGTCATGCGCGAATCGTCCGCGATCGCTGGTGATCATGGGTAGCCTCCCCCGGGAAGTACTCGGCGTATGTTCAGCGGTCGGACAGGGCTAGACTTGCCTTAAGCGGAGCAACTTTTTGCGGCACGCGATGCGTCGACACGTCGCATAACGACGGCAAGAGTGAGCGGCGCGCGTCATCGATTCCCTGCCGGTGAGAATCGCGAAATCCGAGCCCGCGATGTCCAATTGACTTGAACGGCGAACCGAATTGAACGGTTCGGCGCAACGAGGGGATTGCGGTTGTGACGCGCCAAGCGCGCTCGCTAAGATCCCGGTTTCAGGAAGACACATCGGCTGAAATACTGATGAAGGATGCGCTGTTCGACATCGGCGGCAAGGTCGCTCTCGTGACGGGAGGCACGAGCGGCATCGGGCTGATGATCGCACGAGGCCTCGTGCGGCGCGGCGTGCGGACCTATATCACCGGCCGCGACGGGACCCGCGCGCAGCAAGTCGCGCAAGAGATTTCTCCGGACGGGCTCTGCATCGGTCTCGAGGCGGACCTCGCGAACGCGGAGGGGCCGAAGCGGCTCGCCGAAGCCTTTCGGCGCAGCGAGAAGCGGCTCGGCATCCTCGTCAACAACGCCGGCACCGGAGAAACGAACGATATCGAGAAGGTCCGCGTCGACGACTGGGACGAGGTGATGAGCGTGAACCTCCGCGCCGCGTTCTTCCTCGTGCAGGAGCTCCTGCCCGAGCTTCGGGCCGCGGCGAGCGCAAAGGACCCTGGCAGGATCATCAATATCGGGTCGATCGGCGGCTTGCACATCCCGAACTGGGATGCGTTTCCGTACGGCGCGTCGAAGGCGGGCCTTCACCACTTGACGCGCGCGCTCGCGAAGCGGCTCGGCCGCGACCATATCACCGCGAACGCGATCGCTCCCGGCCCGTTCCCGTCGAGGCTGACCGACATCGAGTCGGACGCGGTCAAGAAGAGCGTCGCGACCTATGTGCCGTTGAACCGGCCGGGCACACCCGAGGACATCGAAGGGCTCGTCGTGTTTCTCGCGTCGCGAGCGGGCGCGTACGTCAACGGCACGACGGTGCCGCTCGACGGCGGATATATCGCCGCGCTGTGATCCGCGTCCGAGGCGGGAGCCCGTCCTTGGGCTCCCGCCCGACGCAGGCCGCTCAGAGGCTGTGCCCGTAAACCCGGGCGGCGTTCTCGTGCAGGAACAGCGCGCGCTCGTCGTCGCTCAGCAAATCGGCGGCCGCGCGGCCCATCGCGACCTTCTCGTCATAGGGCCAGCGGATGCTCTGACCGACATCCGATCCCCACATGAGCCTCTCGGCGCCGAACACGTCGGCCATGCGGCGCACGAGCCTCGCCGGCTCCACTCCCTGCGCGTGCAGGTTCTCCATGTTGATCTCGGTCAGCTTGAAATGGACGTTCGGCGTGTCCTCGAAGATCTTGATCGTATCGGCAATCCCGAAATCCGGCGGCGGCGGCATGTCGGTCGCATCGCCCGCGTCTCTCGCCCACTCGAGCTCGACCTGCGACATGCCGCAAGGCAGACCCAGATGGTCGATCAGGATCGGCAGGTCGGAGAATCGCTTCGCGATGATCCGGAGCAGCGGCAACACGTAAGGCAACTGATTCCGGAAGAAGATGATGTTCATCGGCGTGCCGAGATCGGCGCAGGTCTTCCACACCTTGATGGACTCCGGCGAGCTCATCCATGCCGTGTCGAGCCGCCAGGGCCGCGACTGAGCCATCCTGAAGCCGCGCACACGGTCGTTCTTGACCATTGCCGCGAACCTTGCCGGCGTCGCGGGGTCCTGCGAATCGAGAATCACGACGGGCAGGAACCTGGCCGGGTATCGGCGCGCCGCGTCGAGGATATAGCTGTTGTCGTAGCCGTAGAGATGCCCCCGTTGCACGACGCAGGCCGCCCCGACGCCGTTCGCCTCCATCCTCTCGACGAGCACCTCCGCCGTGACCGTGTAATCCGTCCTCGGCGGCACCGGCAAATCTGGACGAAGCGGCCGAGGCGGATAGGTATCCCAGTCGTCGGAGATCAAGTGAGCATGTGTGTCGAAGAGCCGATATGTCATTCCGCTATGTTCCCTGTTACCGCCGGCGGTCGTGTCGGCGACGCCGATCTTGCACGGGCCAAGATGCATGCCCGGTCCGTTTGCCATTCCGGAAGCTTGCTTTACGCGAGAGGTCCCGCTTCCGGTTTCGCGGAACTGATTAGCCTCGCGAGGTATCGCAGTCTTGCCGTCGGCGCTCTCCGGCGCTTGACCTCAACGGTGCGATGAATTGCCTCGCGCTCGGCTCGCGGCACGGCGAGCGCCTCAAGTTTTCGGACCGCGTGGATCAAGAGCGCGTCACGCGCATTGCGTAGAAAGAGCTTCGGAGCGACGTGGATCGAAGCGCGATGAAAGAATTCATGAGCATGGCCGCGAATCGCCCCGCGGGCCTCATCGGCACCTGGGTCAAGATTCCCGCGCTGCTCACGATCGAGGCGCTGGGTCATGCCGGCTTCGACTACGTCGTCATCGACATGGAGCATGCGCCGCACGGTCTCGACCAGGCCTACGGCTTCATCGTCGCGGCACAGGCCGCCGGCATGGCGGCGCTCGTCCGCCTGCCGGACCATAGCGGGTCGACCATTCAGCGGCTCCTCGACGCAGGCGCCGACGGCCTGCTGGTGCCGCGCGTCACGAGCGTCGAGACGGCCGAGCAAATCAGCCGCAAGATGATCTTCAGCCCCGCCGGCGAGCGGGGCCTCGGCGCCACATCCCGCGCCGGCCGCTGGGGGCTCGCGGACGTCGCCGACTATCTCCGGCGCGGAGACGAGCAATGCCTGCGCATGGTGCAGCTCGAGGATTGGCGCAGCGTCGGCTCCGCGGACGAATTCCTGGCGGTCGAAAGCGTCAACGGTGTGTTCGTCGGCCTCGGCGATCTCGGTCTTTCGACCGGCAAACGAGCCTCGGATCCGGAGGTGCAGCGGCTCGTCCGCGCCGTCGCGGACTCGGCGAAACGCTGCGGCAAGCTGTCCGGAATCGCGGCCGGCACGCCGGAGGAAGCATCGGCTTATCTCGAACTCGGCTATTCGCTGGTGATGGTCAGCAACGACGCGACGATGTTCGCGAAGGCCGCCGCCGAGACGCTCGCCGCCACGAGATCGGGCTCACGGCCGACCGCGTCGAGCCCGCGTCCTTGAGGAGTGCCCGATGTACGAATCCGACGATCCCCGCTCGCGCCTTTCGACCGCATCGGCCGGCACGTCGCCGGCGCCGTTGGCATTCGGCGTATCGACCTATGCGCGCTTCTACGAGACCGAGCCGCAGCATCAGAACGAGCGCGAGCGGACGTGGTATGCGCGCGGACAAAACTTCATCGTCGCGTACTCCGAGTTGCGCGCCGGTGCGAGGCTCGCTCGCGAGAACCAGCCCGACGAGTACGTGCTGCTCCTGCCCGACGAGCGCCTCGAGGCAAGCGTCGTCGCCGGCGGGGAGACGCGCGTCGTGCCCGGCTATTCGATCACGTTCGTTCCGCCCGGCGACAGCGTCGTCGAGCTGCTCGGCGACGGCCGGGCGATCCGGCTGTTCACGAGCCGCTCCGCCGATCTCGCCGCGAGCGCATCGAACGCCGCTCTTTACCAGCGGCCCGACCCGAACGTTCCTCCGTTCGAGCCGTGGCCCGATCCGCCGGACGGCCACCGCATCCGCAGCTACGGCCTGAACGTTCCGGACGAGCCGGGCCGGTTCGGCAAGATCTGGCGCTGCACGACGTTCATGGTGAACGTCTTCCCTCCGCAGATCGGGCCGCGCGATCCGGAGAAGCTGTCACCTCATCATCATGACGACTTCCAGCAAGGCTCGCTCGCGATCGCCGGCCGCTATGTCCACCACTTGCGGTGGCCGTGGACGGCGAATCAGAAGGAATGGCGCGACGACGAGCACGAGCTGTGCGCGAGCCCTTCCCTGTGCGTCATTCCGGCGCGGGTGATCCACACGTCCGCGGCGGTCGATCCGGGGGTGAACCTGCTGATCGATATCTTCTCGCCGCCGCGCGCCGATTTCTCCGCGATGCCGGGCTGGGTCCTGAACGCCGATGATTATCCGATGCCCGACCGATAGGCCGGCGCGGCGGGCGTCAGAACGCGACCGCGTGCTTGCCCTTGAGGCGGAGCAGCCGTCTTGCTTCCTCCGGCGTCGCGATCTCCCGGCCGAGCGCCTCGAGGATCGTCCGGATCTTGCGCACCTGCTCCGCATTGCTCTGCGCGAGCTCGCCCTTCGTGATGAAGAGGCTGTCCTCGAGGCCGACGCGGACATTGCCGCCGAGCAGCGCGGATTGCGTGCAGAAGCTCATCTGGTGACGCCCGGCCGCGAACGCGGAGAACACGTAATCGTCGCCGAACAAGCTGTCGGCGACGGTCACCATGTGAGCGACGTTGCGCACGTCGGGCCCGATACCGCCGAGGATGCCGAAGATGCCCTGGATCAGGAACGGCGGCTCGACGAGCCCGCGGTCGGCGAAATGCGCGAGCGTGTAGAGATGGCCGACGTCATAGCATTCGAACTCGAAGCGCGTCCCGTAGGCCAGGCCGATCTCGACCATGATCCGCTCGATGTACGTGTTCGAGTTGTACATGATCCGATCGTTCGACGTCTCGACGTACACGCGCTCCCACGGGTGCCGCCAGTGCTTCACGCGGGCGCCGGCGGCCGTGAAGTCGAAGATCAGCGGCCCCATGTTCAGCGAGCAGAGCTCGGGCTGCGCGGCCTTCGCGCCTTCGAGCCGCTCGTCGAGCGACATGTTCGCGCTGCCGCCGGTCGAGACGTTGATCACCGCGTCCGACGCCTCCTTGATCCGCGGCAGAAACGCCATGAAGTGCTCGGCCGACGGGCTCGGCCTGCCGTCGAGGGGATCGCGCGCATGGAGGTGCAGGATCGCCGCGCCGGCGTTCGCCGCTTCGATCGCCGACTCGGCGATCTCGTCCGGGGTCACAGGCAGCCACGGCGACATCGAAGGGGTATGAATCGAGCCCGTCACCGCGCAGGTGACGATGATCTTTTCGGTCTTCCGCATCCTTCGCCGTTTCGTACGTGGATAGCGGGATCGTGAGATCGATGACCTCGGCGCGCTTGTCTCGAGGGGCCCGGACACTTGTGCAGAACGGCGAAGGTTGCGCCGCGCGAAGACCGTGCGTCGGTTTGCCCGGGCTCGGCGAACGTTTACGATCGAAGTCGACTTTTGGGGGGAGCGTCATGAGACGAAGCTTGCTCTTGTGGCGGCGGCTTTCCGCGGGCATCGCCCTGCTGGCCGCGGCGTTGATCTCGATGACGGCGGCCGCGGAGGACGAGCTGCCGGCCGACGTGATTCGCGTCGACAGGCTGGCCCAGGAGGTCGAGCGCGCCGAGTCCGTGCGTCACGTCAAGCGCTTGCAGAGAAGCTACGCGCAGTACTCGCAGTTCGGGCTTTGGGACGAGATGGCGGCGCTCTTCGCCGACGACGGTGAGCTCATTCTCGGCGACGATCGGGTGCAAGGTCGGGATGCGATCGCCGAGCACCTCGCCGAGGCGCGCGGCGGCGGCCGGCAGGGGCTGCCGCCGGGCGCGCTCCATACGCAGCTCCTCTTCAGACCGCTGATCAACGTCTCGGAAGACGGCCGGACGGCAAAGGGACGCTGGTGGGAGTGGTCGATGATCGGCCGCTTCGGCGACAGCGCGGAGTGGGCCGGCGGCATCTACGAGAACGAGTACGTCCGCGAGGACGGCGTCTGGAAGCTCGGTCGCGTTCACTATCATCCGATGATCGCGGGTCCGTACGAGACGGGCTGGCGGAACGTCGACGACGATCAGAAGATCGTTCCCTACCACTTCACGATCGACGAGACCGGCATACCGGTGCCGCCGCTGCCGTCGTCGGCGCCGGTGCTCGACGCGGAATCCGATCCTGCAGCACGCCTCGGCGGGCTCGAGGAGCGGATCGCGGCGATGATCGACGAGGACCAGGTCCGCAAGCTGCAGAACGCTTACGGCTATTACGTCGACCGCAAGATGTGGGACGACGTCACGGATCTCTTCACCGACGACGGCGTGCTCGAGATCGCCGACGTCGGCGTCTACGAAGGAAGACGAGGCATCCGCCGCGCGCTCGAGCGGTTGGGCCCGGCCGGGTTGCGGCACGGTCAGCTCAACGATCATTTGCAGCTCAACACGATCATCGACATCGAGCCCGGCGGTCACGAGGCGAGAGCGCGCGGCGTCGAGTTCGGCATGCTCGGCGAGGCCGACGACGGAACGGCGTTCCTGACGCTCGCCGTGTTCGTGAATCGCTACGTGAAGCAGGACGGCGTGTGGCGGATCCGCGAGATGCGGCTCTTCCCCGTGATGAGGACCGACTACTACGAGGGCTGGGCGAAGAGCGCCCTCGCGGCGCCGGCCCCGAGCGACGCGCACCGGCCCGACCGCGACGTGCCCGCGGCGGACAGAATGACGCCGGGCAGCATCCCCGTGTTCTTCGGGGCCCACCCCGTCACCGGCGATGCGGTCCGTCTGCCCGACGGGGCGAGAGTCGTCGGCGCCGAGCGGTTACTGCCGGCACCGCCCGCTCCGCCGGCGAACGAGCCGCGGGGCTCGCTCGACGCGCGGCTTGCGGAAGCCGAGCGCCGGCTCGCCGTCGCGAAAGCGTGGGACGGCGTCGAGAACGTCTCGGCGGCCTACGGCGACTATCTCGACGATCTCGATTTCGGCGCGCTCGCGGCGATTTTCGCGGTCCAGGGAAACAAGCAGATTCCGTTCACGGGTTTCTATGTCACGCGCGAAAGCATCGCCGCCCGGGATCGGAGCCGCAGCGTCGCGGCGTCGCGGAGCGAGCCGCGCCCGCGCACGACGCTCCCGCTGCATCTGCGCACGCAGCCCGTGATCCTCGTCGCCGAGGACGGACGCTCCGCGTCGATCCGCACGCGGCTGTTCCAGCCGATGTCGAGCCGCACGCGCGCGATGGGATTCTCGGGGGGCATGTATCACGATCAGGCCGTGCTCGAGGACGGCATCTGGAGGCTCTGGAGCGTCGCGATCGACGAGCACTACTTCACGTCGGCCGGCTACGAAGGCGGCTGGTCGAAGGTCGAGCCCGCGGATCCCGCCGAGCTGCAGCGCCAGGGCGGCGTCACGGGCGAGGATTATCCCCCGGACATCCCGCTGACCGACCTCGGAGCGCGCGAAAAAGGCTTTCGCGGCGGCACGGGCACGACCCTCGCGTGGCCGTCGATCCTCCCGATGTGGTTCCACTACAAGAACCCGGTCTCGGGCCGCGTGCCGGAGCTGTACTGGCCGGACTGCGTGCCGTGCGTGAAGTATCCCGAGACGAGCATGACGCGCCACGGCTGGCTGCTGCCGCCGAACTGATTGCGCGCGGTCGGATTCGTTAGCTCGACAGACGACAAGTGACCGGCGCTGGCCGAGCCAGCGCCGGCGCCCGAAGGACGGGCCGCTCGTCGGGGGATCAGACGCTGAAGATGCTCCGCGCGATGTGACGATTGCCGCCGTTGACCTGGATCGCGTCGTGCTTGCTGTTGAAGTAATAGATGCAGCCGACCTTGCCCGGTGAGACCTCCCAGGCATTCGGATAGCCGAGATCCCAGCTGCCGCCGTCGTCGCGCACGATCAGCTCGTCGCCCCAGGTCTTGCCTTCGTCCTCGCTGACCGCGGCGCGAATGCCGTAGTTCGGCAGCCGATAGCCGTAAACGACGACGAGCCGGCCGTCGCTCATTCGCACCATGCTTCCCGGTGCGCCGAAATCGTTCACGCGCGACAGGAAGCCCCACGTTCGTCCGCCGTCGTCGCTCTTGTAAACCTCCGTCCACATGACGCCGGTGGGATCGCGCTGACAGCGCAACGTGCAGAGGATGCGGCCGCTCGGCAGCATGATCGCGCGCGGATAGAACCAGCGATGCCCGGCGAACGCGAGGCTGCTCGCTTGCTGCAGGCTCTTCGCCGCGGCCTTCGGATCGTGCTCCTCGGTGATGAAGCTCATGAAGTGAAACTCGGTTCCGCCGTCGAGGCTGCCGTAGACCAGCGGTCGCCGATTCCCGTCCGGCGCGACCTCGAACATGAAGAGCAGGCAACGCCCGTCCGGACGCACGAGATAGGAGTTCAACGCGGTCAGCGAATGCAGGCCGTCGAGCGGCAGCTCGGACGGCCCGGACCAGGTTCGACCGCCATCCTTCGACACGCGGATCGGCGCGCGGCCCGAAGGCGTGCCGAACCCCGGGCTGAACGACCAGAGCAGCACGTTCTCGTCGAGGTAATCGATCGGGCCCATCTCCGCGAACGGCGGCGCGTCGGGATCGCCCGACGTGAGCACGTCGATCTCCGGATCGTCGCCGTTCCACGTGCGGCCGCGATCGGTCGAGCGGACGGTCACGACCTTCCTCGCCCTCGCGTTCCGGAACACGTTGTTGTGGTTGATGAAGTCCGGATCCTGGTACCTGACCGTGAGCGCATCGAAGCTCTGGATCAGCTCCCCGTTTCCGGTCTGCCAGAACCCCCGGGTATAGGGCCATGCGCAGAACTCGTCCTCTCGGCGATAGACGATCGCATGCTCGACGTCCTTCGCGGGACGCGGCGCATGAAAGCTTTTCACGATGGCGGGGGCCTCCTGCGCGCGCGCAGCGGGGATCACGCCGGCGGCAGCGCGCTCGTTGGCCGGAGCGCTCCCGCGGGAACACGCCACGAGGAGCGTAGCGGGCAGGACGGAGGCGAACAGGGCGCGACGTTCGATCATAACGGCTCTCCGCAGCAAAGTACCGGCGTTTGGATTTTGCGACGGTTTGCCGGTCATCGGCTTGTCCGAAAGGGCGCTACGTTTTGCAGAAAGAGCGTCGACGAGAGCGTTCCGAGCACGGTTCAACCCACGTCGCTTGACACATATCGCGCGTTTGGTACCGTCGTTTCCGGCGCACCCAATGTCGATAAGAACAGCGGGTGGCCAAGGGGGTGAGACGATGGAGAGAGTCAGCACCGAGCGGCTGCCGGCCGCCGGAAGGTTGGCTGCATGGAACGCCATGTATTCATCGCACATGAGCGCCGTCGAGTTCAATGCAGCCGATCAGCACAAATTCGATGCCGAGCTCAGCGTTGCGCAGCTCGGCCCCGTCCGTCTAGCGAGGCTTTCCGTCGGCGGTTGCAGCGTCGAGCGCAGGAAAGTCCACATCATGCGCGATTCGACGCGTCTCTACACGCTGCTGCTGCAGGCGAAGGGGACGAGCAAGTTCTACCATTGCGGGAACGAAGCCCGGCTCGCGGAGGGAGATTTCATCCTGTGCGACCTCGGGCTGCCGCACGTTTTCGAGACGAAGCATCCGTCCGTGACGATCATGGTGCGGATGGCGCCCGATGTCCTCCGCGACTATCTGCCGACACCCGAGCAGTTCTGCGGCCTGCGTCTCGGAAGAACCGTCGGTCTCGCGAGCACCGCGGCGGCGATCGTGCAGAACCTGAGCGACAACCTGTCCGCCGGCCTGCACACGGGTTTCGAGACGCGCATCGCTCGCTATCTGCTCGAGATGATCTCGGTCTCGTACATCGCCGGCTACGAGCCCGTCTTGAAGGGATCGGCGGTCCAGTGGCAGCGCCGGAACAGCATCATTCGGTATATCGAGGATCATCTTCGGGATCCGGGGCTCACCGCGGCGTCGATCGCCGAAGGATTGGGCCTGTCGCCGCGCTACGTCCGCAACATTTTCGCGATGAACGGCGAGAAGGTGCTGGCTTACGTCTTGCGCAGACGTCTCGAGGAGTGCGCGCGGCAGATGCACGATCCGGCATGGAACGGGCATACGCTGACCGAGATCGCGTACTCCTGGGGCTTCAACAGCGCGGCGCATTTCACGCGCACGTTCCGCGATCATTTCGGCGTCTCGCCGCGCGAGTACCGCCGTTCTGCACAAAAATCGCAGCCCTTGGTGACAAGCACCGATTGCTGAGATCCGCCACGATGCCGTGACCCATATGGGTTTACAGGGTCGACGTGGATGGAGTCACGCGCACGCGGGCGGTTGGCGGAGCCCGACCTTCTGCTATCGAAGGCGTATATCGACGGAGAGTGGGTCGACGGCTCGGGTCCGCCGATAGCGGTCGACGATCCGTTCACGCTCGAGGTCTTCGCCGAGGTCGCGTCCGTCGGCCGCGACGCGACGCGAACGGCGATCGATGCGGCCGAGCGGGCGCGAGTCGGCTGGGCGTCGCGAACGGCGCTCGAGCGCGGCCGGATCCTGCGGCGCTGGCGTGATCTTCTCGTTGCGCACCGGAACGACGTCGCGACGCTGATCACGCGCGAGAGCGGCAAGACGCTGACCGAGGCCCGCGGCGAGGTGGACTATGGCGCGGGCTATCTCGAGCTCTACGCCGAGGAGGCGAGCCGCGCCCGTGGCGAAACGATTCCGCCTCCGATTCCCGGACGACGCATGCTCGTCGAGCGCGAGCCGATCGGCGTCTCTGCATTGATCACGCCGTGGAACTTTCCGCTCGCATTGCTCGCGCGCAAGGTGGCTCCGGCATTGGCAGCGGGCTGCACCGTCGTCGCGAAGCCCTCCGAGCTGACGCCGCTGACGGCGCTCGCGTTCGCGAAGCTCGGCGAGGAGGCCGGCGTTCCGCGCGGCGTGCTGAACGTCGTCACCGGCGAGGCGCGGCCGATCGGCGAGGAGCTGACGTCGTCGCCGATCGTGCGCAAGCTGTCGTTCACGGGCTCGACGGCGGTCGGAGCGATGCTCGCCGCGGCGTGCGCGCCGGGGATCAAGCGCTTGAGCCTCGAGCTCGGCGGCAACGCGCCGCTGATCGTGTTCGACGACGCCGATATCGATCTCGCGGTCGAGACCGCGATGGTCGCGAAGTTCCGGAACGGCGGGCAGAGCTGCATCGCAGCGAACCGGATCTACGTTCAGCACGACGTGCTCGAGCGATTCCTGTCGGCATTCGGCGCGAAGGTGCGTGCGATGAAGGCGGGCGACGGGTTCGATCCGACGAGCGATATCGGGCCATTGATCGACGAGCGCGCCGTCGCGAAGGTCGAGCGCCATCGCGAGGACGCGCTCGAGCGTGGCGCGTACTGCGTCGCCGGCGGCGCGTCGCCGGGCGGGCGTCTGTCGATGCCGACACTGATCGCCGACGTGCCCCACGATGCGCTGCTCACGCGTGAGGAGACGTTCGGTCCGCTCGCGGCGGTGATCGCATTCAGGAGCTTCGACGAAGGCCTGCGGCTCGCGAACGATACGCCCTACGGCCTTGCCGCGTACCTTTGCTCGTCGGATCCCGCGACGATCGAGCGGGCGAGCCGCGCGCTCGAAGCGGGCACGGTCGGAATCAACACGGGCGCGGTCACGACGCCGCTCGCGCCGGTCGGCGGCATCAAGATGTCCGGCTACGGGCGGGAAGGCTCCGCCCACGGGCTCGCGGAGTATCAGAGCCTCAAATACGTGTGCCAGGCCGGGCTTTGATCGCACCGCTCGCGCGAGCGGCACGGAGGGGCCGGCAAGACGAGATCCTCAGTCGCGCTCGACCGCGATCGCGATGCCTTGGCCTCCGCCGATGCAGAGCGTGGCGAGGCCGCGTCTCGCATCGCTTCGCGCCATCTCGTGCAGCAGCGTGACGAGCACCCGGCAACCGGACGCGCCGATCGGGTGGCCGAGCGCGATCGCGCCGCCGTTCACGTTGACGCGATCGACGTCGAGGTCGAGCGCGTTGACGACGGCCAGGACTTGGGCCGCAAAGGCCTCGTTCGCCTCGATCAGGTCGATGTCGCTCGTGCGCCAGCCCGCCCGCTCGAGGCAGCGCCGCGTCGCCGCGATGGGCCCCTCGCCCATGAACGCCGGATCGACCCCGGCGGCGGCGTAGGCGACGACGCGCGCCATCACCGGCAAACCGAGCCGCCGTGCCGTTTCCGCGCTCGCGAGCAGGACCGCGGCCGCGCCGTCGTTCAGCGTCGACGCGTTTCCGGCGGTGACGGTGCCCTCCTTGTCGAAAGCCGGGCGGAGCTTCGCGAGCGTCGCGACGTCGGTCTCTGGGCGAGGCTGCTCGTCGCGAGCGAAGGGCAAGGGATCGCCGTTTCGATTCGGAACGGCAACCGGTGTGATCTGCGACTCGAAGCGGCCTGCGGCGATCGCCGTCGTCGCGCGCCGCTGCGACAGAGTCGCGTACTCGTCCTGCTGCTCGCGCGAGATCCCGTGGCGGCGCGCGACGTTCTCCGCGGTCACGCCCATGTGGCACTGCTCGAACGCGTCCCACAAGCCGTCGGTGATCATCGTGTCGACGATGCTCGCGTGGCCCATGCGCTGTCCGTTACGCAAGCCCGGCACGACGTACGGCGCAAGGCTCATGTTCTCCATGCCGCCGGCGACGACGAGCTCGGCGTCTCCGAGCCGGATCGACTGCGCCGCGAGCTGCACGGCTTTGAGGCCGGAGCCGCACACCTTGTTGATCGTCATCGCCGGCACGCCGGCCGGCAGCCCCGCCTTGATCGCCGCCTGCCTGGCGGTGTTCTGGCCGGCGCCGGCGGTCAGCACGTGGCCCATGATGGCTTCGTCGATCGCATCGGCCTCGATGTCGGCCTTCTCGAGCAACGCGCGGATCACGGTGGCGCCGAGCTCCGCGGCCGGCACTTGCGCCAGCGACCCTTGAAACTTGCCGATCGCGGTCCGTGTCGCCGCGACGATGACGGCCTTACGCGTGCGACGGACTCTCCCGGCCATTCACAACCTCATTTCCGGCACCCGGTCCGGGATCACGAGCTTGCCGGCCGTCTTGGCCCGGATCTCCTCGACGCTCACGCCCGGCGCGCGCTCGCGCAGCACGAACGCGCCCTGATGGATCTCGAGATAGGCGAGGTCGGTCAGCACGCGCCGAATGCAGCCGCAGCCCGTCAGCGGCAGCGTGCAGCGCTCGAGCAGCTTCGGCTCGCCGCCCTTCGCCGTGTGCATCATCATGACGATGATGTTGCCGGCTCCGGCGACGAGATCCATCGCTCCGCCCATGCCCTTCACGAGCTTGCCGGGAATCATCCACGACGCGATGTTGCCCTCGACGTCGACCTCGAACGCACCGAGCACCGTGAGGTCGATATGGCCGCCGCGGATCATCGCGAACGACGCATCCGACGAGAAGATCGACGCCCCGATGCGCGCGGTCACGGTTTGCTTGCCCGCATTGATCATGTCCGGGTCGACCTCGCTTTCGGTCGGGAACGGCCCCATGCCCAGCAGGCCATTCTCCGATTGGAGCATCACGGCGACGTCCGGAGGAATGTAGTTGGCGACGAGCGTCGGAAGCCCGATGCCGAGATTCACGTAGTAGCCGTCGCGCAGCTCGCGCGCGACGCGTTGAGCCATCTGCTCGCGGGTCAGTGCCATCGCGTTCTCATGCCGCGCGCACCGTCAGCTGCTCGATGCGCTTCTCGAAGCGGCCCTGGATCAGCCGGTCCACGTAGATGCCGGGGGTATGGATTCGATCCGGCTCGAGCTCGCCCGGCTCGACGATCTCCTCGACCTCGACGACCGTGATGCGCCCGGCCGTGGCCGCCGCCGGATTGAAGTTCTGCGCGGTGTGCCGATAGACGACGTTGCCGTACCAGTCGGCCTTCCACCCCTTCACGAGCGCGAAGTCGGCCGTGATGGCTTCCTCGAGGATGTACTTGCGCCCGTTGAACTCGCGGGCTTCCTTGCCCTCGCCGACGAGCGTGCCGTATCCGGTAGCGGTATAGAACGCGGGAATCCCTGCGCCGCCGGCTCGAAGCTTCTCGGCAAGGGTGCCCTGCGGAGTGAGCTCGACCTCGAGCTCTCCCGAGAGGAGCTGGCGCTCGAACTCGGCGTTCTCGCCGACATAGGACGCGATCATCTTCCTGATCTGCCGCCCTTTGAGGAGCAGCCCGAGTCCGAAGTCGTCGATACCGCAGTTGTTCGAGACGACGGTGAGATTCTTGACGCCCATCTCGTGGATCTGCGCGATCAGGTTCTCGGGGATGCCGCACAGACCGAACCCGCCCGCGACGATCGTCATGCCGTCGCGAAGTCCCTGCAACGCCTCCTCGTAGCTGTCGACTCGCTTGTCGAAGCCCGCCATTCGTGCTCCCCCGAAGACCGAATGCACGATCAAGCTTGCCGCCCGAGATTCCGGTTGTTAAGTTTGAATTTCCTGAGTATTAATTTGCTCCGCAAATCAATCGATGACGCCCCGTCAGCTGCAGGCCTTCGTCGCCGTCGCGCAAACGCTGAGCTTTGCGCGCGCGTGCGAGCGATTGCACATGTCACAGCCCGCGCTCAGCCTCGCGATCAGAAACCTCGAGGAAGAGCTCGGCGGGAGGCTGCTGGCTCGAACGACCCGCCAGGTGCGGCTCACGCCGGAAGGGGCGGCGCTGCTGCCGCAGGCGCTGCAGCTGCTCGCGGACTGGGACAACGTTCGCGAGCGCTTGCGGCAACGGTTCACGCTGCAGCGCGGCCACGTCACGATCGCGGCGATGCCGTCGTTCGCGGGGAATATCCTTCCCGCCATCCTGAAGGAGTACCGCGAGCGCCATCCGAACGTCGAAGTGACCGTTCACGACGTCATCCAGGAGCAGGTCGTGGACATGGTCGAGAGCGGGCGCGTCGAGGTCGGCTTCGGCTTCGAGCCGGAGGCCGACACGCTCGCGTTCGAGCGCCTGTTCGACGACCGCTTCGTCGCGATCGTGCCCCCGGGCTCGCGGCTCGCGAAGAAGAGCGTGCTGTCGTGGGCCGAGCTGCTCGAGCACGACTTCATTGCGCTGCAGAGGCCGTCGTCCACGCGGCGCCTGCTCGAGGATTCGCTCGCGGCCAAAGGCATGCGGCTGCGCGTCGCGCTCGAATGCCATCAGCTCGCGACGATCAGCCAATGGGTGGCCGCGGGGCTCGGCGTCAGCGTGATGCCGGCGCTTTGCCAGCGGCTGGTGCTGGCCGCGGGAGCCCGCTGCGTGCGGCTGTCGCGCCCGACGGTGCAGAAAGCCGTCGGGCTCATCGTGCGGCGCGATCAGCAGCTCTCGACGGCGGCGTTCGCCGTGAGAGCCGCGATGCGGGAAGCGTTCAGGCTCGGATCGAAAGCCTCGCGCGGAGAGCTCGACCGTCCGCTCAGAGGGCGATGACCGTGCGGACGAGCAGGATCAGCAGCACCGCGCTGCCGACCACGAAGATCGTGAATCGCACGAGGATGATATTGACCGTTGCCTGGACCAGCGAATGGACGACGCGCACCAGCACGTAGGTCCAAGCGAGGCCGATATTGATGGGATCGCCGGCGCCGATCAGCTGGGCCGCGAGCGCAACGGCGTAGAACAGGGTCGGCTGCTCGTGCAGATGGTTGTAGTTGTCCGCGACCCGAGAGACCTTCGGCGGCAGCTCGGGCTTCGCTCCGGTCCTCGAAAGCTCGTCGAGATCGATCTTCGCGCGGCGGATCGCCGGAATACGGGTCGCATACAACCAGATCAGCATCACGAAGGTCCACGCGACGAGCGCGAGGACCGGCGGGATCATTCCGTGCTCGTACACGATGACGTGTCCTCCGGCTTCACGATTCCGTCGGGCGGCGACGGCGCACGATGCCCCTCCGCGCTACGTTTCAGCGCTTCGGCCTCCTGCTCGAGATAGGCGCGTGCAATGGACCCATAAGCGGCGGCGAGCAAGCGGCCGAGCCATCCGCCGAATTCGAAGCCGAGCCGCGCATGCGTTGCGCCCGTTGCGATGCGCTCGAGCACGTGGTCGGCGACCATCTCGATGCCGGGCGACCGGGCGCGCCACTCGAACCGGAGCGGCGGCTGGAGCTCGGTCACGGTCCATACGGTCGGCCTGAGCTTCGGCTGAGCGAGCCTGAAGCGCGCACCGAGCCGGAGAGACGGCCCGTCGAGGGCATCGACTTTCGTGACCGTCGGAAGCCATTGCGGCCAGCGGTCCACGGCGGCAAGCCGCTCCCAGACGCGCTCCGGCGGGGCGTCGATCTCGACCGTCGCTTCGTAAGTCGCCATTGCCTCGTGTTACTGCTTGCTCGGCCCCGAAAGCGCCGCGGTAAAGCCGAGCCCGACGAACAAGCTTCCCGTGACGTGGCGCTCGAGCCTGCGATACGCGCCGCTCTGCTTCAGGCGCTCGCCGATGCTGCCCGCGAGCAGCGCGTAGCAGCCGTCCGTGAACAGGCCGAGCACGGCGAACGTCAAGCCGAGGAATACGATCTGCAGCACGACATGACCCCGCGCGACATCCACGAACTGGGGCAGGAACGCGAGGAAGAACAGCGCCGTCTTGGGATTCAGCAGATTCACGATGAATCCGTCGCGAAAGAGCCGTCGATAGCTCTGGCGCGGCAGCGCGACGGCCGCGGAGGCTTCGTCGCCGCGCCCGAAGAGCTTCTTCAGGCCCAGGTAGATCAGATACGCCGCACCCGCATACTTCGCGACGCTGAACGCGAGCGCCGACGACATCAGCACGGCCGAAAGCCCGAGCGCCGCGGCGAGCACGTGCACGAGCGTCGCGGCGTGAATCCCTGCGTCCGAGACGAGCCCGGCGAGACGTCCTTGCTCGATCGAGCGCCCGACGATGTAGAGCACCGCGGGTCCCGGGATCAGCAACAGAACGAGCGCGGCGCCGATGTAGAGCCCGAAGCTCGTAGCGCTCGGCACGACGGCGTCCATCTCGGTGACGTTCCTTCTTCGACTTCGACGTTTCGCGGCGGCGCTCGGGCGCCGGGAGCCGCGGGACGGCACGGTCGCGGGAAGCCCACGCACGTCCGGCTCCGAGGATAGCCGGCGGAAGGGGCGGCGTCGATGGTCCGACGGTTCGACGCTCCGATCGCTCCGCATCGCCTCCCGACGGGCGCCGTCGCCCCGTGAATCCCGCGGCCGCGGCCGAATACGGCCGAGCGCCGATGCCGGCCTGTCACAACCCGGGCATCTCGATCGTCTATCGTCGATACTGGAGCTGACAGGAGGTCCGGCATGGACGAGCGCACCCGCCTGTTCGACGAGCAACGCCCGCGGCTGCTCGGCCTCGCGTACCGCATGCTGTGCGTGATGGCCGATGCCGAGGACGTGCTGCAGGATGCCTACCTGCGCTGGCGTTCCGTCGAGCTCGCCGAGATCGAGTCGCCGCAGGCGTGGCTCACGACCGTCGTCACGCGACTGTCGATCGATCGGCTGAGACGGGCGCGGATCGAGCGCGAGGCGTACGTCGGGCCGTGGCTGCCGGAGCCCTTGTCGGACCGCGACGTTCCGAGCCCCGAGTCCGCGCTCGAGCTCGAAGGCGACCTCTCGATCGCCTTCCTCGTCCTGCTCGAGACGTTGTCGCCGAACGAGCGCGCCGCGTTCCTGCTGCACGACATCCTCGACGAGGACTACTCGGACGTCGCCGCGATGCTCGGGAAGTCGGAAGCGGCCTGCCGGCAAATGGTGCATCGTGCACGCGAGCGGGTCACCGCGAAGCGCCGGCGCTTCGTCGTCGACGACAAGACCCGGGTCGAGATGCTGCGTAAGTTCG
>CAYMAF010000022.1:0-25122 GCA_964388365.1 uncultured Gammaproteobacteria bacterium | reverse complement strand
CCGCGGGCATGTCCTCCGGCTCGAGACCGCGTGCGAGCGCGTAAGTCATCAGCTTCGCCGTCAACGTGCCGACGAAGATCTCGGGCCGCTCGGTCAGCGCGCGGCGCAACGCGGCCGGGCTGCCGATATCGGTGCCGTCCGGCAGCGCCGCGCTCGAGTCGACCGGCCGGCCGCCGTCGGCGGCCCGCCGGCGGCCGACCGCATCGAACGTCTCGAGCGCGAAGCCGGCCGGATCCATCGTCGCGTGGCAGCCGGCACAAACCGGATCCGAGCTGTGACGCTCGAGCTGCTCGCGGATAGTGAGCGCCTCGCCTGGGGCCGCCGACTCCTCGAGCGCCGGCACGTTCGGCGGCGGCGGGGCCGGCGGCGCATTGAAGAGGTTGCTCATGACCCATTTGCCGCGCAGCACCGGCGACGTGCGCGTCTCGACCGAGGTCAGGAACAAAATGCTGCCGTGTCCGAGCAAGCCGCGGCGGTCCTCGTCGTGCTGTGCGACCCGGCGGAACGCGTCGCCGAAGACGCCGTCGATGCCGTAATGCCGCGCGAGCCGCTCGTTCAAGAACGTGTAGTCCGCATCGATCAGCTCGAGCACGCTACGGTCGCCGAGCAGCACGTGCTCCAACAAGAGCTCGGTCTCCCGCAGCATCGCGCGTCTCAAGTTCGCGTCCCAATCCGGAAACGTCAGGAGATCCGGCGTCTTGCCGCGGACCGACGCGAGCTGGAGCCATTGCTCGGCGAAGCTCGTCACGAGCGAACGTGCGCGCGAATCGGCGAGCATCCGCCGGACCTGACGCTCGAGCTCTGCCGGGGCGGACAGCTGGCCGGCGATTGCGCTATCGAGCAGCTCGTCGTCGGGGAGGCTGGACCAGAGAAACAGCGCGAGCCGAGACGCGAGCGCGATATCGTCGAGTGGATACGGCTCGCCCGGCGCGGTGCCGGGCGGCGGCGCGCTCGTCGGACGGAACAGGAACTCCGGGCCGCTCAGGATTCGCGCTAGCGCGAGCATCACGCCGCGCTCGAAGTCACGGCCGCCGCCGCTGCCTCGTGTATACACGTCGCGCAGCGCGGCGACGTCCTCCTCGGTCAACGGGCGCGCATACGCTCGGCGTGCGAGCCGCGAAAGGATCGCCTCGGCGCAATCGATATGCGGCAACGCATCGCTCGGCCGGCAGATGAACAAGCTCCGGCGCACCAGCGTATCTCCCGGGCCGGTTGCGTCGAACGGCCCGGTCACGAGCACGCGCAGCACACGCGGCCACCCGTACGCGTCGTTGCCCGGCGGAATATCGTTTCCCCACGGCTCGAGCAGACGCTGATCGAGCGCGAAGCTCCGCATCGCGAATGTGAACCCGAGCTCGTGCTCGCCGGCCTCTACCCTAAGCCGGGTTCGGATTCGCTCGTTCGCCGCGGCGGTCGCCGAGCCCTGATCGCGGTTCGACAGCGCGTCGTCGTCGCGGCCGCCGAGCTCGGCACGGTGCACCGGTACGCCGTCGAGCAGGATCTCGAACGTGAACGGCGTCTCGAAGCCTTCGAGGCCGCGCACCGTGCTCGCGGCCGCCTCCCACAGCACCGGCCGCAGCTCGTACTCCCCGTCGACGGGGAAATAGTGCTTGACGACGAGGCCGCCGCGCGTGCCGAGCGGCAAGCCCTCGATCCACTGGTTCTGCGACAGATCCGCCGGAGGCTGATACTGCGTCGTGCGAGCGTCGAGCGCCGTATCGCCGACGGCGATCTGCGCGACCCGCATGCCGACCGTCAGGTACCGCTCGAGCAAGAGCGGCGAGGTCTTCAGCACGTCGGAGATATTGTCGAAGCCGTGCGTCGAGCTGTCGGCCGGCAGCAACGACTCGACGTCGATCGAAAGCCCGAGCAGGTCGCGTACCGCGTTCGCGTACTGAGTGCGGTTCAGCCGATGGAGCCGCATTCGGCCGGGCTTCGGGCTCGCGCTCGCCGCGGCGTCGAGCGACGCTTCGAGGTACTCGACGAGCGCGTCGACGTTCTCGCGGCTCGGACGCGCGCGGCCGGGCGGCGGCATCAGCCCGACGCGCAGCTTGTGGATCACGTCTTCCCAGACCGCGGGCGCCGCGCCGGGCTCGGCGAGCCCCGCGGCGTCGAGCACGAGCCCGCCCTCGCGATCGAGGGGGTTGTGGCAGTCCGTGCAGTAGCCTTCGACGATGTCGCGGTGCTTCGCGAGACTCGCTTGCGGTCCTCGATCGCAGCCGGCAGCGACGAGCGCGAGGCCCGCCGCGACGGCGAGCCGCACCGGCGCAATCCGGCGGCCCCGCCGACTCGTCAGCGTCGGCGAACGCCGTCCCCGCAGCGGGCCCGACCCGGTCAAGGTCGTGCCTCCGCTTGCGCGGTGCGCCCCTCCGCGGCGCCGAGCTCGCACAGCAGCGCGGCCGCGGCGGCGCTCTCGGGCGGCCGGCCGAACAGCACCGGCGATCGGCCGAGCGCGTAATCGAGCGGCGTGCGGCCGCCGCGGTCCGTCGCGTTCAGGTTCGCGCCGTGCTCGACGAGGAAGCGGATCACGTCGGTGAAGCCTCGCTTCGCGGCCGTATGCAGCGCCGTCTCGCCGTCCGGCCCGCGCGCATTCACGTCCGCGCCACTGTCGAGCAGGAAGCGAAGCGCGGCGATCGCGTCGGGCTCGGCCGGCCGCTCGCGGTCGACGACGGTGAGCGGCGGGATCTCGGGTCCGGCCGTGACTGCGATCACGGTATTGAAACCGTCGGGCTCGACGTGCGCGGGATCCGCGCCCGCGGCGACGAGGAGCCGTAACGCCTCGAGATCGGCCGAGCGTGCGGCGCGGATGATTGCCGCGTCGACGAGCTTCGTCGGCACCGCGCCGAAGCCGATATCGGTGTCCGGCAGCGGCTCCGGCGGCCGATCGTTCAGATCCGCGCCGCGCTCGAGCAGCATCGCGAGCAGCTCGAGCGGGTCGATCGTTCCGGTCGGCGTCGGCTGCGGACCGTCGAGCGGCACACGATTACGCGCGTTCAGCACTGCATAGAGCGCCCCGCCGTTCGGATCGGCGCCGGTTTCGATCAAGAGCCGCGCCGTGTCGTAGTGAAGGTTGTGGATCGCTATCACGAGCGGCGTGAAGCCTTCCGGCGTCGGCGTGTCGAGATCGGCGCCATGCTCGATCAGCACTCGGGCGGTCGCGGTCGATCCGTTCCGCGCAGCGAACAGGAGCGGCGTCATGCCTCCCTTCGGGAACTCGACGTTGAAGCGGGCGGCCGGAATGCGCTCGGGCAGCGTGCTCTGCGGCGTCACAGCGTTCGGATCCGCGCCTGCCTCGAGGAGCAGCGCGGCGATCTCCGCGCGGTCGAGAGCGGCCGCGTACATCAGCGCCGTCTGCCCTTGCCAGCCTTCGACCGCGTTGACGTCGGCGCCGCGCTCGATCAAGAGCCTCACCGCGTCGACCGACGTCGTGCGCGCGGCGAGCATCAGCGGCGTCTCGCCGTCCGGGGTCGGATGGTCGACGCTTGCGCCGGCCGCGAGCAGCCGCCGCAGCGACTCGACATCGGCGGCGCGAGCGGCTTCGTGGATCGGCGCGACGCCGTAGCGGTTCGCCGCGTTCGGATCCGCGCCGGCCCCGAGCAACAGATCGACGAGCTCGGCGTCGACGAGATGCGCGGCATAAAGGAGCGGCGTAGCACCGTCGGCCGCGGACTGATCGGGATCGGCGCCCGCGGCGATCAGCGCGCGCGCCGCCGCCGCATCGCGCGCCTTGACGGCGTCGAGCAGCGTCGCGCCCCAGGCCGGGCCCGCCGCATACCATGCCGCGCAGCTCGCGAGCACGGCCGCCCGCAAGCCGACTCGTGCACTCTCCCCCATTCGCGACTCCTCGCGCTCGAGACGCAAGCGCCGTCGTCGACGAAGAGTATACCGGCACGTCCGGCACGGTTGTGCCGCAGCGGCAATGGATCCGGCGAGAACGTAGCCCGCCCCGGCCCTTCGCCGGAGCGCGTACGCTCACATCTGCTCGACGGTCGCGATTCCGAGGAGTCCGAGGCCCGTCTCGAGCGTGCGAGCGGTCACGTCGCAGAAGCGCAGGCGGCTTCGGCGCAGCGCGTCGTCTTCGACCGAAAGCACCGGGCAGCGCTCGTAGAAGCGGTGGTAGGCCGACGCGAGCTCGTAGAGGTAGTTACAGAGCCGATGCGGCTCGAGCGTTTCGCCGACGCTGCGCACGACGGCCGGCAGCTGCAAGAGCTTGAGCGCGAGCGCCCGCTCCGCGTCCTCGACGACCTTTACCGGGCCGAAGCCCTCGTAGCCGATGCCGTCGGCCTCGGCCTTGCGAAAAATCGATCGAATGCGGACGTACGCGTTCTGCAAGTACGGTGCCGTGTTGCCGTCGAGCGAGAGCATGCGGTTCCAGTCGAACACATAGTCTCGGATGCGCTCGCTCGCGAGGTCGGCGTACTTGAGCGCGCCGACGCCGACGACGTGCGCGACGCGACGCTTCTCCTCCTCGGGCATCTCGGGGTTCTTCTCGGAGACGATCGCGTACGCGCGCTCCTCGGCCTCGTCGAGGACGTCGCCGAGACGTACCGTGCCGCCGCTGCGCGTCTTGAACGGCTTCTTGTCCGGGCCGAGGATCGTGCCGAAAGGCACGTGATCGAGCCGGACCTCGGGACCGGCCCAACCGGCCTCCCGCAGCGTCTGAAAGACCATCGCGAAGTGCTGCGACTGGCGCGCGTCGGTCACGTACACGATGCGCCGGGCCCCGAGCACGTTCAGGCGGTAGCGCGCAGCCGCGAGATCCGTCGTCGCGTAGAGATAGCCGGCGTCGCGCTTGCGCACGATCATCGGCATCGGCTCGCCGTCGCGGCCCTTGAAGCCCTCCGGATAGACGACGAGCGCGCCTTCGCTCTCGCGCAGCAGCCCGGCCTCGTCGAGCCCGCGGATCACGTCGTCGAGATCGTCGTTGTACGCGCTCTCGCCGCGGTACTCGAGCAGCGAGCGGTCGATGTCGAGCCGCTCGTAGATCGTATCGAAGTACCGCTTCGACTCGTCGACGAGCATCCGCCAGAGCTCGAGCGTCTCGGTATCGCCGCGCTGCAGCGCGACGACGCGCAGGCGGGCGCGCTCGGCGAACGCCGGATCGTCGTCGAAGCGGCGCTTCGCCTCCTGATAGAACGCGTTGAGGTCGGCGATCTCGCGCTTCTCGGTGCCGCCCGTCTCCATCAGATACTCGATCAGCATGCCGAACTGCGTGCCCCAGTCGCCGAGGTGATTCTGGCCGATCACGTCATGTCCGAGAAAACGCAGGACTCGGGCGATCGCATCGCCGATGCAGGTCGAGCGAAGGTGCCCGACGTGCATCTCCTTCGCGACGTTCGGGCCCGAGTAGTCGACGACGATTCGTTCGGCCTCGGCCGACGCAACGCCGAGCCGCTCGTCCGCGTGCATCGCCTCGACGTGCCGCGCGAGCGCGTCGGCCGCAAGCGTCAGGTTGATGAAGCCGGGGCCTGCGATCTCGACGCGCTCGAGCAGATCCTCGGCATCGAGCGCAGCGACGATGCTCGCGGCGACGTCGCGCGGCTTCGCGCCGAGTGTCTTCGCGAGGCTCATCGCGACGTTCGCCTGGTAGTCGCCGAAACGCTCGTCGGTCGACGGCCGGACGAGCGGATCGGTCGAGCGGTGCTCGTCGCCGAAAGCCTTCGCGAGCGCGTCTCTGAGCCGCGCTTCGATGATGGACGGCAAATCGGTCATGGAAGAATCGAACCTCGAATTCAATCATGCGGAGCCGGGTCCGCCAAATCCCGTTCCCGGCGGGCGTCAAGCCCAATCGAGCGAGCGCTCGACGGCTTTGCGCCATTCGGCGAGCCGTCGTTCGCGCTCGGCCGCTGGGATCGTCGGCGCCCAGCGCTTGTCGACGCGACGATGCCCGGCGAGGGCGGCGAGATCCGGCCAGAACCCCGCCGCGATGCCGGCCGCGTAGGCCGCGCCGAGCGCCGTCATCTCGAGCACCTCGGTGCGCGAGACCGGCGCGCCGAGCATGTCGGCTTGAAACTGCATCAGCAGATCGTTCGCGGTCATGCCGCCGTCGACGCGAAGCTCGGCGAGCGCGAGCCCTGCGTCCGTCGCCATCGCTTCGGCGACCTCGGCCGTCTGGTAGGCGGCGGCTTCGAGCGCGGCACGCGCGATATGCCCGGCGTTCGCATAGCGAGTCAGGCCGACGATCGTGCCGCGCGCACCCGAGTTCCAGTGGGGCGCGTACAGCCCCGAGAACGCCGGCACGAAGTATACGCCGCCGTTGTCGTCGACGCTCCCCGCGAGCCGCTCGATGTCGGCGCTGCGCTCGATCAGCCCGAGATTGTCGCGGAGCCACTGCACGACGGAGCCCGCGTCCGCGATCGAGCCTTCGAGCGCGTACGCCGGCGGGTCGTCTCCGAACCGGTACGCGACCGTCGTGATCAGCCCGGCGCTCGACGGCCTCGGCCGCTCGCCGGTATTCATCAGCAGGAAGCAGCCGGTTCCGTAAGTGTTCTTCGCGCTCCCCGGCTCGAAGCACGCGTGGCCGACGAGCGCGGCCTGCTGGTCGCCGAGGATGCCCCCGAGCGGCACGCCGCCGAGCGCGGAAGGCCGCTCGATCGCGCCGACGACGCCGCTCGACGAAACGATCCGCGGCAGCAGCGAGCGCGGAATCCCGAACGCGGCGAGCAGCTCGTCGTCCCAGTCGAGCGAGTTAAGGCTCATGAGCTGCGTGCGGCTCGCGTTCGTGACGTCCGTGACGTGCATGCCGCCATCCGGTCCCCCGGTCAGGTTCCACGCGAGCCACGCATCGATCGTGCCCGCCCGCAGCTCGCCGGCCTCGGCGCGCTCGCGCACGCCCGGCACGCGGTCGAGCAGCCAGCGAAGCTTCGGCGCGCTGAAATAGCTCGCGAGCGGCAGGCCGGTCTTCGTGCGGAAGCGGTCGACGCCGCCTTCCGCCGCGAGCCGCTCGACATCGGCGTTGACGCGCGTATCCTGCCAGACGATCGCGTTCGCGACCGGCTCGCCGGTCGCCGCGTCCCAGAGCAGCGTCGTCTCCCGTTGATTCGTGATGCCGACGGCCTCGACGTCGCGGGCCTTCGCTCCTGCCCGCTCGAGCGCGATCTCGATGACCTGCTGGACGTTCCGCCAGATCTCCGCGGCGTCGTGCTCGACCCAGCCCGGCCGCGGGCAGATCTGCGCATGCTCGCGCTGCGCGACCGCGACGATACGGCCCGAGCGATTGAACAGGATGAAACGGCTGCTGGTGGTGCCCTGATCGATGGCGCCTACGTACGAGGTCATGGATCTCCCGAGAGAACGACTGACGAAGCGGCAGTATGACCGCCCGGCGCGGTTTCGTCAGCCGCGCGGCGCGCCGGATACGGCCTCGCCGAGCCGACGCGCGATCGGATGGGCTCCGGCCGGCCGCGCTGACACGCGGCGGCTCGGCGCCGAGCGGCGATCAATCCTCTCTTGGAAGTCCCGACGGGGTGAGCCCCCGCTCGTATCGCGACGTCTCGATGAAATAGCGCACCGCCGTATTGCCTTCGTGGCACGCGTACTCGAAGAACTTGTACGCGGGATCGAGGAACATCGGATAGTTGACCGTCCACTTATCCGTCATGACCTCGAGGTCCTCGACCGTCAGCTCGTAGTCGATCTGCGTGTCGCTGACGCGCGTGAAGCGCTCGGTCGTCCTCATGCCGGTCGTCGTCGGAGTGTCCCGCCGCGGAGAGCCCGGAATGCCGACGTTCGTCATCCCGACTCGTCCGTTGTAGTTCGTCGTCTCGACGACGAGCGTCGTGCCGTCCCAATAGCCTCTCGACTCGCCCATCCACTGCTTGATCGCAGGATCGAGCGGCGGCCGGCCGTCGACGGGCACGATGCGCGCCTCGTGGATCATCTCGAGCGCGATGATCACGTAGCCCGGCGCCTGGATGATTCGAATGCCGTTGTTGTAGTTGAACGGCAGCATCGACGACGGCATGCCGCGGGTAATGCACCGATCCCAAGCGTCGAAATCCTGCGGGGAATCGAAAACGTCCCGCGTGTCGTCGCTCCGAAACTCGGGAACGAGCTCTTCGCCCCGCGGCGTCAGCTCCGGCAGCCGGCCGTTCGGCGGATACGAGATCAGCGACGTGAGCCGGGCGGCCTCGGTACGGGTCGTCGACTCCGCCCAGTGGCCCATGCCCATCCGATTACTCTCGATCTCGCGGTAGTAGTTCTCGTCGCGGCGCCGCAGGATCGCCTGCGCCCGCTCCCATTCCTCGTCGTTCAAGAAGCGCCGTTCGCCGTACTCGGGATTGCGCTGCAGCGGCGTCGAGAACAGATGCATGATCGGCCACATGCCCTGCAGATCCGGGTCGCCCCACGGCGTCACGGGATGCCGCGAGCCGTCCGGGTAGGTATACGGGGAGCCGGGCTCGTCGGCCGCCGCAGCGCCGCCCCAGCACGCCGCGAGCGCTCCGCTCATCACGACCATAAGCTGCGCGAGAATTCGCTCGTTCATCGCCTGCCTCCCCATCGCTCGCCGATGCCGCAGCAGAGTATAGGTCCCCGGCCCGGGGCCGGTCGAGGCAGGCGTCTCGGGGCCATCCAAGGTGCCGCGTGCCCGCGGTGACGTGACGGCTTCGCGACGCGGAACCGGGCCGGGACCGTACGGGGAGCGAGGATCGGCGCGAGCCGCGTGAGAGGCCCGTGCGGCGTGACGAGGCGAGCGGCCAGAGAATGTTCCACTTTGTCGCTCTTGCAGGGTCGGGTCAACTGGTAGCTATGGCCACTTACGCCGCGGGAACCAAATTCTATCCTTGCAAATCTACGCGCTCGACAAGGTCGGAAGGCCTCGATACGAGCGCATCGATCCGCAGAACGAGAACGGGGGATTTCGATGCCGAACCAGCAGCTTCACGAGCCCCTCGAGCTCGTCGTGCCGGACGTCGCGCCGCAAGCCGAGCGACGGCTGACGCCGATCGATTCCGATCGAGCCGCGCGATCGGTCCTGCCTTGCGAGCCCGTCGAGATCCTCGGCGTTCCGATCGTGCCCGACACGCTGCGGGATGCGGTCGAGCGAATAGCGAGCCGAATCGCGGCAAACGCAGCGTGCCTCATCGGTGTCGTGAACGCCGCGAAGCTCGTGAAGATGCGCCGTAACCCCGCGCTCGAGCAAGCCGTTCTCGCGTCGGATCTGATCTACGCCGACGGGATGTCGATCGTGCTCGCGAGCAAGCTGCTCGGCACGCCGCTACCCGAGCGCGTCGCAGGCATCGATCTCATGCTCGGGATCCTCGAGCGAGCGAACGACGCGGGTTATCGGGTGTACTGCCTCGGCGCGACCGAGGACGTCTCGCGCCGAGCGGTCGCCGCAATCGCCCGCCGCTACCCGAACGTGCAGATCGTCGGCCGCCGTAATGGCTACTTCGACGACGCGGACGAAGCGGCGATCGTCGCCGACATCGTGCGGTCCCGCGCGCAGGTGCTGTTCGTCGCGATCTCGTCGCCGAAGAAAGAAGAGTTCATGGCGCGCTGGGCCCACCGCCTCGATCTCGTGATGCACGGCGTCGGCGGTTCATTCGACGTGCTCGCCGGTCTCGTGAGGCGTGCGCCGCACGCATGGCAGCGGTACGGCCTCGAATGGCTCTATCGCGTGCTCCAGGAACCGCGACGGCTATGGAAGCGATACCTGGTCACGAACAGCGCCTTCGCCTGGCTCGTGCTCGGCGCGGTGCTGCGGCGCGCGACACGGCCCCGCACCAGGCTCGCGCGCGACTAGGACGAGCGCCGGCGATCGCCAGCGGCCCGCGGCGCTCCGATCCAGGACGCGCCGTCAACGGCGTTCCTCGTCTCGCGGGATACGCTACGCTTGACTCCGATCATTCATTCGTCGAGGTCATCCGATGCCGATCATCATCCTGCTGATTCTCGCCGCGCTCGTCGGGACGTTCGGCTTTTGGGATACGATGCAAGGGATTCTCGGGGCGATCGGCATCGTGATCCTGCTGATCATCCTGTTCGCCGCGCTGATTGCTGCCGTCGGCGCGTTGCTGTGGCGCCGCGGTAAACGCCGCCTTTTCGACCGCTGAATCGCGGGCGCCGCTCGAACGATCGCAGCCCGCGGGCGCGCAACGCGCCGTCAACGCGACTCGAGCCCGGAATTGATCTCGATCGCGACCCCGGCCGGATCCGTGATCATTGCGGCCGCGCCGCCGAACAGAGGCTCGCACTCGACACCATGCACGGCGACCTGCTCGCAAAACGCCTTCACGTCCTCGACGCCGATTCCCGTGTGATCGAGCGCGCGCCCTCGGGTAGGCTCGGGCGTCGTCTCCGACCGACCGAACAGCAAGCGGGCGCCGGGAATCGACGTGACCGAGCGATCGCCTTCGCGCGTCGTGCGAGCACCGAGCACCCTCTCCCACCATTCGCGCTGCGCGTCCGGGTCGGTTGACGCGAACGCGACGGCTCGGTGCGCGATCGGCATCTCGAGCGCAGGGTCGCCGAAGAAGCGGACCTCAATCCCGCCCGGCATCGTCGCGACGAAGTGCTCGCTGCTCGTGCCCGCGATCTCGACGCCCGCGGCCGCAAGCGCGTCGCGAGCTCGATCAAGGTCACGGACGTCGAACTCGATGTGCGTCAGCGCGGATCCTCGCGTCCCCCCGTCGCCGTTACCGTTCGTGAGGATCACGAATGCTCCCGGAAACTTCACGAACAGCAGCGGCGGATTCCCGGAAGGCTCGCCGCCGAGCACGTCGACCCAAATCTTCCTTTGCGCGTCGACGTCGGGAACCATCAGGTGGTGATGTCCCATCGTCACGCCGGCTTCATTGAAGGGAAGCACCTGCGCGTGCGCTGCGGCCGACACCGCGAGCGTCAGCGCCGCGATCGCTGACCGAATCATGGCGGCGAAGCCTATCACACGCGCCGCAAGCCGGGAAACCGGCAGCGACGATGGGCGATACCGCCGCGCGGCGACCGCGCGGCCTTCCGTCTAGCCGCGAACCGGTCTTCGCCGAACGGTGAGCCTCTCGACAGAGGGGACCGCGATCATCAGCCTCGGCCTCTCGCGAACAACGACTCGATCTTGCCGCCGAGCTCGCGGACGGTTTGCTTGACGCCGTCCGGAACGGCGGGCATCGATTGAACTCGTACGATCTCGGGACGCAGCCGACCGTATCCTTCTCTCGCAACGTCGGCGAATGCATCCTGCGCGGGCTCGGGCAGGCGCTCGACGAGCGGCATCATATCGTCGAGGTCTTCGTTGACGGACGACAGCGTCGGCAGCGAGGCCTCGGCCGACTGTGCGTCCGTCACGCCGCGCAGAGACTCGGACGCCCGATCGACGACGTCCGTCATCGACTCGCGCAAGTCCACGTTGCCGACCGTGAGATCGATATCGGAAGGCGCGACCGCGGCGACCCGCGTCGTGTCGTCCGGCGCATCGGCCGCGATACGGCGCTCGGGCTCGTCGTCTCCGACTCGCGTCAAGCCCCATACGACCAGCGCGAGCGCAGCCGCGCCCGCGGCGACCGGCCAGAGCCAGTTCCGCCCTCGCTCGATCGGACGCGACCGCTCGGCAGTATGACGGGGGGCGGCTTCCGCCGTGCGTGCCGATGCGGCGGTCCGCGACCGCTGCGGCTCCTGTGCGAGCCCATCGAGGAGCCCGGTCGAGCGCAGCGACGACGCGACGCTCGACGGCATCGCGTCGGCGATTTCGTTCCTCTGACTGCCGAGCAGCCGAGCGATGCCGTCGGCGCTTCGGGTTCCGCCGCGCTGGTCGCGCCCCAACACTCCCATCACGACGGGGAACAGCATGCCGATCAGGGATCGGCTCTGGCTGTGGCCGATTCCGCTGAAGCCGCCTATCGCATCGATGACGCTCGAGAGCTTTCCCTCGCCGAGCAGTGACGTCAGTGCGCCGATGCCCGACCCCGCGGTGGAGCGGGAGCCCGAAGCGCCCGCAACCGCGGCCAAACCGGCGCCGAGCAGGTTGCCTTCCTTCAGCAGCGAGCCGAGCGCCTTCACGCCTCCGGGCTTCGTGATCGTGCCGAGGAGGCCCGCGAGCAACGCGGGAACCGCCGCGCGGCTCGCCTTTCTCGTCTCGTCCGGCGTGAGGCCGGACTCGCTGGCCGCGGTATCGATGAAGCGATCGTCGAGTCGGCTCCCGATCTGCTCGATGATGTTCATGACAATGACCCTCGCGCGTGTAGGCTCGGCTCCCAATACAGCGTGACCGGAGTCCCGTCGACAATTGGACCTTGGTCCCTCCCCCCGTGCGGCGGGCAACGCGAAGCTCGTCGGGACGCTCTCCCAGCTCGTCGACGGTCCGAGCGCCCGCACGATGGACGGAATTCTCGGCTCACGAGCCGGCGCAAGAAGCATGCCGCCGATGCTCGTTCCGAGGCGCTCGCCGGAAGTGGACAATGCCCCACGTCTGTGGACAATAAGTCTCGTCGGCAAGAGCTTTAGATGTTCAAACCGCAGCATTCCCGCCGCGGTGAGTCGGATCGCGAGGCCGCGAAAGGAGTCGACATGGAGGTCGAGCGGAGCGCGGGCGCAGCGGGGCCGTCCGAGCCCGCGGTGATCGCCATCGTCGACGACGACCCGGCCGTTCTGCGCAGCCTCTCCCGACTCCTCGCCGTCAACGGACATCGTGTCCACGCTTACGTTTCGTCCGAATCGCTCCTCGAGGCGATCGATTCCTTCGAGCCGGACTGCGTCATCGCCGATCTCTCGATGCCGGGCGTCGGCGGGCTCGAGCTGCAACGAAGGCTCGACGATATCGGCCGGCCGTCGGCGATGGTCTTCGTCACCGCTCACGGCGACATTCGCACGTCGGTGCGCGCAATGCGCAGCGGCGCCGTCGATTTCCTGACGAAGCCTTGCGCTCAGGAGGAACTGCTGGACGCGGTCGCGCGAGCGATCGCCGTGACGCGGCATTCGCGCGCGGAAGCCGCGCAACGCGCGGCCGCACGGCGCCGCGCGACGTCATTGACCGAGCGCGAGCGCGAGGTCTTCCGCCAGGTAGCAGCGGGACTGCTGAACAAGCAAATCGCGGCGAACCTAGGCATCTCCGAGAAGACCGTGAAGGTTCATCGAGCACGCATGATGCGGAAGTTGGCCGTCAGATCGGTCGCGCAGCTCGCTCGCATGGCCGAGCGCTTCGGCGTCGACACGGAGCACCGTTCATAGCGCCGGTGGCGCTGCACGGCGGCGTCACGGCAGCAGCCGAAGCTCGACCTCCGACCGGGTATCCGGATCGTGGATTCCGTCCGGACCGGGAGCGATCTCGTTCCACGCGATCGCGAATCCCGATCGCCATGCCCGAATCGACGGAATCGACGAGCGCGTCGGCGTGCGCGTCAGGCGCTCGATCGGGCCGGACGGCTCGCCGTCCGCATCGAACGTCTGAAAGTGCAGTTCGCGCGTGCTCGAGAGCTCATCCGTCCATGCGAGCCCGATGCGCTCTCCGTTCCATGCGACATACGCGCCGATCGATTCGCCCGGCGTATACGTGATTCGGCGGGCGCGCCGCTCGACGTCCGAATCGAGCTCGTCGACCGTGCCGACGAACAGATAGACTTCGCGGTTACCGTCACGCTCGTCGAACCAGGTCAACGCGGCGCGGCTTCCCGACAACGCGAGGTCCGGGTACTTCGACCGATGCCCGTCGTCGCTGGTCAGGCGAACGAGCGTGATCCGGCTCCGATCGAGCCGGGCGAGATAAAGCTCCTCCTCTGCGGTCTCGACGTCGGCATCGAACACGACGTACGCGCGGCCTTCGTCGTCGAGCGTCGCATTGAGATTCCAGGTCCTCGCAGCGGCCGGCCCGAGAACGACCGGCGGACCGAGCGCCTCTCCGTCGAGACTCCACCATGCGGCGACGACTGCTTCGACGTCGCCGATCGACTCGACCCACGCGCAGAAGATGCGGTCGGGCAGCACGTCGACGACGGGATTACGGCTCGAGCGCCCGGGCGGCGACAGATCGGTGCGCCATTCGAAGCCGCTCTCCGGCTGCCAGAAGCCGAGCCTGCCCCGTAGCGTGCCCGCGGCATCCTTGTCGTACCATGCGACCGCGAAACCGCTGCCGACGGCATCGATATCCACCTCGAACGAGTCCTCGGCGTCGTCGGTCAGGCGATACTCGGGACCGCTCGGGCGGCCCAGCTCGTCGAGCAGCCGCAGATAGATCTCCGCGTTGCCGTCGCGCGTGTCGTACCACGCGACGGCGAGCCGTTCCGGCGTGACCGCGAGGCTCACCTCGAACGCGCCGGCCCCGCCCTCGCTGATCCGCGGCGGCACACGCTCCGCGCATGCAGAGAAAGCGGCCGTCGAGGCGAGCGCGGCGACGGCGAGCCCGACGCGCATTCCCTTCGCCCGCTCAGGCTCTCGAGCGGTGCCGCCACCGCCATGCGCCGAGCACGCCGAGCAACGAGAGCGCAAGCCACAACGCGCCGAGACTGCGGTCGACGGAGACGCTCGGCGCCGCGTTCCGTTCTGGCCGCTGACTGCGCTCGATCTGCTGCATCAGATAGCCCTTCAGCTCGGCCGAGTCGACGGACTCTTCCGCTACCGCTTCCGGTCCCGGTACCGCACGGCCGGCGAGCCGCGCCTCGTTCTGCCGCACGAACTCCCTCGCGGCCTCGGCGAGATCGGCAATCGGCGCGCCGAGCACGCGCTCCATCGCTTCGGCGAAGGCGTCGACGTCCGGAACCGGGATCCCCGCGGCAAGCGCCTGCTCGACGACATACTCGAGCAGGCGCGGATTCCCGCACGTCAGGTCCGAGCAGCCGGCGCCGTGCTCGGCGACGCTCCCGATATACTCCTCGAGCAACCTCTGCAGCGTCGCCTCGTCCGCCTGCCAGTACCCTTTGCGCACCGTCTCGATCATTCGCGCCGTGATGTCCTGGTAGGCGAACGGCGACGCGGAATCGAAGAACTCCCGCAGGCCGAGACCGTGCTTGTCCTCGACGTAGACAGCGAACGTTTCCTGCCACATTGCGTCGTCGATCGTCTCGGTCGCGGTCGCGTCCCAGCCCCACAGGTACTCGACGAACGCACGCATCTCTCCAGCGCCGGCATAGCCCTCCTGCTGCATGCCTTCGATCCACGTCGGGTTCACGTACCGCGAGCGGAACTCCGCGCCGAGGAACTCGTCGATTGGCGTCATCTTCGGATCGGCGGGATTGCGCGTGTTCGTCACGACCATCTCGGGCGTCTCGCCGCCGAGATTCCGCACCGCGCTCGCGAGCCCGCCGACGTACATGTAGAAATCGTCGTTGTCGAGCGCGCCGTAGAGCGTCGTCGAGCTCGAATGGATGATCTTCTCGGTTCCCTCGAGCGCAAGCCGGAAGACGTCCTCCATCGGCTCGCCCCAGAATCCGTTGCCGAAGCCGTGCCCCATCTTGCGGAGGTAGTCGTCGCCGATCCCGATGTCCGAGTCCCAGCTCCCGCTCGCCTCGGTGATCCGCGACACGTTCAGGTTATACGTGCCCGGCGGCTCGTCGAAGATGCGTACGCCCGCTCGCCGGTCCGCCTGGTCCTCGCTGTAGCCGAGCTCGATCAGCGCGGCGCGCATCGAGAGATAGTGGCGGCGCACGTAGTTCTCCGCCTCGTCGATCAGCTTCACCTGCTGGACGGCCTTGTCCATCAGCAGCGTGACGTTGTTGAACATGCCCTCCGCGGCGCTCGCGATCACGATATCGATGCGCGGGCGGCCGAGCTCGCGGCTCGGCACGACCTCGACGTCGACGACCTTGTCGCGCGCATCCCAGACCGGCCGCGTACCGAGCAAGTGGAAAATCTGAGCCTCGACGACGCCCTCGTGACGCATCGTTTCATCGCCCCAGATCACGAACGAGACTTTCTCCGGATAACGGCCGTGCTCCTCGACGTGCCGCGCGAGCATCTCGTCGGCGAGCCGGACCCCGAGCTCCCACGCCGCGCGCTTCGGGATCTTCTCCGGATCGATGCCGTAGAAGTTCTTGCCGGTCGGGTACGCGTCGGGATTACGGATCGGCTCGCCGCCGCTGCCGACCGGCACGAAACCGCCGTCGAGCGCACGGACGAGGTGGTCGAGCTCGCGCGCGGCCGAGCTCACGATGCGCGCGTCGATATCGTCGGCGAGCACCTTCGCATCGGCGGGCAAGAGGCTCCGGTCGACGTTGACGATCGCGTCCACCGTCGACGCGCGCGCCTCCTCGTCCGGGACGCGGCCGAACGCGTGCAGCCCGTACGGAATATTCTGACTGCGCAGCTCCGCCATATAGTCCAGAATCCGATGCACGGTCTCGTGGTCGAGGCTGCCCGGCGCGTCGAGATCGAGCCCGAGATCCTTCGCGATCCCAAGCGCGACGACCTGCTCGCGAACCTCGTCGGCGAAGGCTTGCGCGAGATCCGGATTCTTGTGCAGATTCGCGTCGTAGTCGTTGATGCTCTCGCTGAGCGCGGCGAGCTCCGCGTAGAGGCCGCCTTCTACGAACGGCGGGACCATGTGGTCGATCAGCGTCGCGAGCCCCCTCCGGCGGGCGACGAGGCCCTCGCCGACGACGTCGACGTTGTACACATAAAGATCCGGCAGCGCGCCGAGCAACGCGTCGGAAGCATCCTCCTCCGTCTGACCGACGTCCTTGCCGTCGAGCCATTCGAGCGTGCCGTGCGTGCCGATATGCACGATCGCGTCGGCATCGAAGCCTTCCTCGAGCCACCGGTATGCCGCGACGTACTGATGAGGCGGCGTCAGATCCTTCGCGTGATAGAGCTTGTCGAGGTCCTCTCCCCAGCCGCGCGCCGGCTGCGGCATCAGCACGACGTTGCCGAAACGGACGAGCGGCACGATCAGGTTCTTCTGCCCGCCGTCATCGGCGACCATCAGATCGGCATCCTCGGGCGCGCCCCAATCCGCGAGAATCTTCTCGCGGAGCGCCGGCGCGAGCGCGTCGAGCCATTGCCGGTACACTGCGACCGGCACGTGAACCGCGTCGCCCCCGGCGAGCAGCTCGTCGAGCTCGCCCGGCGCATAGCTCGCGACGTTCCGGGCTTTCGTCGAGATCGCGTCGAGCACCGCTTCGGCCGAGAGGTCCGCGCCGCCGAGGTCGTAACCCTCGGCCTCGAGCCGCGCAAGGATATTCGCGAGCGAGTCCGCGACGTTCAGATAGCTCGCGCCGATATTCGCTTTGCCCGGCGGGTAGTTGTAGTAGATCAGCGCGACTCTTTTCTCGGCGTTCTCCTTGCGCGCGAGCCGCGCGAATCGCAACGCGCGGCTCACCGCCGTCTCGATCCGCGGGCGAATCGGCAGGTTCAACGCGACCGTGACGCCCGTCGGAAGATCGAGGCGCTTCTCGCGGCTGCCGACGACGATCGGCGAGACGAGCCCGGCGAGCTCCGGCACCGCGACCTGGAACGTGCCTTCGAAGATGGAGAGGCCGGTCTTGGACTCACGCCACTCGCGCTCGTTGCGGCCATAGAGCGTCACGAGATTCATCACCGGCACGTCGAGCTTCGCGAGGGCTTCGGCCGATTCGAAATCGGCGAACCGGAACAGAAACGCGAGCGCGACGTCGACACGCGCGTTGCCGGATTCGTCGATCAGCAGCGACTCGAACGCGACCGAGCCCGGATAGCCGAAGACCGGAATCGCCTCCGCACCCTGGCGCTCGATCTCGTCGATCAGCGCGTCGAGCGCCGCGGTATCGCCGGCGTAGAAATTCGCCTTGTAGAACCCGACCGCGACTCGCGGCGCGCCGGGGCGGCGTTTCCCGGCAGCGGTGCGCCACGCGTCGAACGCGTCCCAGGTCGCAAACACCCGGCCGCCGGATGCACGCCTGCCGTTCTCGACGCTGCCCGGATAGTAGTAGCCGAAGTCGAGGCTCGGGACCGGCTCGGGAAGCTCGAGCCCTTCGATGCCGGCGGCGCCGAGGGCGTACTTCAGCAGCCCGACCTGATTCGACGTGCCGCTGTGCAGCCAGAATGCCTGCGCGGTCTCGTCCCAGATCGCGCCCCGCTCGACGAAGGTTTCCTTCGGCGCGAGGCCTTCGCCGACGGCGATCACGGCGCCCCGCTCGGCGATATGCGCGATCGTGTCGACGCCGTGATCCGCGTCGAACCGCTCGAGCATCTGCTGATTCATCATGTCGACGACGAGCACGTCGGCGTCGAGAACCTCGTCCACGTCGACGGAGGCGACGGTCGATTCGGTGACGAAATCGAGCTCGACGCGTCCACGCAGCTCCGGATGCTCGTCGAGCAAGGCCTTGAACGCATCGAGCGTGACCGGCATCTGGCCGTCCGAGAACAGATAGACGAGCCGGACCGGATCGGCCGCGCGCGCTGCGTCCGAGACGCTCGACGTCGTTGCGTGCGATCCGTCCGCCTGCGCGGGCGCGTGGGCCGGGATCAGCGCGAGCGATGCCGCGACGGACAGCCAGGCGAGCCGCAGGCCGCCGCCTCCCGCGTCAGTCGTCCGGAACATAGATGATCTCGCCGTTCGACAGCCGGTATGCGGTCCCGAGCTTCTCGCCGTCGCCGGACAGCGTCTCTCCGGTCACCTCGTACGCTTCGATCTTCGTGCCGCGCTTGACGATGATCTCGCTCTGTCCCGTCGAGCTCGTCATGACCATCGTGACCTCGGTGCTCGGATCCATCAGGTCGCCCATCCGGTAAACGGAGAACAGGCTGATCATCAGGCCGACGATGAACACGACGGAGACGTCGAACAGATTCGCGACGCCGGCGAGCGGATCTTCCTCGGGCTCGTCGGCTCTCGGCAGCTTCAGAAACTTCGCCATCGTCTCACTCCGTAAGACCGAGCTCGGCCGCGACGCGCTCGGCGATGAAGCGCTGCTCCCGGACGGTCTCGTTGACCCAGCCCTGCCGGATCACGGCGACGACGTACGCGATCGTGCCGCAGGCGATGCCGATGATCGTCGTCGTGAACGCGACGATCATCTGGCCGGACATCGCCTCGAGATCGCCGGTCGTCAACGCCGCAAGCGCGGTGCCCATCGGAATCAACGTGCCGATCAGCCCGAGGCTCGGCCCAACCCGCACGAGCATGCGCGGCGCCGACAGGCTCGCACGGACGCGCTCTTCCTGCGCGAGCAGCGCGTGCTCGAGGCCGCCGTTCGCCAACGCGTTCTCGACGCGCAGCGTGTCGACGTCGTCGAGCAGCTTCTTCAGCGCGCGCGGCAGCTCGGCGCGTCGCCCGGCGTCGAGCACGCTCCCGCCCTTGAGCCATCGCTCGATATCGAACCCGCGGCGCTCTCGCCGGCGGCCGAGATAGTCGACGACCATCGCGCCGGACATGAACAGCGCCGCGGCGACGCAAACCCAGAGCAACGCCATGACCGGCAGCCGCAGCACCTGGCCGAGCGCGAACAAACCATTCTCGAGAGCAGCGAGTAGACTCAACGAAGCATCTCCGTCACGAGCGGTGTTTCCACAGCGAGTAGATCGCGCCGAGCGCGATGAAGGCCGCAGCAAGCGCGAGGGCCCACGGCGCCTGCGGTCCCGCGTCGTCGGGAAGCCCGCTCCCCGTGAAGGCGATGGCCGAGCCGAAGCCTTCGATGACCGAAGGCGCCGCGGCGACGGCCAATCCGCCGACGGCGACGATCGCCAGCGCCTCTTCCCGAAGAATCTCCGGCGCGAACGACGGCCGCGAAGCCGCGAGCGCTGCGGCCGAGCCGACGATGACCATCACCGCAGGGTAAACCGCCGATCCCGGCAGACCTTCGGCGACGAGCAGCACGGCCCAGAGCGCCGCAGACAGTCCGCCAGCGGCCGCGGCGACGATCGACCAGTGCGGCCTCCACAGCACCGTTCCGGCGGCGAGCGCGATCAGCGCGGCCGCGCCGGACGGGGTCGGAAAGCGCAACGCGGAGAACGCAGAGGCCGCTCCGATGAATGTCGCGGCGAGCGCCATCGCCGCTGCGAGGCGGGTCGCGAAAGTCGCGAACACCGCGGCGGCCAAGCCCAAAAGAATGACGAAAGCGTTCAATGACAAGAGAGCATCCCCGCTCCGGCCGCATCGCGCCCCGCGCCGTTGCGCCGGCACGCACGACCCCTGTTCTCGGCGGCTCGGCCGCGCGCGCTATTGTAGCGAATGCGTCGAGCTGCTTCGGCGTTTCCGCCGCGATCCGTGCCGCGCCGGCTGGTACGCGCCGAGCGCCGCCCCGCCGCCGGACCTAGCCGGCGAAAGGTTTCGACGGGAACCCTCTCCGACTGTTTCGGCCGGGGACGTTAATAACGGTTCATAACGGTTAGACGAAGGATCGCGGCCCCGCGGCGGCCGCGGATCAGGTCAGCTCGAGCTGCGCGCGCCTCGCCATTCGCGCGTCGAAGATGCTCCACGCGCCTTCCGGCCCATGCCAGTCGCCGCCGGTCGCGGCCTTCGCGTATTCCGTCGCGCGGGTCTCGAAGAAGTTCGCGTGCTCGACGCCGTTCAGGATCTCGGTCAGCCACGGCAGCGGATGCTCGGCGATGCCGTAGATCGTCGGCAGATTGAGCTGCCTCAGGCGCCAGTCGGCGACGTAGCGGATATAGCGCTTCACGTCGTCGGCATCGAGCCGCTCGATCGGGCCCATCTCGAAGGCCAGATCGATGAAGCGATCCTCGAGCCCGACGACCGTCCGCGCGCAGTCGACGATATCGTCGCGCACGCTCGGCGTCAGCGCGCCCGTCTCCGCCGCGAACGTGTGGAACAGCCGGATGATCCCGTCGCAGTGGAGCGTCTCGTCGCGTACCGACCAGGACACGATCTGTCCCATGCCCCGCATCTTGTTGTGCCGGGGGAAGTTCAGCAGGATCGCGAAGCTCGCGAACAGCTGCAACCCCTCGGTGAAGCCTCCGAACATCGCGAGCGTGCGCAGGATATCGGCCTCGTTCGCGACCCCGAATCGTTGCATGTAGTCATGCTTGTCGCGCATCGCGGCATAGTCCATGAATGCCGCGAACTCCGATTCCGGCATGCCGAGCGTCTCGAGCAGCAGCGCGTACGCGACGATGTGCACGGTCTCCATGTTCGCGAACGCCGCGAGCATCATCTTGATCTCCGTCGGCCGGAACACGCGCGCGTAGCGCTCGAGATAGTTGTCCTGCACCTCGACGTCGGATTGCGTGAAGAACCTGAAGACCTGCGTCAGCAGATTCCTCTCGCCGTCGGTCAGCCGCGTCGCCCAGTCCTTGCAGTCCTCGCCGAGCGGCACCTCCTCCGGGAGCCAGTGGATCTGCTGCTGCCGGCGCCAATAATCGATCGCCCACGGATAGCGAAACGGCTTGTAGCTCGCGCTCGGCGTCATCAGGCCGGGCCGCCCGAGAAGCTCGATTTGCGGATCCAACGTGCTCATGGTCGGTGCTCCTTACTGGCAGGCGAGGCATTCGTCGTATTTCGCGCCATCCGCGGCCTTGAGCGGCCGCTCCGGCCAGCGTCGTTTATTGTCGGCCTCGACGCCGGCGAAGCCGGCCCGCTGCACGGACTTCGAGCGGCAGTAGTAGAGGCTCTTGATGCCGCGCTCCCACGCGGTCCAGTGCAGCATCAGGAGATCCCATTTGTGGATATCGCTCTTCAGGTAGAGGTTCAGCGACTGGCCCTGGCAGATGCTCGGCGCGCGGTCCGCGGCGAGCTCGATGACCCAGCGCTGATCGATCTCGAACGCGGTGCGGAAGACCGCCTTCTGGTGATCGTCGAGCGCGTCGAGATGCTGCACGGAGCCCTCGTGCTCGAGGATCGATCGCCACGTCGCCGGCGTGTCGAGCCCCTTCGACGCGAGCAATCTCGCGAGCGCCGCGTTCTTCACCGTGAACGATCCGGACAGCGTCTTGTGCGTGTAGATATTCGCCGGGATCGGTTCGATGCAGGCGCTCGCCCCGCCGCAGATGATGCTGATGCTCGCGGTCGGCGCGATCGCGAGCTTGTTGCTGAAGCGCTCGAGCACGCCGCGCTCGGCGGCGTCGGGGCACGCGCCCCGCTCGGCCGCGAGACGCCTAGAAGCCTCATTAGCTTTCTCTCGCAGGTGCCGAAAAATCCGCAAATTCCAGCTTTTCGCGAGCGCGCTCTCGAACGCGATCCCGCGCGCCTGCAGGAACGAATGAAAGCCCATCGCGCCGAGCCCGACCGAACGCTCTCGCTGCGCCGAGTACACCGCCTTCGACATCGACGGCGGCGCGCGCTCGATGAAGTCCTCGAGCACGTTGTCGAGGAATCGCATCAGATCGTCGATGAAACGCGGATCGCCGCTCCATTCGTCCCACGTATCGAGATTGACGGACGACAGGCAGCAAACCGCCGTGCGCGGCATGCCGGTATGATCGGGTCCTGTCGGCAGCAAGATCTCGCTGCAGAGGTTCGACTGCCGCACGGCAAGGCCGAGCTCGCGCTGATGCTGCGGAAGCCCGCGGTTCGCGGTATCGATGAACAGCAGGTACGGCTCGCCGGTCTGCAGCCGCGTCTCGAGGATCTTCTGCCACAGCAGGCGCGCGGAGACGCTCTTGATCGGCTCGCCGGTCGCGGGGCTTCGGAGCGCGAACATCCGATCGTCGCGCACGGCTTCCATGAACTCGTCGGTGATCGAGACGCCGTGGTGCAGGTTCAGACTCTTACGGTTGAAGTCTCCCGAAGGCTTGCGGATCTCGATGAATTCCTCGATCTCCGGATGATGCACGTCGAGGTAGACGGCAGCGGAGCCGCGCCGCAGCGAGCCTTGCGAGATCGCGAGCGTCAGCGAATCCATCACGCGGACGAACGGAATAATGCCCGACGTCTGGCCGTTGCCTTTGACCGGCTCGCCGATCGACCGAACCGCGCCCCAGTACGTCCCGATACCGCCGCCGTTCGACGCGAGCCAGACGTTCTCCGTCCACGTCGCAACGATCGCCTCGAGGCTGTCCTCGACCGAGTTCAGGAAGCACGAGATCGGTAAGCCGCGATCCGTGCCGCCGTTGCTCAGGATCGGCGTCGCCGGCATGAACCACAGCTTCGACATGTAGTCGTACAGCCGCTGCGCGTGCGCGGTATCGTCGGCATACGCACGCGCGACGCGGGCGAACAGATCCTGGAACGACTCGCCCGGCAGCAAGTACCGGTCCTCGAGCGTCGATTTGCCGAACTCCGTCAGCAGCCCGTCGCGCTCCGGAACAGTGACGACCCGTCCGACCGGACGCCGCCAGGGTCTCCGTGGGGAAGGGACGATTCGAGTGCCGATTCCCGCCTGGTTTCGGGACGAAAGCGCCTGGAGCATCACTCACCTCGCTCGTGCTCGTGTTGTCAGACGAAGTGAGCGAGGGGCGGCACGGCATGCGAGACCGAAGCCGCGAGCCCGCTCGGCACACCCCGTCCGATCGGTGACGTCGTGCGCCGGCAGGTCTCCTGGCTTACAGCTCGATCGCGGCCGCCGCCTTCCCGGAAGGCTCCAGTGGCGAGATGGCGGTCGCTCGCTGCTTACAGTTGCGGGGGCAGCTCCGGATTCGGGCGCGGGGCGCCGTTCACCGGATTCCCTCTTCGTCGCGTGATCGCGAACCGTCGCACCGCTATATCTTGTGCCGGCCGCGCTTGCATTGTCAATATATTGTAGACGAGTTAGAAACGGAGGCGAACGCCCCCATACGCCGAGCGGCCCGCGGTGTAGTAGCCGACGACCTCCTCGTAATCCTCGTCGAGCGCGTTCTCGATGCGCCCGTAGATCTCGAGCTTCGCGCTCGGCGCATACGACAACGCGAGATCGAGGACCTCGTAGTCGTCGAGCGCGACGCCGCCGACATCGATCGCGTCGCGCGACAATCGAAAGTTCGCGAGCAGGCGGAAGCGCTCGTCGCTAGACGAGTAGCTGACGCCGAGATTGCCGACGTGCCTCGGCCGGCGGAGCCGCTGCACGTTCGTCGAGTCCTCCGCCTTGTTGTACGTCCAGTTGCCGGTCAGCGACCACTGCGCGCCGAACGGGACCTCGACCCCGGCCTCGACGCCCTTCGACGTGCTCCTACCGCTCGACTGCAGGTATCCCGACCAGAAGTCCGGATCGAAGTAGATCTCGTCGTCGATCTCCTGATCGAAATACGCGACATCGACCTGCAGGCCGCTCGCCGCGCGATACTCGAGGCCGACGTCGTAACCGCTGCTCGATTCCTCCTTCAGCATGAACCCGGCGGCCGGTGGGGTCGTGGAGTTGCGATTGAACGCGATCTCGTAAAGGCTCGGCGGCCGGAAGCCCGTGCCGTAGCTCGCGCGGTACTTCAACGACGAGCCGTTCGCGAAATCCTGCACGTAGGCCGCGCTCACGCGAACGCTCGTATGCGTGCCGAAATCCTCGTTGTCGTCGAAGCGCGCCCCCGCAGACACGTAGAACGCTTCGGCGAGCCGGCCCTGATACTCGAAGTAGTAACCCTTCTGGTCCCGCTCGCGCGTCGGGGCATCGACGACCTTCTCGGTCTGGAAATCGACGCCGTAAGCGAGCGTCACCGCATCGGAGTGGCGATAGCTGCCGATATACTCGAACCGGCTCAAGCTTCCGTCGGCGCCGAACGCGAGCGCCCCGTCGGCGAAGCTCCGGCGCAGGATATCGGTGTCGCTGTATGCCACGACATGGCTCAGGCGATCGGTACGGTAGTCGACGGACACGCGATACGTCGTCTGATCGGTCGTCGCCTCGCAGTCGTGCGTCGTCGGGAAGCCGCATCCGTCGAAGCGGACGGCGGCATCGATATCTCGCGCGACGAGCTGCACGCGGAGTTTGTCGGTCGCGTTCCAGCCGAGCTTCGCGTGCAGCGTCGTGTTCTCGGCATCGTCGTCGTCCCGCAAGACCGTGTCGGCGGCCTGTGCGTTGAAACCGTCGGTCGCGAGGTCCGTGACCGAGACGAAATAGTCTCCGGCGTCGCCGCCGCCCGAAAGGCTTCCGTCGAGCTTACGGGTGCCGAAGCTGCCATACTCGATGCCGATACGGCCTCCGAGGTCGCCGGTGCCGGTCCGCGTCAGCACGTTGACGACGCCGCCCGCATCAGCACCGTACATGAAGCCCTGCGGACCGCGCAGGACCTCGACCCGTTCGAGGTCCCCGGTCGTCAGCAGGCTATCGAAACCGGGCACGACGCGGTCCGCGGTCGGGTCGACCGCCTTGACGCCGTCGATATAGAGCACCGTGCGGAACCCCTCCTCGCCGCGAATCC
>CAYMAF010000021.1:0-26022 GCA_964388365.1 uncultured Gammaproteobacteria bacterium | reverse complement strand
GCGCGGTGAGCAGCACGCCCTTGCCGGGAATCGGATCCGGCAGCACGACGTCGAAAGCGGAGATGCGGTCCGTCGCGACGATCAGCAGACGCTGCTCGTCGATCCGATAGATGTCCCGGACCTTGCCGCGGCTCGGCGGAAGCAGGCCGTGGAGCCGTGATTCGAATAGAGGCTTCAGTGGTGCGTTCATGACGACTCGCGGAGGGGCTCTCCGACCGGTGAGAACGGCGGAATTGCGTTGCAACGAAAACGCCAGATAATGGCCGTCGAGCAGCAGCGAGGCAACCGTTCCGGAGGGACTGCTCGAACGAAGTGAGCAAGCGTATGACGGCCGCGAGCGCCGGTATTCAATGGCTAGGGAAGGCTTTCGGAAGCGTGATCGGCGTTGCCGCCGCCGGCCCCGTCGGCCTGTTGCTCGGTTTCGTGCTCGGCCACCGGCTCGATCAGGGGCTTGCGTTCGGCCGGGCAGGCACGATCCGGCCCGTGCCGAAGGACGTCGCCGAGCATTTCCTGCGGACCACGTTCGAGCTCATGGGACGCGTCGCAAAGGCCGACGGCCGAGTCTCCGAGGAGGAGATTCGAGTCGCCCGCGGCATCATGCATACGCTCGAGCTCAATCCCGAGCAGGTCTCGGCGGCGATCGCCCACTTCACCGTCGGCAAGCAGGCGGACTACCCGCTCGCGGAGCGGCTTTCGGAGCTCGGGCGTAAGCTCGAGGGCCGGCGGGATCTCGCGCGCGCGTTCGTCGAGATCCAGATGCAGGCCGCGATCGCGGCGGGTCCCGTCGACCTCGTGAAGCGCCGACTGCTGTGGCGCATCGCGAGCGCGCTCGGCATCGGCCGCGTCGAGCTCGCGCAGATCGAAGCGTTGCTTCGCGCCGACGAGCGACGGCGGACGTCGGCCGCGGCCGGCTCGGCCGGAATCGCGCCGGATCTCGATGCTGCGTACCGTGTTCTCGGCGTCGGGGCCGCGGCGTCGGACGGGGAGGTGAAGCGGGCGTATCGGCGCCTGATGAATCGACACCACCCGGACAAGCTCGCGGCCCGAGGGCTATCGGAAGCCGAGGTGGCGCGGGCCGAGCAGAAAACGCACGAGATCCGTGCGGCCTATGACCGGATCAAGGCGCACCGGTCGATGAAATGACGCGTCGCGGACGGTCCCCCATTCCCGTCGCCGGCGGATGGCCGCCGGCACGGTCGATCAAACGCGCTGCAGCTGCGGGCGGCGGGGCTTCGGCGGCTCGCGCCGCGCGTTGAAGACGACGATCGTCTTGCCGTTCGCACGTACGAGGCCCTGATCCTCGAGCACTTTGAGAACGCGGCCCGCCATCTCGCGCGAGCAGCCGACGAGACGCGACAGTTCCTGGCGCGATACCTTGATCTGCATGCCCTCCGGGTGCGTCATCGCATCCGGCTCGCGGCACAGGTCCATGATCGCGTGGGCCACGCGCCCGGTGACGTCGACGAAAGCGAGGTCCCCGAGCTTACGGTTCGTGCGGTCGAGACGCGTTGCCAGCTGCGTCGCGACCTCGAAGATCAGACCGGGGCTTTCCGACGCGAGCTGACGAAACCGAGGATAAGTCATCTCCGCGATCTCGCTCTCGGTGCGCGTGCGGACCCAGGCGCTGCGCTGCGGCTGCTCATGGAAGAGGCCCATTTCGCCGAAGAACTGACCCTTGTTCAGGTACGCGAGGACCATCTCGTTGCCGTCCTCGTCCTCGATCATGACCTCGACCGATCCGTCGACGATGTAGTAGAGAACATCCGGCAGATCGCCGGCGTGGATCATGACGGTTTTCGCCGGCACGGTTCTGACCCGGCAATAGCTCAAGAACCGATTGATGGCGGGAACGTCGCTCAACGGCCTAAGTGCTTCTTCCATCTCAAGGGCTCCGGGTTTGACTTAATCCCGTATTTAATCAAATCACCGTAAGTTCGCAAGCTTACCGGCAATTCCTGTGAACGAGGTCACACGAAGGCGTCGAAATCAGACCAAGTACGCGGTTCGCCGGAGGATTTCCCCGCCGAAAGACATCAAGATCCTGACCGGTTGCGGTAATGGACGGCCGCCGGCGAGCCGGGCCGTCGTGCCGTGATGGGCCTCGTCGGCGGCCATCTCGCGCAGGATCGCTCGGCTCTTCTCATCCGCGGCCGGCAGCCGGTCGAGGTGGTCCTCGAGATGCGCCTCGACCTGATGCTCCGTCTCGGCGACGAAGCCGAGGCTCGCGGTGTCGCCGAAGCTGCCGGCGACGAGGCCGATGCAGAAGCTGCCGGCATACCAGAACGGGCCGAGCGCGCTCGGCCGCCCGCCGAGCTCGTCGAGCCGTTCTCGGCACCAGATCAGATGATCCCGCTCCTCGCGGGCGGCGGTCAGCAGGTGGTCGCGCGTCGCGGCCGAACGTGCGCCGATGGCTTGGCCCGTATAAAGCGCCTGCGCGGCGATCTCGCCCGCGTGATTGACGCGCATCAGCGCCGCGCTGACGCGTTTCTCGTCTTGCGTCAGCCGCGCGTCGTCGACGGCGCGCGCGGGGCTCGGCCGTGACGGCGGCCGGCCCGCCGACAGCACGCGCAGCCCTTCGTCGACGGCGGCGATCAGCGCGTCGCGCAGCGTGAGATTCGTGCTCATGCCGGGGATTATAGAGAGAGCGTGCGGCCGCGGGCGCCGCGCGGGTGGCATCGGCTCGATCGCCGTGTATCATGCGCGCGTCTTCAAGCTCCGGGGAACTCGATGTCGATCATGCGTGCCGCGGTGCTCGGCCTGTGCATCTGCTTGTCCCATGCGGCCCTCGCGCAGAGCGCGGGGGCGCCCGCCGACCGGCTCAGCGGAAAGGCCGCGCTCGGCTACCTCGCGACGAGCGGTAATACCGATAGCGAGAGCACGAACGCGTCGTTCTCGATCGTCTACGCGCCTTCGGCCTGGACGCACTCGTTCGACGTCTCCGCCGTCGGGGCGTCGACGGACGGCGAGACGACGGCTGAATCGTATCTGTTCGGCTACGAAGGTCGGCGGGCGTTCGGCGAGCACCATTTCCTGTTCGGGGCGCTCGACTGGAAGCGGGACCGCTTCTCGGGCTACGCGGAGCAGGTCTCCCAGACGGTCGGTTACGGGCGCCGCTTCCTGAACGGCGAGCGCCACCTGCTCGACGCTGGGCTCGGTTTCGGTGCCCGTCAATCCGAGCTGCGGGACGGCACCGAGGAGGACGACCGGATCGTTCGAGGCTCGGTCAACTATCGGTGGGTCATGACCGAGACGACCGATTTCGAGCAGTCGCTGGTCGTCGAAAGCGGCTCGACGAATACGATGACCGAGTCGCGCTCGTCGCTTCGGGCGCGGATCATCGGCAACGTCGCGCTGGTCCTGAGCTATCGGGTCAAGCACAATAGCTCGGTGCCGCAGGGCTCGGCGAATGCCGACCGTTTCACGTCGGTGGCGCTCGAGTACGCGTTCTAAAGCGGGCTCGAGGCGGGGCGGCGGCTGCCGGCGCCCCGCCGGTCGCTTGCGCGCCCAGGGTTCTGCTTGTACCATTCTGCCTCTTTGGTCGGGCCCCCGGCCTCCACTTTCAAAGCCATATTCGGAAGATGAAGACATATTCCGCCAAGCCGGAGACCGTTCGCCGCGACTGGTACGTCGTCGACGCCGACGGCAAGACGCTCGGCCGGCTCGCCTCCGAGATCGCGCGCCGTCTCCGGGGCAAGCACAAGCCCGTCTACACGCCGCACGTCGATACCGGCGATTACGTGGTCGTCGTGAATGCGGAGAAGATCCGCGTCACCGGCCGTAAGCTCACGGACAAGATCTACCACCGCCATACCGGCTATGTGGGGCACATGAAGTCCGAGTCGCTCGAGAAGCTGCTGCAGCGGGCCCCCGAGCGGGCGCTCGAGCTCGCCGTGAAGGGGATGCTCCCCAGGAATCCGCTCGGCCGGCGTATGCTGCGTAAGCTGAAGGTCGTCCGCGGCGCGGAGCACCCGCACCAGGCGCAACAGCCGATACCTTTGGAGCTCTAGGATCCCGATGGCAAGCGAAAGCTATTACGGCACTGGCCGGCGCAAGACCTCGGCGGCACGCGTGTTTCTGCGGCCCGGCAGCGGTGATATCACGGTCAACGGCCGTCCGCTCGATCAGTTCTTCGGCCGCGAGACGGCCCGGATGATCGTCCGGCAGCCGCTCGTGACGAGCAATCTCGAAGACAAGTTCGATGTGCGCGTCACGGTGTCCGGCGGCGGCACGACGGGTCAAGCGGGCGCGATCCGCCACGGCATCACGCGTGCGTTGATCGCATACGACGAGACGCTGCGGCAGCCCTTGCGCCGCGCCGGATTCGTAACGCGTGACGCTCGCGAGGTCGAGCGCAAGAAGGTCGGCCTGCGCAAGGCCCGCCGCGCGACGCAGTTCTCGAAGCGCTAAGCGCTCGGCTGCGGAGTCCGCCGTGCGGCTCGAGCCGCAGCGCGGGGGCTCCGCGCTGCCGCTCCGCCCGTCCGCGACGCGGTGGGGTGCTTGGAGCGGCGCGAATAGCACGCCCGATCCTGGATTCCGTCTCGTCTGCGGGACGGTGGCAGTGTCCGCCCGGGGCGGGTAAGCTGGATATCGCTTGGGGGATCGTCTAGCGGTAGGACATCGGACTCTGACTCCGAGAACCCAGGTTCGAATCCTGGTCCCCCAGCCACACCTCGAGCGGCGGGCAGCAGCCCGCCGTTCTTTTATCTAGCGATCGTCCGCACGCCGCTCTTCTCGCCGATCAGCAGCACGTCGGCCCCGCGATGGGCGAAGATCCCGACGGTGACGATCCCCGGTACTTGATTGAACCGGGTTTCGACCTCGAGAGGGTTCGCGATCCTGAGGTGATGGACGTCGAGAATGACGTTGCCGTTATCGGTCACGAAGTCCTTCCGCCAGATCGGCTCGCCCCCTGCCTTGACCAACTGACGGGCGACGAACGATCGGGCCATCGGCACGACCTCGATCGGCAACGGAAAGCTGCCGAGCGTTCCGACGAGCTTCGACGAATCGATGATGCAGACGAACCGCCGCGCCGCGCCCGCGAGCACCTTCTCACGGGTCAATGCGCCGCCGCCGCCCTTCAGTAAGTGCAGATGCTTCGTCGCCTCGTCCGCCCCGTCGACATAAAGATCGATCCGGTCGATCCCCGAGAACGGTGTGACCTCGATGCCGAGGCTCTCGAGTCGCGCCGTGCTGCGTTCCGAGCTCGACACGACGGTCGATAGCCGGTGGGCGACTTGGGGCAGGGCGTCGATGAAGTGCTCGACGGTGCTGCCCGTTCCGACGCCGAGCGTGATGCCGTTCTCGATGTGGTCGAGGGCCGCGAGCGCCGCTCTCCGTTTCTGCTCGTCTTGCGTCATCGTGCTGTCTCTCGAAAAAAAAAGTGCCCGCTTTCGCGGGCACTTCGTTCGACGTGAGCGGTAGCTCTCCGTCTGAGGTGGTAGGGACGTCTCAGGCGCCCGCCGCTGCCGCGGTTTTCTTTCTGGTCGCCTTCTTCCTCGTCGCCTTCTTCTTCGAAGCCTTCTTCTTCGAAGCCTTCTTCTTCGAAGCCTTCTTCTTCGAAGCCTTCTTCTTCGTCGTCTTCTTCTTCGCGGTCTTCTTCTTCGCGGTCTTCTTCTTCGCAGTCTTCTTCTTGGCCGCCTTCTTCTTGGTCTTCTTCTTCGCGACCTTCTTCTTCGTTACCCGCTTCTTCGTGACGCGCTTCTTCGTAACACGCTTCTTCGTTGCAGGCTTCTTAGCGACCTTGCGACGAGTCTTCTTGCGTTTGCTGGACGTCTTCTTCGCAGATGTCTTCTTCGTAGATGCCATGGGTAGTCTCCGTGTCGGGATAAACGGCGTTGAGTATATATAAAAGCATCCAAATTTCCAGACTGTTATACGTTTTTGCGCATTCCGATCGGAGTGTGATGCGTAGGGAATGTGACTCGAAGCACATTCTTCGCTGCGGTCGGAGCGCGATGAAGAGTCGCGACGCAGTCCGCAGCCGTCACTCCAAACTCAAAATGAAATCCCAGTGCTCGTCGCTCACGGGCAACACGGAAAGACGATTGCCTCGCGCGAGTAGCTTGAAGCCGGCAAGCTCGGAATCGGCATGCTGCTTCAGCTCGGCGAGAGTGATCGGCCGCTTCAGCTTGCGCTCGAGCTTCACGTCGACCATGAACCATCGCGGAGCGTCGGGGTTGCTCTTCGGATCGTAATGCGGATCGTCCGGATCGAACGCCGTGTGATCCGGATAGCCTTCCTTCACGATCTTCATGATGCCGACGATCGCGGGCTCCGCGCAGTTCGAGTGATAGAAGAACGCGAGATCGCCGCGCTTCATCTCGTCCCGCATGAAGTTACGGGCCTGATAGTTGCGCACGCCGTCCCAGTACGTTTGGCGTCCCGGCGATGCCGCAAGGTCGTCGACGCCGAATACGTCCGGCTCGGACTTCATGAGCCAACGTTTCATCGATTCGTTTCCGCTGCGTCACCGCCGCCGGCGAACCGGTGGAATGCGGCTTCGGTCACGACACCCCACAACGGGATATCCCACGGCTGCGCTTCGAGCCTCTCGGCACGTTGAAAGGACCACGCGACGCCGAGCAGCTTCGGTCTCGTCCAGGACTTGCGATGACGCAGAAAGCTGAACGCGCGATCGAAGTATCCGCGGCCGACCCCGAGCCGGACGCCGTGCAAATCGAAAGCGACGAGGGGAGTCAGCACGAGGTCGAGCTTTCGAGGATCGATTCGTTCATCGAGCGCCGGCTCCTCGATGCCGAACAGGTTGCGGCGCAGCAGCCCGTCAGGACGAACGGGCGCGAAGTGCATCCGCTCGCCGACGACGACCGGCGCGTAGACGCGCTTGCCGTGCCGTGCGGCCGCTTCCGCGACGTGGGCGATCGACGGTTCGCCATCGAATGCGTAATAAACGGCAAGACTGCGGGCCTGGCGGTAGACCCCGAGCCCCATGATGCGGCGCCAGAGCGCCCGCTCGCCGGCAGCGCGCTTCTCGGCTTCGAGCGAGCGGCGCAAGCGGCGCATTTCCTTGCGGACGCGCGCGCGTTCGCGGCGTGCGGATTCTGCGTCGCGCATCGGCGCAGCGGAATCGGGAGAGGTGCTCCCCGCCTGTGCCGTCACGAGCGGTTGCTCTCGAACCAGAGCAAAAGGTGGGGTAAGCCGTGATAGTTGCAGGCTTCCCGGTCAGACCGGATCTGCACAACACCACCGACAGAACACAACCCCAAGATCATGAGTTAGGGTCGAAAGACTATCCGGTCCGTGTCGAACACCGCAGGGAGCACCGTAACCGACACTATAGAGGCAGTTGCTTCGCAGGTCCAAGCGCATTGTCGAGGCGCTCGCGCATCGCGCGAATTCGCATCCCGACGATGTTCTGCAGCTCCTCGTCCTCGCTCTTCGTCTTCAGGTAGTCGTTAGCGAGATTCAGTGCGGCCATGACGGCTACGCGATCGAGCCCGACGACTTTGCCGCTGTCGCGGATCTCGCGCATCTTGCGATTCAAAAGATCGGCGGATGCGAGCAGCGCGGCTTGCTCGTCGGCCGGGCAAGCGACGTGGTATTCCTTTTCGAGGATCCGAATCGTCACCCGGGCGATCGAATCGCTCATGAGGTCTGCTCCATGGATTTCAGGCGGCCTATCATCGCCTCGACGCGCCCGCGCACCTGCTCGTTCTTCTGCAGCAGAGTCGCACGCTCGGCGATCAGCGCTTCCTGTCTCTGACGTAGCGAGGCGTTCTCCTCGCGAAGCTTCTCGCAGACCTGAATCAGCTCCTCGAGACGCCGCTCGAGGCGCTTGAGCTCCAGATCGAAGCGTTGGTTGGTCTGCTCCCGATTCATCCGGCGAATATAGAGCCCGCCGGGCTCGGGGGTCAATAACGCGGCGGACGGTGATAGCATGAAACGCCGAACGTTTCACGTGCGCCGCGATGGAAGAGAACTTCGCCTACGAGACGCTGTCCGAGGAGCTTGCCGATGCTGGAGTCGTGCCGTCGCTCGCCGAGCTGCACGGCGGTCTCTGCGGGATCATGTGCATTGCAGGAGTCGCGGCCGCGAATCAGTGGCTCGATCAGCAGCTCGAGGAGTGGCACCAGCAAGGCGGGACGCCGATCGGCGAGACGCTTCGCGAAGTCGAGCATGAGACGTGGCGCATGCTCAACGAATCCGACATGGCTTTCGAGCCGCTGCTGCCGGGCGACGAGCAGCCGCTCGACGCGCAGGTCCGCGCGCTCGCGGCATGGTGCCACGGCTTTCTGTCGGGGCTCGGTCTCGGCGGCTTGAAGATGACCGGCAAAGGCTCGGATGCCGAGGAAGCCGTCGCTGAGATCGCGCGCGATTTCGCCGAGATCAGCCGCGCGGCGCTCGGGCCCGACGACGAGCAGGATCTCGAACAGGCGGGGTTCGCGCTCGCCGAGCTCAAGGAATACGTGCGGATCAGCGTTCAGCTCGTGTTCGAGCACTTCGGCAATCGCGCCGAGGACGTGTCCGGCACGATCCATTAGATATACAAGGAACTCGTTCTTGAATCCCCGCGAATATGCGAAGCGGCGCCGGCACCTCATGGAGCTGATGGGCGCCGACGGCATTGCGATCTTGCCCGCGGCGCCGCAGCGCACTCGGAGCCGCGATACGTCGTTTCCCTATCGACAGGACAGCGACTTCCACTATCTGACCGGCTTCCCGGAGCCGGACGCGGTCGCCGTGCTGGTGCCGGGCCGCCCAGGCGGGGAGTTCCTGCTGTTCTGCCGAGAACGCGATCCGGTCAAGGAAATGTGGGAGGGCGTGCGTGCGGGGCCGGCCGGTGCCGTCGAGCAATACGGCGCGGACGATGCGTTTCCGATCGGCGATATCGACGAGATCCTGCCGGGGCTGATCGAGCAGCGCGAGCGCGTTTATTACTCGATCGGAGCCGGCGAGTTCGATCGTCGCCTGCTCGGGTGGATCGAGGCGCTGAACGCGAGGCGCCAGAGCGGGCATGCGCCGAGCGAGCTCGTCGCGCTCGACCATCTTCTGCACGAAGCGCGCCTCTTCAAGAGCCGCGCAGAAATCTCGGTCATGCGCCGCGCGGCGCGTATCGCGATGGACGCGCACCGGCGTGCGATGAGTGTCTGCCGCCCGGGCATGTGGGAATACGAGCTCGAGGCCGAATACCTGCACGAGTTTCGACGGCGCGGCGCCGTATGCTCGTATCCGCCGATCGTCGCCGGCGGCGCGAACGCGTGCGTGCTGCACTACACGGCGAACGACGCGGTCCTTCAGGACGGCGACCTCGTCCTCGTCGACGCCGGCTGCGAATACGAGATGTACGCATCGGACGTGACGCGCACGTTTCCGGTCAACGGCCGCTTCTCGCCCCGTCAACGCGAGCTGTACGAGATCGTGCTCGCCGCGAACCGAGCGGCGATCGCGGCGGTGAAGCCCGGCAACCATTGGAACGATCCGCACGATGCCGCGGTGAAGGAAGTCACCGCCGGCTTGCGGCGTCTCGGGCTCCTCGAAGGACGGCTTTCGACGCTGATCAAGGAGCAGGCCTATCGGCGCTTCTTCATGCACAAGACCGGCCATTGGCTCGGCATCGACGTGCACGACGTCGGCGACTACAAGCTCGGTGACGCGTGGCGTCTGCTCGAGCCCGGCATGGTGCTGACGATCGAGCCGGGCATCTACGTCGCGCCCGACACGACCGGCAAGGCGAAGGCGTGGCGGGGTATCGGTATCCGCATCGAGGACGACGTCGTCGTCACACGGGACGGTTGCGACGTGCTCACCGCGGCGCTTCCGGCCGATCCCGACGAGGTCGAGCGCGCGGTCGGGACGGCGCACGGGAAGGCGGCGTGAGCTCATCATGAAGCGCCGGCTCGACTGCGAGGTCCTGATCGTCGGCGGCGGCCTCGTCGGCTCGGCGCTTGCGGCCGCGCTCGACGCGGCCGGCTGCCGTGCCGTGCTCGTCGAATTGCGCGATCCGTCGCGGCTCGAGCAGCCGAGCTTCGATGCGCGGGTCACGGCGCTCGCGAACGGGTCGCAACGGATTCTCGCTGCGCTCGGCGTGTGGCAAGGGCTCGTTCGCGACGCCGAGCCGATTCGGACGATACACGTGTCCGAGCGCGGCCGGTTCGGCACCGTGCGCATCGACGCGCGCGACGAAGGCGTCGCCGCGCTCGGCTATACGGTCGAGAACCGGCGCCTCGGCGAAGCACTATGGTCGCGGCTCTCCGCGGCCCGCGATTTCGTCCTGCTCGGCAACGCATCGCTCTCGTCGTTCGAGCGCAACGATGAAGGCGTGCATGCGACGATCGAAGGCGCGGAAGGCGCGATCGACGTGCATGCGCGGCTCATGGTCGCGGCCGACGGCGCACGGTCCCGGGTGCGCGAGGCGCTCGGCATCGGCGCCCGCGAGGACCGGTACGCGCAGCAGGCGCTGATCGTCAACGTCACGACCGACAAGCCACACGATGGCGTCGCATACGAGCGCTTCATCGTCGGCGGCCCGCTCGCGATGCTGCCGCTTCCCGGGGGACGTGTCGGCGTCATATGGACGTTGCCGGCGCGGAAAGCCGAGCATGTCGCCGTGCTGCCGGAGGGCGCGTTTCGCGATGCTTTGCAGGACGCGTTCGGCTATCGGCTCGGGCGCTTCCTGAAGATCGGCACACGGGCGCTGCATCCGCTACGCAGGCTGCGCAGCGACGCGCTCGGCGACGGGCCGGTCGTGCTCGTCGGCAATGCCGCCGTGACGCTGCACCCGGTCGCGGGCCAAGGCTTCAACCTCGCGCTGCGCGACGTTGCGGCGCTCGTCGATCTGATCGCCGACGCACGTGCCGATGCCGACTATGCGCGCATCGCCGAGCGTTACCGCATCTGGCGCGCCGACGATCAACGCAAGGTCGCTTGGTTCACGCACGGGCTCATCGGCTTGTTCGGGTTGTCGCAGCCCGGGATCGGCGCTTTGCGCGGGCTCGGTCTTGCGGCATTCGATTTGCTGCCCGGTGCGAAGACGCTGCTCGCGCGGCATACGATGGGAATCGCCGGAAAGCTGCCTCGTCTCGCACGCGGACTGTCGCCGAGCGGAGGGACCTCATGAGCGAGCCCGTCGTTCTGATCAGCGGCGGCGGACCCGTCGGACTGACGCTTGCGGCGTTGCTCGATGCCGGGCGCGGCGACTGCCGCGTCGTCGTCGTCGAGCCGCACGATCCGCCGCGTTGGAATCCCGACGAGATGGGGCTGCGCGTCTATGCGCTGTCCCGCTCGAGCCAGCGCGTGCTCGAGCGTGCCGGCGCGTGGCCATCGATCGCCGCGCGGCGCGCGAGCCCTTACGAGCGCATGCGCGTCTGGGAAGGGGACGCACCGCGCGGTCTCGGCTCGATCGAGTTCGATTGCGCCGAGATCGGCGAGCCGGACCTTGGCCACATCGTCGAGGACATTCTGATTCGCGACGCGTTGCTCGAGCGGCTCGCCGGCTCGCGTCGCGCCCGTATCGTCACGGGCACGACGATCGATACGATCGACATGCGGCGCGATGCCGCGGCCGTCACGCTCGCAAGCGGCGAGACCGTGCATGCGCAGCTCGTCGTCGCGGCGGACGGCGGGCGGTCGCCGGCACGCACGCTGCTCGGCTTGCCGACGATCGGGCGCGGTTACGGGCAGCACGCGCTCGTCGCGCACGTCGCGACGGAGCGGCCGCACGAGCGCACCGCATGGCAGCGTTTCGTCGACGGCGGGCCGGTCGCGCTGCTGCCGCTCGTCGACGGCCGCAGCTCGATCGTCTGGTCGTTGCCGACCGCGCGCGCGGCAGCGCTCGCGGCGGCACCCGACGACGATTTCCTCGCGGCGCTCGAGGATGCGACGGGCCGAGTGCTCGGCCGGCTCGGGCCGATCTCGGCGCGCGGCCGGTTCCCGCTCCGTATCCAGCATGCGATGCGCTATGGTCGTCGCCGGGGAGTGCTCGTCGGCGATGCCGCGCATGTCGTCCATCCGCTTGCAGGTCAGGGCATGAATCTCGGGCTCGCCGATGCCGCGTGCCTCGCGCACGAGATCGACGCGGCGCTCGAGGCCGGGCTCGATATCGGCGATCTCGGTGTGCTCCGGCGCTACGAGCGCCGGCGAAAAGCCGACAACGTCGACATGCTACTTGCGCTCGACGCGCTCCATCATCTGTTCCGCCTGCCCGGTCCGGCCGCGGTGCTGCGCGCCGTCGGTCTCACGGCGGTCGACGCGGCGGGTCCTGCGAAGCGCTGGCTCGCGCGGCGCGCGCTGGGCCTTCACCTCGACTGTGAGCGCTCTCGCGGCCCGAGCGGGCGAGCTGCGGCATGATCGTGGCCGTTTGGGGGCGGGCTCGGGTCGTTCCGGAGCAAATCGGCCCTCCGACGGTCTCATCCTCGGGGCGCTCGGCCTTACTTCTGACGAGGGGTCGTTGACGATATGAGGCACGTGACGAAGTTTGGGCAGTGGGCGGTGCTGATGCTGGTCGCGATGCCGCTCGCCGCCCAGGAAGCGGCGTGGAATCGCACGCTCGAGCGCATCGCGAGCGGCGTCGTGTCGATTCACGTCGACAGCACGCGTGCATTCGACACGGAGCGGAACCAATCGACGCAGGCGACCGGGTTCGTCGTCGATGCCGAGCAAGGACTGATCCTCACGAATCGGCATGTCGTCACGCCCGGCCCGGTGAAGGCGCAGGCAATCTTCCTGAACCAGGAGGAAGTCGATCTCTACCCGGTCTACCGCGATCCGATTCACGATTTCGGTTTCTTCCGCTACGACCCTTCCGAGCTCAAGTACATCGAGCCGGCCGAGCTGCCGCTCGTGCCCGAAGCGGCGCAGATCGGCCGCGACATCCGCGTCATCGGCAATGACGCGGGCGAACGGCTGTCGATCCTCGCCGGCACGATCGCGCGTCTCGATCGGCAGGCGCCTAACTACGGACGCGGCAACTACAACGACTTCAACACGTTTTATCTGCAGGCCGCGTCCGGGACGTCCGGAGGGTCGTCGGGCTCGCCGGTCGTCGATATCGAAGGGCGCGTCGTCGCGTTGAATGCCGGTGCGAACACGCAAGCGTCGTCGAGCTTCTTTTTGCCGCTCGACCGCGTGCAGGTCGCGCTCGAGCGGCTGAGAAAAGGGCAAAGCGTGCCGCGCGGCACGTTGCTCACGGAGTTCGTGCACACGCCGTACGCGGAGCTGCGCCGTCTCGGGCTCTCGGAGGAGACCGAGCGGATCATGCGCGAGGCGTTCCCGCGTCAGACCGGGATGCTCGTGGTCGAGCAGGTCATTCCGGGCGCGCGTGCCGCGGGCGCGCTCGAGCCGGGCGACGTGCTGATCAGCGTCGACGGCAAGCTGATGCCCGAGTTCGTGCCGCTCGCGGCCGTGCTCGACTCGAAGGTCGGCGACACAGTGACCGTCGTCGTCGAACGGGGCGGCGAACGCTTGACGCACGAGATCGTCGTCGACGATCTGCACGCGATCACGCCGGACGAGTACATCGAGTACGGCGACGGGGTGCTGCACAATCTTTCGTACCAGCAGGCGCGGCATTTCAATCGTCCGGTCACCGGCGTCTATATCGCGAGCCCCGGCTACGTGTTCGGCTCGGCGGCGATACCGCGCGCGAGCCTGATCACCGAGATCGGCGGACGGCGCATCGAGAACCTCGACGACCTCGAGGAGGCGCTCGCGGGCATTCCCGAGCGCGCGCAGGTCAGCGTGCGCTTCCTGACGTTCGACGATCCGCGAACCGAGCGGCAGCGCATCATCACTAACAACCGCAGCTGGTTCCCCGCGCTGCGCTGCCATCGGGACGACGGCACCGGGCTCTGGCCGTGCAGAGAGCTGCCGGCGGCGCCCGCCGGCTCCGCGGTGCAGGTGCGGGAGACGACGTTCCCGGAGCAATCCGAGCCGCGGCTCGAGCGGATCGTGCCGTCGCTCGTGCTCGTGAACTTCAGCATGCCGTATACGGTCTCCGGCGTATCGGATCGCTACTACTACGGCACAGGGCTCGTCGTCGACGCCGAGCGAGGCTGGGTGCTCGTCGATCGCAATACCGTGCCGGTCGCGATCGGCGACGTCCGGATCACGTTCGCGGGCTCGGTCGAGATTCCGGGCCGCGTCGAGTACGTGCACCCGCTGCACAATCTCGCGATCGTCTCGTACGACCCGGCGCTGATCGGCTCGACGCCGGTGCGAAGCGCCGAGATCGCGACCGAGCCGCTCAGGCCCGGCCGCGTCGTCACGGTCGTCGGGCTTGCCCCGGATCACAACCTGCTGTCGCAGACGGCGCAGGTCGCGTCGGTCAGCGAGGCCAATTTCCCGTTGTCGCGCACGCTGCGGTTCCGTGATTCGAATCTCGAGGTCGTATCGCTCGTCAACGGCCCGACGGACTTCGACGGTGTGATCATCGACGACGAGGGCCGCGTGCTCGCGCACTGGGCGAGCTTCGCGGTCGAGAGCGGCCGCGATCTCGCGCAGATCAACATGGGGATTCAGGGCGAGCTGGTCGCCGACATGCTGCGGCACATGCGAAGCGGCGAGCCGATCCGCTCGCTCGAGGTCGAATGGCGGATGATGCCGCTCGCGACCGCCCGCAAGCTCGCGTTGCCGGACCACTGGGCGGAGCGATACGAGGCGCACAGCCCGAGGCGCCGCGAGCTGCTCGCGGTCGCGAGCACGGTCGGCGGGTCGCCGGCATCGAAGTTCCTTCGCTCCGGCGACATCCTGCTCAGTATCGACGGCCGGCTCGTCAACACCTTCCGCGACGTCGAGCGAGCATCACAGCGTCCGGAGGTCTCGATCACGGTCTATCGCGACGGCGAGGAGATCACGCAGACGATCGCGACCGTTGCGCTCGACGGTGACGGCATCGACCGCGTCGTGTCGTGGGCAGGCGCTCTGCTGCAGGAGCCGCATCGCCCGCTCGCGGTGCAGCGCGGCATCGAGCCGAGCGGGGTCTACGTCTCGTATTTCAACTACGGCTCGCCGGCGAGCCGATACGGCCTGTACGCCGGCCGCCGGATCGTCGCGATCGACGGGCTGCCGACGCCGGATCTCGATACCTTCGTCGACGTGATCCGCAGGCTCGATGGGCGCGAAGCCGTGCGGATCAACGTCGTCGACTGGAACGACGTGCCGGACGTGATCACGTTGAAGCCGGATCCGCACTACTGGGCGACCTACGAGCTGCACCGTGTCGGCCACGAGTGGCGGCGTTCCGAGCTCGCCGCGACCCTCTGAGCGCGAAGGGAGGCGATCCTTTCGGATCGGCGTCAGAGCGCGGCGCGCAGCGCGTCGAGCCCGACGGCGGGTGCGAGGCAGCTCGTGCCGCGGCACACGTAGCCGACGGTCTCGACGGCGCCTTGGCGCTCCGCGAGCAGCCCCGGCAAGTCGCCGGCGTCGATCGGGATCACGAAGCTCGAGCGCCGCGGCCGGTAGCCTTGCGCGAGCAGCCTGTGCGCGGCCTCGATATCCGCGCGCCGCGCGCGCACGATCACGGACTCGGGCGGATCGACGAAGCGGTCGAGCGCGAGCAGCATCGCCGCGTGCGCATCGGGATACTCCGCGAGCACCGGCATCGCGGCCGTTAGCGTTCGCTCCGCCGCATCGAGATAGCGATGCTCGCCGAGCAGCTGTCCGAGCGTCAGCAATACCTTGCACAGCACGCCGTTGCCGGACGGCACCGCGTCGTCGGCGAACGATTTCGGGCGGTGAATCAGCTTCTCGTGGTCGTCCGCGGTGAAGAAGAAGCCGCCGTTCGCCTGGTCCTCGAAGTGCTCGAGCGTCGTCTCGACGAGCTCGATCGCGAACGATAGGTCCTCGTTGCGCCAGCGGCATTCGAGCAGCGCAAGCAGCCCGTCGGCGACGAACGCATAGTCGTCGAGATACGCGGCGAAGCGGGCGCGGCCATCCTTGTACGCCGCGAGCAGCCGTCCGCCGTGCCACAGCCGCTCGCGCACGAAGTCCGCGGCGCGGCTCGCCGCGTCGACGAGATCGGGGCGAGCGAGCCGCCGCCCGGCGATTGCGAGCCCGCGGATCGCGAGCCCGTTCCATCCGGCGAGGATCTTCTCGTCCCGGCCCGGCGGCACGCGCGCCGAGCGCACGTCGAGGAGCTTGCGCTTCGCGCTCTCGAGAAGCCGCGCCGCGCGGCTCTCGTCGCCGCTCGAGTCGACATCCGTCGGCGGCGCGACGATCTCTAGATGCCAGCTCGCGCTGCCGCCGTGCGGGTCGACGAAGTTCGGCTCGCGATCGAGCCCGAAAACGCGCTTCGCGACCGCGGCTTCGTCCGCCGTGAGCGCGGCGTCGAGCTCGTCCGGCGTGAAGACGTAATAGCTGCCTTCGCGCCCGTCGGCGTCCGCGTCGAGCGTCGAGTAGAGCCCGCCTGCAGGATCCTGCATCGTGTGCAGCATCCAGTCCGCGGTCGCCGCAGCGGTGCGCGCGAACGACGGCTCGCCGGTCGCCGCGGCCGCCTCCGCATAGAGTGCGAGCAGCGCCGCGTTGTCGTACAGCATCTTCTCGAAGTGCGGGATCGACCAGCGGCGGTCGACGCTGTAGCGGAAAAAGCCGCCGCCGAGGTGATCGAAGAGGCCTCGGTCGGCCATTGTTCGCAGCGTGCGTACGACGATAGGCTCGAGCTCGCGGTCCGGCTCGTTCGTGTTACGCCGCGACTGCTCGAGCAGCAGCTCGAGCGCGGCGGCGCGCGGGAACTTCGGCGCGCTGCCGAAGCCGCCGTGCTCGCGATCGAACGCTGCGGCGAGCCGCTCGCGCACGCTGACCAGCGGTGCCGAATGCGGCCGCGTGCCGGGGGCGCCGGCATCGATCTTCGCGAGCGTCTCGACGAGCGCCTCGCCGCGCGCCGCGATCTCCTTGCCGTAGCTGCGGTAGTACGCTTCGACCTCGGTCAACACGGTCTTGAACGACGGCATGCCGTAGCGCGGCTCGTTCGGGAAATACGTGCCGACGACGATCGGCACGTGCGTGTCCGGTGTCAGGAACGCGGTCAGCGGCCAACCGCCGCCGCGCCCGTTGAAGAGCTGATGAGCCGTCTGGTAGATCTTGTCGATATCCGGCCGTTCCTCGCGATCGACCTTGATGTTGACGTAGAGCCGGTTCATCAGCTCCGCCGTCTCCGGGTCCTCGAACGACTCGTGCGCCATCACGTGGCACCAATGGCATGCCGAGTAGCCGATCGACAGCAGAATCGGCTTGTTCTCGGCGCGCGCCTTCTCGAGCGCCGCATCCGACCACGGCAGCCAGTCGACCGGATTGTCGGCGTGCTGCAGCAGGTACGGACTCGTCTCGCGTGTGAGCGCGTTGGCCATGTCCGCACTATAGCAGCCTCCTGCCGGGCCGCGGATGCGCCGGGAAACGCGGCACGAGCCGGAGGGCGCTAGTCGTCGTCCGCGTCGCGCAGGAAGTCGAGATTCGGGCCGAGACCGAGCCGCTCGTCGTGCCGCAGCGCGGAAGCGCGCACGACCGCGCGATCGCCGAACCGCTCGGCGAGCGCGTCGAGCGTCGTCTCGAGCGCGCGCGTGCGCGCTCGCGGCGAGACCCACTCCGCCTGCGCGCCGAGCTCATCGCGGTCGAGGTCGAACGCGGCGAGTCCGACGAGCCGGACCGCCGGCAGCGGGCCGAAGGCGTCGAGCAGCGAGAGCGCGGCGCGATGGAGGTCGTCGGCGAGATCCGTCGGCGCGGCGAGGACGCGCTGCCGCGTCAGCAGCTTGAAATCGGCCCGCTTGAGCTTCACGCGAACGCCGCGCGCGGAAAGTCCGGCCTTGCGGAGCCGCCGCGCGACCTTGTCCGCTTCTTGCCGGAGGTGGAACGCGATCGTCTGGCGCGAGCGCGTATCGGCCTCGAGGGTCACCTCCGAGCCGATGCTTTTCGCTGCGCGCGACGGCTCGACCGGCCGCGGATCATCGGCGCGCGCGAGGGCGTGGAGCTTTCGGCCGAGCGCGCCGCCGAGCGCGGCGCAAAGCGTTTCGGGGTCCGCGCGCGCGACGTCGCCGACCCGGATGTAGCCGAGCGCTTCGAGCCGAGCGGCGGTTTTCGCGCCGACGCCCCAGAGCCGGCTCACCGGCTGCGGCGCGAGCCATGCGGCGGCGGTGTGAGGCGGCACGATCGTGAGGCCGTCGGGTTTCGCGTGCCCGCTCGCGACCTTCGCGACGAATTTCGTCGCCGAGATGCCGACCGAGACGGCGAGACCGCCGGTCGCTTCGCGAACCGCGTCTTTCAATCGCCGGCCCACGACCTCGGGTGCTCCGAGCAGCCGCTCGCTGCCGGTCAGATCGAGAAAGGCCTCGTCGAGGCTGAGCGCCTCGACGGCCGGCGAGAACTCGCGGAACACGCGCATCACGATCCGCGACACCGATTGGTAGCGCTCGAATCTCGGCGGCACGACGACGGCGTCGGGACAGCGGCGCCGCGCGAGCGCCATCGGCATCGCGCTGCCGACGCCGTACGGGCGCGCCTCGTAGCTCGCCGTCAGCACGACGCCGCGCGCGCTTGGAGGGCCGACGAGAATAGGCTTGCCGCGCAGCGACGGGTCGTCGAGCTGCTCGACGGCCGCATAGAACGCATCCATGTCCGCGTGAAGGATCGTTCGCGGCCAGCGGTTCGGGGAACGAGTCACGACGAGCGAAGCTTATCCGCCCGACGCTGCGGCCGTCGAGCGCGCGGCGGGCTAGCTCGGGCTGACGCCCGCCGACCGCGCGTTTAAACTGCGGGCCATCTGCGTTGCGGCGAAGACCATTGGTTTATCCCGACTTCAATCCGATCGCGTTCGAAATCGGCCCGCTCCAGATTCGCTGGTACGGGCTGATGTATCTGCTCGGTTTCCTCGTCGGATGGCTCGGCGCGCGCTACCGCGCGAAGCGGACCGATTCGCCGATCGCGCCCGCTCAGGTCGACGATCTCGTGTTTTACGCGGCCGTCGGCGTGATCGTCGGCGGCCGGGTCGGCTACATGCTGCTCTACAATTTCGGGGGGCTGGTCGAGAACCCTCTGAGCCTGTTCGCGATCTGGCAGGGCGGCATGTCGTTCCACGGCGGGCTCGTCGGCGTGCTCGTCGCGATGTGGCTGCTCGCGCGCAAGCTCGGCCGGCGCTTCTTCGAGCTGACCGATTTCATTGCGCCGTGGGTCGCGCCGGGGCTCGGGTTCGTACGCGTCGGCAACTTCATCAACGGCGAGCTGTGGGGCGTCCCGACCGATCCGAATGCGCCGTGGGCGATGATCGTCAATGGCGTCGCACGACATCCTAGCCAGCTCTACGAGGCGTTTCTCGAGGGGCTCGTGCTGTTCGTCGTGCTGTTCACGTTCTCGTCGAGACCGCGGCCGACGATGGCCGTCTCGGGGCTCTTCTTGCTGCTGTACGGCGTGTTCCGATTCGGCGTCGAGTTCGTGCGCGAGCCGGACCGCGATATCGGCTACATCGCGTTCGGCTGGCTCACCCAAGGGCAGCTTCTTTCCGCGCCGATGATCGTCGCGGGCGCCCTGCTTCTCGTTCTTGCCTATCGCCGGCGCGGAGGCGCAGCCCGAGCGGCTGCGGTGCTGCGCGCCGAATCGAAACGCGGTGCGGAGAACGGCCGATGAGACAATACCTCGATTTGCTACGGACGATCCGCGAGCGCGGCACACGCAAAGACGACCGTACCGGCACAGGCACGCTCAGCGTGTTCGGCCATCAGATGCGGTTCGATCTCGCGGAAGGTTTTCCGCTGCTGACGACGAAGAAGCTGCATTTGCGCTCGATCATTCACGAGCTTCTGTGGTTTCTCGCCGGCGACACGAACATCGGGTATCTGCGCCGCAACGGCGTGACGATCTGGGACGAATGGGCCGACGAGAACGGCGATCTCGGCCCGATCTACGGCGCGCAGTGGCGCAAGTGGCGCGCAGCGGACGGCCGCGAGATAGATCAGATCGAACGGGCACTCGATCTGATCCGCAACGATCCGGATTCGCGCCGCATCATCGTGAACGCGTGGAACGTCGGCGATCTCGAGCGCATGGCGCTCTCGCCGTGTCATGCGCTCTTCCAGTTCTACGTCGCCGACGGACGCCTGTCTTGCCAGCTCTATCAGCGCAGCGCCGACGTCTTCCTCGGCGTGCCGTTCAATATCGCGTCGTACGCGCTGCTGACGCACATGGTCGCGCAGCAGACGGATCTCACGCCCGGCGAGTTCGTCTGGACCGGCGGCGACTGCCATCTGTATCTGAATCATCTCGAGCAGGCGGACGTTCAGCTCGAGCGCGAGCCTCGACCGCTGCCGCGGCTTGCGATCAAGCGGCGTCCGCCGTCGATCTACGAGTACCGCTTCGAGGATTTCGAGATCGTCGGCTACGACGCGCACCCGTCGATCAAGGCGCCGATCGCGGTCTGAGCGGAAGTGAAGCTTACAGGGGGCGAGGCGGCGTTCGGACGGCGGCCAAAAGCCGTCTCACGGCGCGCTCCCGCGCGGCTTCTTCGCACCGGAGCAGCGGACGGCGATCGCTGCCCCCGGCGGATCGAGCGGCGCCGCGGTCAGCGCGCGGCCCCAGACGCAGCCGCTGTCGAGCGCCGTGATGTCGTCTCGGCGGAAGAATCCGAGCGCGGACCAGTGGCCGAACACGATGTGCACGTCTCTCGCGCGGCGTCCCGGAGCGTCGAACCACGGCACGAGGCCGGCGGGCTGGCTGCCGGGCGGCCCGGAGCACTCGAGATCGAGCGTGCCATCGCGCGTGCAGAAGCGCATCCGCGTCAGCGCGTTGATCGTGTAGCGAAGCCGCTCGCTGCCTTCGAGACTCGGCGACCACGTGCGCGGCTCGTTGCCGTACATCTCGGCGAGCGCATCGCGCCACGCGTCTCCCTGGAGCGCCGCCTCGACCGCACGCGCTTCCCGTAGCGCGTCGCCGACGCCCCATGTGGGCGGAATGCCGGCATGCACGAGCACGCGCCGTGCGGCCGGGTCATGATGCAGCAGCGGGCGGCGTCTCAGCCAGTCGACGAGCTCGGCCGCATCGGGCGCCGCGAGCACGTCTTGAAACGTGTCGCTCGGCCTCGGTCGGCGCACGCCGGCCGCAGCGGCGAGCAAGTGCAGGTCGTGGTTACCGAGCACGACGGTGACGGCATCGCCGAGCGCGATGACCCGGCGCAGCGTTGCGAGCGACTCCGGACCGCGGTTCACGAGATCGCCGACGAGCCACAGCCGGTCGCGGCCGGGATCGAAGTCGATCTCGTCGAGCAGCGCGTCGAACGCCGCCGCGCAGCCCTGGAGATCGCCGATCGCGAAGAGCGTCATCGCGCTACTCCGGCCACAGCGCGGCGAGGCGCGCGAAGTCCTCGGGCGCGAGCGTCTCCGGGCGTGCCTTCGGGTCGATACCGAGCGCGGCGATGTCGGTCTCGCCGATGCGGCCCTTGAGCGCGCGCGCGAGCGTCTTGCGGCGCATCGAGAATAGATGCGCGACGAGCCGCGAGAACCGCCGCTCGTCGGCGACCGGGAAGCGTTCCTCGGCGCGCGGCACGAGGCGCACGACGCTCGACCACACGCGCGGCGGAGGCGAGAACGCGCCGGGACCGATATCGAAGCAATGCGAAACCTCCATCCATTGCGCGAGCATCACGGTCAGGCGGCCATAATCCTTGCCGCCGGGCCGCGCCGTCATCCGCGTGACGACCTCCTTTTGCAGCATCAAGTGCATGTCCTCGATCACGGCACGGAACGCGAGAAGACGGAACAGCAGCGGCGTCGAGATGTTGTACGGCAGATTGCCGGTCACGCGCAGCTTGCCGCCGGCAGGCGCGAGCGCGGCGAAGTCGGCCTCGAGCGCGTCCGCGCGATGCAGCACGACGCGATGCCCGGGCGTCGACAGCCCTTCGAGATGCTCGTGCAGCCGCTCGTCGATCTCGACGACGTGCAGCGTGCGCACGCGCTCGAGCAGCGGCGCGGTCAACGCGCCGAGCCCGCCGCCGATTTCGACGAGCGTATCGTCCGGCCGCGGGCCGATCGTTTCGACGAGGCGCCGGATCACGGCCGGGTCGTGCAGAAAATGCTGCCCGAGGCGCTTGCGCGCCGGAATGCGTTCCGTGTGTCGCCGCGAGCCGCTCACGCGGCGCAGCGGGCGTTGACGGCGAGCTCGCGGCCGACGCGAAGCGCCGCGAGCAGGCTGCCGGGCCGCGCCCGGCCGGTGCCGGCGAGCGCCAGCGCGGTGCCGTGGTCGACCGACGTGCGAATGATCGGGAGGCCGAGCGTGACGTTCACGACGTCGCCGAACGCGAGCGCCTTGAGCGGTGCGAGACCTTGGTCGTGATACATCGCGAGCACGACGTCGCAGCGTTCGAGCGATTCCGGCGTGAACGCCGTGTCCGCGGAGACCGGGCCGAGGACTTCGATGCCGCGGCGCTTGAGCCTTTCGACCGCGGGCTCGATCACGTCGCGCTCCTCGGTGCCGAGCGTGCCTTGCTCGCCGGCGTGGGGATTCAGGCCGAGCACGAGGATGCGCGGCGACGCTAGACCGAACCGGCCGCGAAGATCGCGATGCACGATCTCGCACGTGCGCTCGATCCGTTCCGCGGTGATCGCTGCGGGCACGGCCGCGAGCGGCAGATGCGTCGTCGCGAGCGCGACGCGTAGCGTATCGGACGCGAGCAGCATGACCGGCAGCGGCGTGCCGGTGCGCTCGGCGAGATACTCGGTATGCCCCGAGAACTGCACGCCGCTGCGAGCGATCACGCTTTTCTGCACCGGCGCGGTGACGAGGGCGTCGGCCGCGCCGGAGAGACACGCGTCGCAGCCGCGCCGCAGCAGCTCGAGCACGTACGGCGCGTTCGCGGCGTCGAGCTCGCCCGGCACCGGCTCGGCTCGGGTGTGCACGGGGACGACCGCGAGCACGCCCCGGCGGTGCGGCGGCGCGCCGGCTTCGTCGTCGACGATCGTGATCTCGATGCTTCGGCCGAGCAGATTCGCCCGTGCCGCGAGCAGATCGGGATCCGCGAGCACGGCGATCCGCGCGTCGAGATCGTGCGATGCGAGCATCACGCAAAGGTCCGGGCCGATGCCCGCGGGCTCGCCGGACGTGACGACGATCGACGGAAGCGTGGTCATCCCGCGGCTACCTCGAGCCGGAACGCGACGCTCCGCCGCTCGCTGCGGCGAACGGCGGCCGGCGGCGCCGCGCTCGAGTCAGATTTTGATGTCGACGAATGCCTGATCGCGCAGACGCCGGAGCCACAGCTCCCGCTCCTCTTCTGCCTTGTTCGCACGGATCTGCGTCGCGCAGCGCTGGCGCTTGAGCTCGTCGGTCATGTCGTGCGAGCGCCGGTCGGTGACCTCGACGATATGCCAGCCGAAGCGCGTGCGGAACGGCTCGCTGACCTCGCCGATCTCGAGCTCCGCGAGCTTCTGCTCGAACTCGGGCACGAACGAGCCCGGGCCGATCCAGCCGAGGTCGCCGCCGTCGGCGGCCGAGACGGTGTCCTCGGAGACCGCGCGGGCGATCGGGCCGAACTCGTCGCCGCCGAGGATCTGCTCGCGAATCCCGATCAGCCGCTGCTGGATCGCGTCGTCGTCGAGGATCTCGTTCGGAGTCAGCAGGATGTGCCGAGCACGCACTTGATCCTCCATCACGCGCTCGGCGCCGCGCACGTCGTTCAGACGCACGATGTGGAAGCCGCTGCCGCTCTGGATCGGGTCGGAGACTTCGCCGGGCTGCATCCGGATCACCGCGTCGACGAACAGCGTCGGCAGCTGCGAGCCCTTGCGCCAGCCGAGGCTGCCGCCTTCGAGCGCGGTCTGCGCGTCGGAGTAGATGATCGCGAGCTGCGCGAAGTCCTCGCCGTTCTCGAGCCGCTCGTAGATTTCCTCGACCTCGGCGCGCGCGGCCTCGGCACCGTTCGGATCGTTGCTCGGAATGTCGATCAGGATGTGCGAGACGTTGTAGTCGAGCTCGCTCATCTCCGAAGTCTCGAGCCGCGCGACGCACTGCTCGAGCTCGCGCGGCGAGACCGTGATCCGCGAGATCACGTCGCGCTGCTCGAGCTGGTCGAGGATCAGATCCTTGCGGCGATCCTCGCGGTACGTCGCGTAGTCGATGCCCTCGGCCGCGAGCGCCGCCGGCAGCTGCTCGAACGTCAGCCCGAGATTGGCCGCGACGTTCGAAAGCGCCTGGTTCAGGATCTGATCGCTGACCTGGATGCCGATCCGCCGCGCCCGCTGCACCTGCACCTCCTCGAGGATCAGCTGCTCGAGCACCTGCCGCTCGAGCACCGACAGGGGAGGTAGCTGCGAGCGCTGCTGCGGAGGGAGCTGCGCCTGCTGCTGGCGAATCGCGGCGACGACGAACGCGAGCCGCTGCTCGAGGTCGCTTTTCAGCACGACGCCGTCGTCGACGACGGCTGCGATGCCGTCGAGCAGGACGCCGCTCGAGCCGAGCTCGCGAGTCTGCGCCGACGCGCCGCTCCCGGCGAGCATCGCGATTGCTGCCGCGGAGGCGGCAAGTATTTGAATTTTCAGTCTTCTCATCGCGAATCCGCGCCCGTGCCTCTGTAGCCCAGGATACCACGGTCCAGCAGCTCCTCCGGCGAGGCGACCCGCTGGCTGAACCCTTTCAGCTCGAGTTGGACCGCGATCGAGCTGTCCGATTCCCCGGTCCGCCGGCTGACGAAGCGCCGCCCGACGACCCGAAGGCGCCAGCAGCACGCGTCGAACTCCCAGCCGAGGAACTGCTCGAGCGGCTCCCTCTCGAGGAACGAATAGCTGTAGCGGCCGATGAACCGCCAGCGATCGGCGACCGGCCAGACGAGCGAGAAATCGCCTTGCTCGATCACGTTGCGCCGGTAGCGATAGGCGAAGCCGAATAGCCGGTCGTCGGCGGGACGGTACTCGAAGCGCGTCTCGGTTCGTGCCGTCCGCTCCGTGTCGCTGTTCCACTGATAGCCGAGCTCGAGATTCCACGCGTCGCGCAGGCCGAGCGCGAGCTCGGCGACGTAGTCGGACGCGTTCTCGTCGATCGGGTCGACCCCCGGCAGGCTCACGGACTGCGTGCTGAGGTAACGCGTCTGGCCGACGGTCGCCGCGAGCCGTTGAATGCCGGTGCTTTGCTCGATGAGTCGTGTCGTCACGCCGAAGCTCAGCTGATCCGTGTCGCTGATGCGGTCGGGGCCGACGTACTGGTACTTCCTGAAGAGCTGCACGAGGTTGAAATCCGGCAGGATCGTGTCGAAGACCGGCAAATCGGACTGGTCCTCGAACGGCACGTGCACGTACAGCACGCGAGGCTCGAGCGTCTGCAGCCAGCGCTCCCCGCGGCCGGCGCTGCGCTCGAGCGTGAAGCCGGCGTCGAGGCTCGCGATCGGCAGCGTCCGGCTCGGGCTGTCGTTCGGCTGCTCGGCATCGTCGAGCAGATAGTTCGTCTGACGCAGCGCGACGGCCGGCGCGACGTAGACGCCCGAGCGCCCGAATCGAAGCGTCACTTCCTGCTCGCTGTCGAAACGCCAGCCGGTCACGCCGACGTCGCGATCGAAGTTCACGAGCTCGGCGGCCGAGTCGAAGGTCGCGACGCCCTGGTTCCAGCGTCCCTCGAACAGCACTTGCGGCACGCGGCGGTACGGCCGGCTCGACGGGGCGAGCGTCTCGTCGATCGTCTGGTAGTGCTGGAAGCGCGAGCGAAGCGTCCAGGACGGCGCGGCGTACCGGACGTCGACGAAACGGTCGAGGAAGATCTGGCTCGTCGCGCTCAAGCTGCTGCCGAGATCCTCGAAGTACGCGCCGTCGGAGACCTGCTCGATCCCGGTGACGACGCTCCACCTCTGCGCGAACGCGGTCTCGTGCTGCAAGTTCACGTAGCGGCGCGCGCGCCCCGCCTCGTCGTCGTCCGGCAGAAAGCTCCAGTCGACTTGCCCTTCCGTTCTCGGCAGCAGATAGCGCACTTCGGTGTTGAGCTGCAGCCCACGGCGGGTCATGTAGCGCGGCTCGATCGTCGCGTCGAGGTTCGGCCGAATGTTGAGGTAATACGGAATCGAGACGTCGAAGCCGGTGCGGTCGCGCTCGGCGAAGTTCGGCGCGAGGAAGC
>CAYMAF010000020.1:0-26788 GCA_964388365.1 uncultured Gammaproteobacteria bacterium | reverse complement strand
GCCGCCAGGGAGGGCGGCCCCCGAGCCGCAGGGACGCTCTTCCGGCGTCCCCCCTGAAGGGACAGGCACCGCGCAGCCCCCTCCGTCGCACCGCCGACATTATGAAGAAGGAGGGATCCGCCGCATGGCTCGGACCGGCGGCGTCAGTCGTCGGCGCGCCCCTCGGCGCGGTCGCGGATCGCCTCCATGATCTTCGTCAGGTCGCGCCGCAGCGTCGCACGCAGCATGAAGCGGGGGATTGGCACGGCGGGCTCGACCTCGAGACTGTGCACGAGCAGCACCGAGCCGTCCGTTTGCCGCAGGAACCACCACGTGCCCTCCATCCGGTCGAGCGGCCCGCCGCTGAGGCGCGTCATATCGATGCGCTCGTACGGCGTGTAGTCGAGGCGAAACACGTACTCGAAGCGCGGGATGAAGAAGATCGGCTTGATCGTCTGCACGAAGAGATCCGCGCGGCCGTCGTCGAGCCGCTCGAGATGGTCGCAGGCGACGACGTTCGGCACGTAGTCGGGTGCGACCTCGCACGCAACTAGCACGGCCCAGATCCGCTGCGGCGTCGCGTCGATCAGCGCCGCGGTATCGACCGTGATCGTGCCGTCCTCCTTGCTCGTGCGTACCGCGACATCGCCTGCCTCGAGCACCTCGCGGTCGATCCAGCCGAGATCCGGGCCGTCGGCGCAGACCGGGCCGGCGAGCGCGAGCGGTGCGGCGAGCGCGAAGGCTCGCCGGACGCCGCGCAGCGCATCGCGTGCGGCATCAACGAGCTTCCGGCTCATCCGAAATCGGGTTCTCGAGCTTGCCGATGCCGTCGATCTCGACCTCGACCGCATCGCCGGGCCGCATCCACAGCGGCGGCTCGCGGCTGGCGCCGACTCCGCCCGGCGTGCCGGTCGCGATCACGTCGCCCGGCTCGAGCGCGGTGAACGTCGAGCAATACGCGATCAGCGCCCGAACGTCGAAGCAGAGCTCCGCGACGCGCTCGCGTTGGACGACCTGCCCGTTCAGGCGCGTCGTCAACGTCAGGGCCGCGGGGTCGGGGAGCTCGTCGGCCGTGACGAGCCACGGGCCGAACGCGCCGCTCGCGGGGAAATTCTTGCCGGCCGTCCACTGGGGGCCGCGGCGCTGGTAGTCGCGCAGCGTCCCGTCGTTGAAGCATGCGTAGCCCGCGACGTGCTCGAGCGCCCGCTCCGGCGGAACGCGGCGGGCGGGCCGGCCGATCACGACCGCGAGCTCGCCTTCGTAGTCGTACTCGACCGACTCGCGAGGGCGGATCATCGGCTCGAGATGCCCGACGAGGCTGTCCGCGAAGCGGACGAAGACCACCGGGTGCTCGGGCGGCTCGCGGCCCATCTCCGCGATATGAGGCCGATAGTTGACGCCGACGCAGAGAATCTTCGCCGCGCGGTCCGGGATCGGAGGCAGGAAGCGAACGTCGGCGAGCGCGAGGTCGGGCGACAAGCCCTCCATGCCGCGCAGCAGGTTCAGCGCGCCCGCTGCGAGCATCTCGCGAAGACTCGCGAACTCGCCGGCGAGCCGCGCGCCGGCGTCGACGATGCCGTCCCCGACGACGATCCCGAAGCTCGGCCGAGCACCGACCGAGAAGCTGATCAAGCGCATCCGAACCCTCCGGTGCCTGATCGGTGCATTCTACGGATCGGCAGGCACTTCGGGATGCGCGGCGACAATCGGCGCGGCCGGCCGAACGCGGCTCACGCGCCCGGCGACGCCGCTTCCCGCGCGAGGGCCTCGATCGCCTCGTCGAGCGGAAGCACCTTCTGGCCGCTCTGGCCGAGCCGGCGGATCGAGACCGTGCTTTCCGCAACCTCCTTGCGGCCGACCGCGATCAGCACGGGGACCTTCGCGAGCGAATGCTCGCGGACTTTGTAATTGATCTTCTCGTTGCGCAGATCCGCCTCGGCGCGCAGGCCGGCCGCGCGCAGCCGCTCGACGATGCTCGCCGCGTACGCGTCGCCGTCGGACGTGATCGTCGCGACGACCGCCTGGAGCGGGGCGAGCCACAGCGGCAGCGCGCCGGCATAGTGCTCGAGCAGCACGCCGATAAAGCGCTCGAGCGAGCCGAAGATCGCGCGGTGCAGCATCACGGGCACGTGCTTCTCGCCGTCCTCGCCGATATACGTCGCCCCGAGCCGGCTCGGCATGTTCAGGTCGACCTGTAGGGTTCCGCATTGCCACTCGCGGCCGATCGCATCACGCAGCGCGAACTCGATCTTCGGCCCGTAGAACGCGCCTTCGCCCTTGTTGTAAACGTAGTCGAGCCCGAGCTCTTCCATCGCGGCTTTGAGCGCGGCCTCGGCGCGGTCCCAGACCGCGTCGTCGCCGACCCGCCGCTCGGGACGGTCGGCGAATTTGACGATCACGTCGTCGAAGCCGAGATCGCGATAGATTCCGAGAAGCAGGTTGCAGACGCGGCCGGTCTCGGCTGCGATGTCGCGCTCCTCGCAGAAGACGTGCGCGTCGTCCTGCGTGAACGCGCGCACACGCATCAGCCCGTGCAGCGCGCCCGACGGCTCGTAGCGGTGGACCTTGCCAAACTCGGCGAGGCGCAGCGGCAGATCGCGGTAGCTGCGCAGCTCGCTCTTGAACACCTGCACGTGTCCCGGGCAGTTCATCGGCTTCACGGCGAGCACGCGATCGTCCTCGATGCGGCTCGTGAACATGTTTTCGCCGAACGCTTCCCAATGGCCCGAGGCTTCCCAGAGCTTGAGGTCCATGAGCTCCGGCGTGTTGATCTCGCGATAGCCTGCGGCGTTCTGCCGCCGGCGGAGGAACTCGATCAGCGTCTGGAAGAGCGTCCAGCCCTTCGGATGCCAGAACACGGCGCCGATCGCCTCGTCCTGGAAATGGAATAAATCCATTTGCCGGCCGAGCTTGCGGTGATCGCGCCGCTCCGCTTCCTCGAGCCGCTCGAGATAGGCCCTGAGCTGCTTCGGCTCGGCCCACGCGGTGCCGTAGATGCGTTGCAGCATCGCGTTGCGCGCGTCGCCGCGCCAGTACGCGCCCGCGAGCTTCGTGAGCTTGAACGCCTGGCCGAGCCGGCCGGTCGACGGCAGATGCGGTCCGCGGCAAAGGTCGATGAAATCGCCTTGCCGATACAGGCTGATCGGCTCCTCGGGCGGAATCGCCTCGATGATCTCCGCCTTGTAGTGCTCGCCCTGCTCGCGGAAGAACCGGATCGCGTCGTCGCGGTTCCAGACCTCGCGGACGATCGGCTCGTCGCGCTTGACGATCTCGCGCATCCGCTCCTCGATCCGCTCGAGATCCTCCGGCGTGAACGGCTCGTCGCGGGCGAAATCGTAGTAGAAGCCGTTCTCGATCGCGGGGCCGATCGTGACCTGGGTCTCGGGATAAAGCTCCTTGACGGCCTCGGCCATCACGTGCGCGGCGTCGTGCCGCAGGAGCTCGAGGCCGTCCTCGGAGTCGCGCGTGACGATCTCGACGCGCGCGTCGCGGTCGATGACGGCGGTGAGGTCTTTGAGCTCGCCGTCGACGCGCATCGCGACGGCCTCCTTCTCGAGCCGCGCGCCGATCGAGCGCGCGAGCGTGAGACCGTCGATCGGCCCGTCGAACGAGCGAACGCTGTCGTCAGGAAGCGTAATCTGCGGCACTTGACTGCCTTGCCGGCGGCGTCTCGGGTTAAGCGTATAAGGAGCCGCATTGTACGATAAGTCACCGCGCGGCGAAGTCGGCCGCGGTCCGCGCACCGACGGGGCGGCGCGCCGCGGGCCGGAGAGGGCGCGTCCGAGCTCTCGCCGCCGGCGGCTCGGGCCGCACGCGCGAGCGCGGGACGATCGACGGACGGAGGCTTCGATGAGCGAACTTCAAGTGCATATGTTCCCGTGTCTGACGGACAACTACGGATTTCTCGTGCACGATCCGGAGACCGGAGTGACCGCCGCGATCGATACGCCCGAGGTCGAGCCGATCCTTCGCGAGCTCGGCGCCCGCGGCTGGACGTTGACGCATATCCTGAACACGCACCATCACGGCGACCACGCCGGCGGAAATCTCGAGCTCAAGGCGCGAACCGGCTGCACGATCATCGGCCCGAGGTCCGACGCGGCCAGAATTCCCGGCATCGACCGCGGCGTCTCCGACGGCGACGAGCTTCTGCTCGGCTCGCGCCGCGTCCTCGTGCTCGAGACGCCGGGGCACACACGGGGGCACGTCGTCTATCACTTCCCCGACGATCGAGTCGCGTTCGTCGGGGACACGCTGTTCGCGATGGGCTGCGGCCGGCTTTTCGAGGGCACGCCGGCCGAGATGTGGCGCTCGCTCGGCAGGATCGCCGCTTGGCCCGACGATACCCGCCTTTACTGCGCGCACGAGTACACGCAGGCCAACGCGCGCTTCGCGCTCAGCGTCGAGCCCGGCAACGAAGCGCTCCGGCGGCGCGCCGAGGACGTCGACCGGCTGCGCGCGGCGGGCAAGCCGACGGTGCCGACGACGGTCGGGCTCGAGAAAGCCACGAATCCATTCTTGAGGGCGGAGAGTCCCGCGCTGCGCGAGACGATCGGCCTTCCGGGCGCGTCCGACGTCGACGTGTTCGCGCGGACGCGGGCGCTGAAAGACGCGTTCAGATAACGGGCGTTCGGATAACGGCGCGGCCTCGCCGGAGCGAGCCGGCGAGGCCGCGTCGGGCGTCTCGAGGGACGTCCCGGTCTAGGTCGAGGCCTGACGCAGCTGCATCGACCGATTGAACTGGCGGATCTCCCGGTTCATCCGATCGGCGACGCGCTGAGCTTCCTCGATCGCGCGGTCGCGGTCGCGGGCGCCGCCCGGACGCGCATCCACGCAGGCCGCATATTCCTCGAGGGCTTTGACGTACGCGGTGACACGCTTACGGGCAGCGTCCATCTCTTGCTGCGTCGCGGTCGAGCCGCGCGGGATATCCTCGACTTTATCCGTCGGGTAATCGCAGGCGAACGCCGTGCCGCCGAGCAAGGTGGATACGGCGACGAGGCAGGATGCGCGTTTCAACATAGTGTCCCTCCGACTCCTTGGACTCGATTCGATGTCGGCGGGCATCGGCCCCCCGCACCGCTACTGTGTCGGCGCTTCCCGTGAGAACTTTAGCCGTCTCGGCGTCGAGTCGCGGGAAGCGCGTAACGACCGTCAGAACAGCTCGACGGTCCCCTGCTGCATGCTGGTCTGGTTCACGCGGCGGCTGACCGTCTCGGGCAGCCGCTTCTCGAGCGCCGTGAGCCGCTCCGCGAGGTGCGACAGCATCGCGGCTCCGCTCTTCTGGCGGACCGCGCTGTGGACCTCGACCCGTAGGTCGGTGAGCCGCGCAATCGCGTCGACGGCGGCGCCCAGCGACTGCGACGAGATGTCCTCGAACTGCAGCGAGCGGACGGCATCGCCGACCGCGCGCTTCAGCTCGTCGTTGATCGGCGCGAGCTCGTTCTTCAGTTTCGCGCGGATCTCGCTGCGAGCGGCTTCGGCGCGCTTCAGCGTCTCGCCGATCCGTTCCTTCTCGCGGGTCGTCTGCTCGAGATCGACGGCGGCCAGCATTCGCGCGTTCTCCTGGACCCGGGCGACGGCTTCGCGTGTTTCCTCGACGCGCTCGCGGATCTGCTCGTTGAACTCCGCGGAGCGCTGCGAGAGCTTGCGCACCTCATCGGCGACGACCGCGAAGCCGCGCCCGGCCTCGCCGGCGCGCGCCGCCTCGATGCTCGCGTTCAGCGCGAGCAGGTTCGTTTGCTCGGCGAGGCTTCTCGCCTCCTCGAGCACCCGGAAGATGCCGTGCAGATGGCTCAGCATCCGCTCGGTGTCGCTCGCCATCGCGACGCTTTGACTGCTGACGTGCACGAGCGCATCCATGAAGCTTTGCAGCGCGTCGGCGGGCGTCTTGTCGCCTTCTGCGCTCGCGGCGGACGGGGCGTCCGCCGACAGGCTTGCCTCGAGCAGCTCCGCTTGCGACCGTGCGATCCCGTGCAGCCGATTGAAGTTCGTCGACAGCTCGGCGACCGCCTCGCCGATCAGGTTCTGAACGCGGTGGATCTCCGCTTCGATCCCTTCGACGTCTCGGTCGAGGCTGCGGTCGAGCACCCCGAGCACGTCGGCGAGCCGGCCGATGCCGTCGTCGTCGGCGGCGGCGTCGGCGCCGCTTCGCCAGAACAACCATGCCGTCGCGGCCGTCGAGACGACGGCGAGCGCGGCGAACGTCGCCGCCGGCCATGTCTCGGCCGCGACCGCGGCGATCACCGCCGCGACCGCGAGACCGGCCGAGGCGGCGGGCAGGGAACGTGAGAGCACCTTGTTCAGTTTCATCGTGTTCCGCATCAGGCAGGAGAATTCGTGGATACCGTCTTATCGGCCGAAGGCGGGCAAACCTTAGGCTCGGACGGCACGGCGCCGACATGCGTGAGCAGCACCTCGGCGAGCTTCGTCAACGGCACCGCGCGCTCCGCGGCGCCGAGCCGCATCGCCTCGCCGGGCATGCCCCAGACGACGCTGCTCGCCTGGTCCTGCGCGAACGTGCGTGCGCCGGCCTCGCGCAGCGCGAGCAGGCCGCGCGCGCCGTCCGAGCCCATGCCGGTCAGCAGCGCGGCGACGGCGTTCGGCCCCGCCGCCTCGGCGAGCGATGCGAACAGCACGTCGACGCTCGGCCGATGGTGGTTGACCGGATCGTCGTCGCCCAAGTGAAGGACGTAGCGGCCGCCGCTGCGTCGGACGCGCAAATGTCGGCCGCCCGGTGCGACGTACGCGTGGCCCGGCAGCACGGTCTCGCCGTGCTCGGCTTCCTTCACGGTGATCGCCGCGAGCTTGTCGACGCGCCGAGCGAACGGTCCGCTGAACGCGGCAGGGATATGCTGCGCGATGACGACGCCGGGAGCGTCGGGCGGCAACGCGCAGAGCAGCTCGCGGATCGCTTCCGTGCCGCCGGTCGACGCGCCGATGCCGATCAGGCGGTCCGTGGTCCGCAGGTGGCGCCGCACCGGAACCTCGCGCGGTCCGCGCGCAGCCATTCTCGCTGCCGGCCGCGACGAGGCCGGAAAGATCCGTGCCGACGCCGCCGCGCGGACCTTCGCTCGGATCTCCTCCGCAAGCGCCGTCAATCCGTCCTGGATGTCGAGCTTCGGCTTCGTCACGAAGTCGACGACGCCGAGCGCGAGCGCATCGAGCGTCGCCTCGGCGCCTTTCTCGGTCAGCGACGAGACCATCACGACGGGCATCGGGTGGAGCCTCATCAGGTTACGCAGGAAGGTCAGGCCGTCCATGCGCGGCATCTCGACGTCGAGGGTCAGCACGTCGGGCCGGAGGCGCTTGATCTGGTCCCGTGCGCGGTAGGGGTCGCTCGCGGTGCCGACGACCTCGATGCCGGGATCCTCGCTGAGCACGGCGGTCAGGAGCTGGCGCACGAGCGCCGAGTCGTCGACGACGAGAACACGGATCGGTGCGGTTGGTTTCGTCATGCTGCGGCTCGGTGTCGGTCGTGTGTTCAGAAGAGCTCGACGGAGCCGCGCGGCGTATCGACGTTCTCGAGGTAGCGAGCCTCCTCGAGACCGATGTCCCTCGCGCCGAGCGGCGGCAGCTTCCGGACGCGTACCCTTCCGGTCGCGGGATACATCAGCACGCGGCGCGCCTGATCGCCGCCGAGATCCTCGGCCTCGATCGGCAGTTTCTCGGTCTCGACGAAACGGCGCACGAACTCGATGTTGCGCGCGCCGACGTCGGAAAGCTGCGAGAGGATTCGGCCGCCGCCGAAAAGCTTCACGCGCAGCCGCGCCCTGCTCGCGCCGCGCGCGAGTAGGGCGTTGATCAAGCTCTCCATCGCGAACACTCCGTAGCGGTTACTGCTCGAGACCGGAGCACCGTGCCGGTCGTCGGGCTTGCCGTGCGGAAGCAGGAAATGATTCATCCCGCCGATTGCCCGCAGCGGGTCGTAGATGCATGCCGCGACACAGGAGCCGAGCAACGTCGAGATCAGCTCGTCGGCGGTCGCGACGTGGAAGCAGCCGGGCGCGAGCTTGTGCACGTGCCTCCCGAGGCGGGCGTCGTAGTAGCTCGAGCAGTCGACTCGGGACGCCGGCGAGATCATTGCGGCGCGGCTCCGTCGACCGGCCGATAGACCGTCCGGCCCTCGGGCTCGAACAGGTCCGCGCAATGCGAAAGCCCTTCCGCGTGACCCGCGAACAAGCGCCCGTCGGGATGCAGCAGCGGCCGGAAACGCTCGAGGACGCGCCGCTGCGCCGCGCGATCGAAATAGATCATCGCGTTGCGGCAGAAGATCGCATGGAACGGGCCGCGGATCGGCCATCCGGGCGTCATCAGGTTCATTGGGCGAAAGCGCACGAGCGCGCGCACTTCGGGGCGCACCCGCGCGTATCCGGTCTTCTCCCCGGTCCCCTTGAGAAAGAAGCGCTTCAAGCGCTCCTCGCCGAGCTTCTCGACCCGCTCGAGCGGATAGATGCCGAGATCGGCGGTGCGCACCGCGCGCGTATCGAGATCGGTGCCGAGGATCCGCACGCGCGCGCCGGGCCCGAGCGTCTCGATCGCCGTGATCGCCATCGAGTAGGCTTCCTCGCCCGTCGAGCACGCCGCGGACCACAGCGAGACGGGGCCGTCCGCGGCGTGCCGGCGCAGCAGCTCCGCGAGAATCGGGAAGTGGTGCTCCTCGCGGAAGAAGGCCGTGAGATTCGTCGTCAGCGAGTTGACGAACTCTTCGAACTCGAGCTCGTCCGCCTCGAGGCGCTGCAAGTACTCGGCGAAGCTCTTGAGCCCTGTCGCACGTAGCCGCCGCGTGACGCGGCCGTAGACCATGTCCCGCTTCGAGTCGCTGAGCTTGATGCCCGCATGGGCATAGATCAGCCGCCGGATGCGCTCGAAATCGCGGTCGTCGAAGCGGAACTCGCGAGCGGGCGCTTGCGGGGGCGTGTCCTTCCTGCCCCCGCCCGGTCCCGGCCGGGCGGGGGAATCTCGATGCGAAGAGCGCATGCGTTGAGCGAGGAAACGGCTTCGATCAGAACTCGGTCCACTCGTCGTCGCCGGTCGTCGTTACCGCGGGCGCGGCAACGAGCTTGCGAACCGCGTCGACGCGTGCGCCAGAGGCCTTGCCGTTCGCTCCGGCCGCGGACTTCTTGCGCCGGCCCCGCTTCCGCTGCGGCGCTTCCGCGACGTGCTCGTCGGCCGAGACCTCGTTGTCGGCACCGTGCGCCGTGTCGGCGTCGGCATCGTCGGCATCCGCCGCGTCCGCGGCGGCGCGCAGCCGGAACACGCTGACCGCGTGCGTCAGGAGCCGCGCCTGCTCCTCCATCGAGCTGGCCGCCGCCGTCGCTTGCTCGACGAGCGCCGCATTCTGCTGCGTCATCTCGTCGAGCTGCGTGATCGTCGCGTTGACCTGCTCGATACCCTGGCTCTGCTCGACCGACGCGGCGGAGATCTCGCTCATGATGTCCGTGACGCGCTTGATCGCGGTGACGATCTCCTCCATCGTCCGGCCCGCGTCCTCGACGAGCGCGCTGCCGTCCTCGACGTTCCTCACCGAGTCGGTGATCAGCGCCTTGATCTCCTTCGCGGCCTCCGCGGAGCGCTGTGCGAGCGTGCGGACCTCGCCGGCGACGACCGCGAAGCCGCGGCCTTGCTCGCCGGCCCGCGCGGCCTCGACGGCGGCGTTGAGCGCGAGGATATTCGTCTGGAACGCGATGCCGTCGATGACCGAGATGATGTTCTCGATCTTGCGCGCGCTCTCGGTGATCGCGTTCATGCTCGAGACGACCTCGCGGACCTTCTCGCCGCCCTTGTTCGCGACCTCCCGCGCGCCCTGCGCGAGCTGGTTCGCCTGGCGGGCATTGTCCGCGTTCTGTTTCACCGTCGTCGTCATCTCTTCCATGCTCGACGCGGTTTCCTCGAGGCTCGCCGCCTGCTCCTCGGTGCGCTGCGAGAGGTTCGTGTTGCCGGCGGCGATCTCGCTCGAAGCGCCGGCGATCGCGTCGCCCGCGGTCCGAACGTGGCCGATCAGCTGCTCGAGCTGCTCGATCGAGCCATTCGTCGCCTCCTGAAGCTGCGCGAACGCGCCGCGGAACTCGCCTTCGACCCGCTCGGTCAGATCGCCGCGGGCGAGGCATTCGAGCACGCGCACGACCTCCCTGAGGTTGCGGTCGGTGACGTCGACGAGCTTGTTGACCGACTCGCCGAGCACCTTGAAGAAGCCGCTCGCCTTCGAGACGTCCATGCGCCGCGAGAAGTCGCCATCCGCGGCCGCGGCGACGATGTCCTCGACGTCGCGCTCGGCGGCGACCTGCTCGGTGCGATCCTCCCATTCGACGACATAGCCGAGCCGTTCGCCTTCGTCGTTGAAGATCGGGCTCGTGATCAGACGGATCGTGCGGCCGCCGAGCGTGAACGATGCCGAGTGGCTCTCGGTCAGGCTCGAGAGGATCTCGCGGACCCGCTCGCCCGCGTCCCGATGGAAGATGTCGATCGTTCGGCCGACGACCGTATCCGCGCTGAACTCTGGCACGTCGCGCTGGAACGCTGCCTCGTGCTCCGTGAACAGGCGCCGCGCGGCCGGGTTGATGTGGATGATGCCGAAATCGGCGTCGGCGATCATGACGGCGCCGCTGACGGCCTCGAGCGCGTCCCGGATCCGGCGGTTCTCCGCGGCTTGGCTGCGCTCGGCTTCGAGCCGCTCTGCGAGCTGTGCCTGCATGTCGCTCAGATTACGGAGGATCCGGCCCATCTCGTCCTCGGACTTGATCACGATCTCCGAGTCGAGCTGCCCCTGGCCGATGCGCTCGAAGACTTCCGCGGCGTGCTTCGCGGGCCGCACGATCGCGCGGATGATGAGGAGGCCGATCACGATCGCGAGAGCGACGCCGAGCGCCGAGCCGATCAGCGTTGTGTTGCGCATCTCGCCGTAGCTCTCCTGCGCGCTCTCGTAGATCCGTTTCGCGTCCTCGATCTGCAGCGACAACAGGTCCTGAGACGCGAACGCGGCGTCCTCGTAAAGGCGGATCGTCCGTCCGAGCTGACGCATGCCCGCGGCGAAGTCGCCGGACTCGAATAGGCGCACCGCGGGCATTAGACCCTCGTCTAGATAGACCTGACGCGCCTCCTGGAACGCCGCGGCGAGCTGCTCTTCCTCCGGCGAGCGGTCCGTCGCTAGATACGCGTCCCAAAGTTGGCCGGTGAACTCGATGTTCGCCTCGATGTCGGCGGCGTAGTCGGCGATCGTGTCCATGTCGGCTTCGCCGTCGTTCAGCCGCGGATCGAGCAGCGCCATCTTGTACAGCGCCTCGATGTCGGCACGCATCAGGTCGTTGATCGTTCCGATCTGCTGCGACGGCAGCAGCTGATCGGAGTACACGCTCTGCAGGCCGCTCTCGACGTTGCGCATGCCGCTCAGGCCGAGGAAGCCGACCTGGATCATGCCGATCGACATCAGCCCGATGAGGAAGCTCAGCTTGGCCTTGATCGTGAGCTTTCGGAACAGGGCGGACGCTTTCGAAGCGAAAGCGAGAAGTTGGGTTGCGTATCTCATTGCGCGGAGGCCTCGTCGATGAGCCCGAGCTCGGGCGTGGTTATCAGCGACTCGATGTCGAGCACGATGATCATCCGATCGTCCACGGTCGCGAGACCGTCGAGGTAGTCGTCGTCGATCTGCGCGCCGAACTCGGGCGCAGGCTTCAGATCCTCCTCCACGATGGAGACGACGTCGGAGACCGCGTCGACGACGATGCCGATCACTCGCTTCGCGACGTTGAGGATCACGACGACGGTGAACTCGTCGTACGTGACGACCGGAAGGTTGAACTTGATGCGCAGGTCCACGATCGGCACGATCGTGCCCCGCATGTTGATCACGCCCTTGATGAACTCGGGCGTGTTCACGAGGCGCGTCACGGCCTCGTAGCGGCGAATCTCCTGCACGCTCAGGATGTCGATGCCGTATTCCTCATCGCCGAGCCGGAAGAGCAGAAGCTCCCGCTGCGTCTCGGCGCTGCGCGCGTCGTCTCGTTGCTGGGCGGCGTTCATCACCGTTCCACTCCCAAATCTTGTCGTCGTTTCCGTTGCCTCGCCGCGGCCGGGACGCGAACGTGCGCGCCCGCCGCCGTGGCGCGGCGCTCAATGCATCTGCGTCAGCATGTCGACGTCGAGAATCAGCGCCACCCGTCCGTCGCCGAGAATCGTCGCTCCGGAGATGCCCGGTACGCGCCGATAGTTCGTCTCGAGGCTCTTGATCACGACCTGGTGCTGCGCGATCAGCTCGTCGACGAAGAGCGCCGCGCGGTCCTGGGCCGACTCGACGACGACGACGATGCCGTCCTCGATCCGCTCGCGGCCCGACGGCAGACGGAACACGTCGCGGAGCGACAAGAGCGGCACGTAGTCGCCGCGCAGATCGAGGACGCGCCCGCGCCCCGAGATCGTGTAGAGCTGCTCGGGTCTCGGCTGCAGCGATTCGAGGATCGCGGTCAGCGGCACGATGAAGATCTCGTCGCCGACGCGCACCGACATGCCGTCGAGGATCGCGAGGGTCAGCGGCAGCCGGATCGTCATTCGGGTGCCCTGTCCCGGCGTCGATTCGATCTCGAGACGGCCGTTGATCGATTCGATGTTCTGGCGTACGACGTCCATGCCGACGCCGCGCCCGGACACGTCGGTGATCTTCTCGGCCGTCGAGAAGCCCGGCATGCAGATCAGCTGCCAGACGTCGCGGTCGGTCGGATTCTCGGGCACCGGCAGGCCGCGCTCGGCCGCCTTCGCGAGGATCCGCTCCCGGTTCAGGCCGGCGCCGTCGTCTGTGATCTCGATAACGATATTCCCGCCCTGATGCGCGGCCCGCACACGCAGCGTTCCCGCGCGGGGCTTGCCGGCGCTCGCCCGTGCTTCGGGGTTCTCGATACCGTGATCGATCGCGTTGCGGACGATATGCGTCAGAGGGTCGACGAGCTTCTCGATGACGCCTTTGTCGAGCTCGGTTTCCTCGCCCTCGAGGACGAGGTCGACTTCCTTGCCTAGCGTCGCCGCGAGATCGCGCGCGAGCCGCGGGAGGCGGCTGAACACGAAGCTGATCGGAATCATCCGGACGCTGAGCACCGCTTCCTGGAGCTCGCGGGTATTGCGCTCGAGCTGCGCGAGGCCTTGCCTCAGCCGCTCGAGATGCGCGGCATCGAACTCTTCCGGGTCCGCCCGGCCGATCGTCTCGAGCATCGCCTGGCTGATCACGAGCTCGCCGACGAGGTTCACGAGGGTGTCGATCTTCTCGACGGCGACCCGGATCGAGCCCGAGTCGCTGCGGCGGTCGGCGCCGCGACGGCGGTCGGTCGAGGCCGCCGCGCGCCCTGCGTCCGCGTCGCTCAGGTCGTTCGCGGCCGCGGCGGGCTCGGCGTCTTGCGAGGCCTCGGCATGCGCCTCGGCGCCGGGGGCTGCGCTCGCCGACGCGTCGGCGTCCGGCGCTCGAGCGTCGATGCGGCTGACTTCGAGGTCGCACTGATCTTCGACCCACTCGAAGGCCTCGCGCACCGCCGCCTCGGTCGAAGGTCCGGTAAGCTCGAGCGTCCAGCCGAGATAGCACGACTCGGGGTCGAGCTCGGCGAACGCCGGCAGCGCCGTGTCGTCGCAGCGAAGCTCGAGCGTGCCGAGATCCCGCAGGTAGGCGAAGATTCGCATCGGATCGTTGCCGGTCGCGAACAGCGAGCGGTGCGGGGAGAAGCGGATTCTCCAGCGCGCGGCGTCTTCGGCCGAGCCGGACTCGGTCTCAGGTTCCTCGGCGGCGCGAGGCGCGTCCGGCTCGGCGGCCGCGGGATCCGCCTCGAGCAGCGCCTCGATCGCGGTCCGCGTCCGCTCGATCGCGTCGTTGTCGAGCTCGCCGCCGTCGCGTGCGGCGATCAGCATCTCGCGGATCCGATCGACCGCCTCGAGCAGCAGCGCTCTGGCATCCTCGGTCAGCGCGCGCCGGCCATCGCGAATCCGGTCGAGCAGCGTCTCGACGCCGTGCGTGAACTCGCCGACGAAGCCGAAGCCGAACGTGCCGGCGCTGCCCTTGATCGAATGCGCGGCGCGAAAGATCGTGTTGATGCGCTCGCCGTTACGCGACGCATCGAGGATATCGTCGTCGAGCAGCTCGCTTTCCATCAGGTCCAGGCCCTCGAAGCTCTCGTCGAGGAACGCCTGGACGAACTGCGAAAGATCGATGCTCATGGGCGGCGTAATCTCTTTCTCTTCGCGTCAGCCGAGCACGCGCTTGATCGTCGTCAGCAGCGCTTCGGGGTCGAACGGTTTGACCAGCCAGCCGGTCGCGCCCGCGGCCTTGCCTTCCTGCTTCTTGTCGTCGCTCGACTCGGTCGTGAGCAGCAGGATCGGCGTGAACTTGTAATCGGGCAGTCCGCGCAGCTCGCGCACGAGCGAAATGCCGTCCATGCGCGGCATGTTGACGTCCGAGATCACGAGGTCGGCCGCTGCGGTACGTGCGAGATCGAGGGCTTCGACCCCGTCGGCCGCCTCGACGACTTCGTGTCCGGCTTCCTTCAACGTGAAGGCCACCATTTGCCGCAACGAGGCCGAGTCATCGACTGCGAGAATCTTTGCCATGAGATTGCCTTGATCAGCGGTTCAACAAATGAGCGAGGCCGAGCGCCTCGAAGGCCTCGACGACGCACGGCGACGGGTCGGTCAGCACGACTTGCGAGCGCCCCGCCGAGCGCGTCGCGGCCGCGAGCAGCTGCACGCCGGCCGTGTCGATGCGCTCGACGCCGCCGGCATCGAGGGCGACGTCGTCATCGGCCGACGAGAGCAGCGCGTCGAGCGCGCGATGCAGCTCTGCGATTCGGCGAATGTCGATCTGCTCGGGTAGCCGGTGTTCGATCATTCGGGATCACGCCGTGAAAACCACACGCCGTTGTATCGGCGGATCACGGCAGGGCTTTAGCGCGAGAGAGGCGACGGGTTCGCGTTTTTCGGAATGCGCCCGATGACGTGCTCGGGGCGGATGCTTGCTGCGAACGGAGACCGCGCGTTGCGGTCCGCCGCGAGAAGGTAAGCGGACTCTGCGGCTACGGCTGCGGGGTTAACAGACCGCGAGATCGCGGGGGCGCGGACGCGGGCCTTCGCCGGTTTCGGCGTACGTGTCGTCGTCCGCCGCGAGCCCGAGCCACTTGAGGCTCGTCTCCGTGCTGCGGCGGGCGGAAGCGATCGCGCCGCCGACCGCTTCGTTCGCGGCGCGGCAAGCCTCGAGCGTCTCGAGGAGCCGCGGCCAAGCGGGGGATTGCGCGAGGGCGTCGTGCGCGCGGGCCGGGCCCGCGCCGAGCAGCGCGCCGAGCGACGGCTGTCGGATCAGCGTTTCGACGGCCGCGAGCGCGCGGCGCTTGTCTTCGACGGCCTCGAGCAGCGGTGCGCTGTCGGCCGCGGCGAGCGCGACGGCTTCCCGCGCGATCGTTTCCTCGAGATGCCCGAGCGCATCGATCAGCGCGTCGAGCGCGGCGCTCGTGCCGTCCTCGGCGTCCGGCGATAGCGCGGGTGCGGGATCCCGAGCGGTCGAGGCCATCGTCGGTCGGATCAGCGCCGCGGATTATCGAATGCGACCAGCGCTTCGGCGATCTTGCGCGAGTCGATCCGATACGTGCCGTTCTCGATCGCCGCACGGATCTCGGCCACCCTGCTCGAGTCGACCGGGGCGCCGCCTTCGCCGCCGCCGCCGCGGAGCAGGCGCTGCGCGGTTTCGGTCAGCGTCACGCGATCGCCGGCTCCGGGCCGAGGCGCGTCTGTGGCCCCCTGCGCGCGGTCGCCGCCGCGCCGCGCGGTCGATTTGACCTCGCTGGCTGCCGCGTCGCGCCCGGCGTCGATCTTCATGCCGTTGCGAATCTCCATCTGTCATCCTTTTCTATCGCCCGTTCGCTCCGATCCGCGAACGAGTCGGTTCGGTTATCGGCCGCGCCCCGGAGATCTTTAGCACGATTCCGACCTCCGAGCGTCGCGGCCCGATTCAGCCACCGATCCGAACGGTGCCGTCGGCCGCGACGACCCCCTCGACGATCGTCCGCGAGCGCAGGTTGCGGACGCGCACGCGGTCGCCTTCTGCAGCGTCCGATAATGCCTCGCCCTCGGTCCGCACCGCTAGCGCGGATCCGCCGGCGAGAAGCTCGACGCGCTGGCCCCGGCGCACGAGCGTCGGGCGAGCGAGCAGCGCGGCGGTCAGGACCGTGCCGGGGCGGACCGGACGCTTCAGCACCTGCCCTTCGGCATCGGCGATCCGCGTCAAATATCCGGCGCCGAGCCGCGCGACGTTCGCCGGCTCGAGCCGAAGGTTCGACGCCGAGAGCGTCTGGCCCGTCGCGGCCGGGCCGGCGAGCACGACGACATCGACGAGGACCTCGACCTCGACCGGCACGTACAGCGACCAGCCCGGCGCCTCGGGGCAGCGCACGCCGACGCTCGCGAGCGCCGATGCGCCGTTGCCCGGCGGCGCGAACGTCTCCGGCGCGACCGGGCATGCGGGAAGCCGCAGCCGCGAGTCGAGCCGCGCGGCCGTTGCCGACAACCGTGCGCCGGCCGGCGCGAACGAGCGCGCGGCCTCGAGCGCATGGGCTTCGGCGAGCGAGCGGATCCTCGCGTGGTCCTCGAGGCCGCCGTCGGCCGCGGATGCCGACGCGAGCGCCGCTGCGGCCGCGAGCGCGGCGAGCCTTCGATGCAATCCTTTGTTCATCCGCAAACGTTTCGTCGGAGCCAATATTCAAGGTCGACAAGCAATAAGCGTGCCAGCGCTCGTTCCGTGCCGGCCGGCCGTGTGCGAAACGCTTGCCGGGAGCGGCGTTATGCGCAGCCCCTACAGGTTTCGCGTGTCGCGCCGATAAACGCGCCATGGCACAAGTGCTCGAAAGCGTCGATCGTTTGACGCGTCTCGTCGGCGAGAACCGGCTGGAGCTGCTGTTGTTCCGGCTCGCGCCGTCGAGCCAGCTTTACGGCATCAACGTGTTCAAGGTGCGCGAAGTGGTTCACAGCCCGCCGCTTCGCCGGTTTCCGCACGCGCATCCGCTCGTCGCGGGGCTCGCGCGCGTGCGGGGCGCGACCGTTCCGGTGCTCGACGTCGCGCGTGCGATCGGGCTGCCGTCGCTCGCGCCCGAGGACGCGCGCTACGTCGTGCTGACCGAGTTCAGCCGCTCGGTCCAGGGTCTTCACGTCAGCGGGATCGAGCGAATCATCAACGCCGGCTGGGATCAGGTGCGGCCGTCGCCGAGCGAGGACCCCGAGTCGAGCTACGTGACGGCAATCACGTACTACGAGAACCGTCTCGTCCAGATCATCGACGTCGAGCGCGTGCTCGATCTTGTGATCGGTCCGGCGCCCGGCGTCTCTCCGGAGGTTGCGGCCGAGGCGGGGCACATCCCCGAAGGCAAGCCGCGGCGCGCGCTCGTCGCCGACGACTCGGCGGTCGCGAGGTCGCAGATCCGTCGGGCGCTCGAGGATATCGGCGTCGAGGCGATTCTCGTCAGCGACGGCAAGCAAGCGCTCGAGAAGCTGACGGCGTGGGCGGAAGAGGGCGACATCGACGAGCGCATCGCGATGGTGATCTCGGACATCGAGATGCCGCAGATGGACGGCTACACGCTGGTCCGCGAGATTCGCCAGCACCCGCGGCTCGCTCATCTGTACGTCGTGATGCATTCGTCGCTGAGCGGCCGGTTCAACCGCCAGGCGTGCATCGCGGCCGGCGCCGACCAGCTGCTCGCGAAGTTCGAGCCCGACGAGTTCGCGCGAGCGGTCATGGCGTATCTCGGCTCGTCGGACGCGCGCGGGAGCGAGCTCGCGAGCTAGCGCTCGACGATTCGCCATCGAAACTCGCGCCGCGGGCCTCGAGGCGGTCCGCGGCGGCAAGGGCGGCAAAGTTTTGCCGCTCGGCGGCAACCCGTTGCCGCTTTCGGCCTTGTTCTCTCCGTCCCGCTGCGTCGATACGCCCCGATCATCCGGGCCGCGCGGCCGAAATCGGCCGGCTGGCACGGAGCTTGCTCCTGACCCGGCAAAACGTCACTCGGGAATGTTCCGGTCATGAGCAAGCTGATCGACGCCGCGCTCGGCATCCACCCCACGGCGCTCGCGCTCGGCGCGCGCCGCCTCGAGGTGCTCGCGGCGAACATGGCGAATGCCGATACGCCCGGCTACAAGGCACGCGACGTCGATTTCCGCAGCGCGCTGCGCGAGGCGGCCGGCGCACGGCTCGAGCGCACGCACGAGCGTCATCTCCCAGGTCACGCGTCGGCCGCCGACACGCTCAAGTACCGGGTGCCGAACCAGCCCGCGCTAGACGGCAATACCGTCGACGCCGAGCTCGAGCAGACGGCGTTCGCCGAGGCGGCGGTCCGCTACCAAGCGAGCCTCGATTTCCTCGCGTCGCGCATCGACGGCCTGCGCAAAGCGCTGCGCGGAGAGTAAACCGGAGGGAGCCATCGTGAGTCTGTTTCGCATCTTCGATATCGCGGGCTCGGCGCTTTCCGCGCAGTCGACGCGACTGAACACCGTCGCGAGCAATATCGCGAACGCGGACGTCGCGAGCCCGACCGCCGAAGGCGTGTATCGCTCGCGCCAGCCGGTATTCGCCGCGCTGCTGCGCGGCGAGCGCGGCGCCGCGCAGGATCGGCTGCCCGGTGTGCAGGTGCTCGGCATCGTCGAGACAGACCGGCCGCCGCGGGTCGAGCACATCCCGGGGCACCCGCTCGCCGACGAGAACGGTTACGTCTATTTCCCGGGGATCAGCACCGTCGAGGAAATGGCGAACATGATCTCGGCGTCGCGCAGCTATCAGAACAACGTCGAGGTCGCGAGCACCGTGAAGCAGCTGATGCTGCGCACGCTGCAGCTCGGACAGCGCTGATCGAGCGGAGAACGCTTATGACGAACGCCATCGATACCGAAACGCTCGGCCGGCTCGGGCTCGCGGCGAATGGCACCGCGAACGCGGGTGCGAAGAATCGGCTCGGGCAGGAAGAGTTCCTCGAGCTCATGATCACGCAGCTGCGTCATCAGGATCCGTTCAAGCCGATGGAGAGCGGCGACTTCCTCGGCCAGATCGCGCAGTTCGGCACGGTCTCCGGCATCGGCGACGTGCAGAAGTCGCTGGCGGAGCTCGCAGGCGCGTTTCGCGGCGCGCAGACGCTGCAGGCCGCATCGCTCGTCGACCGCGAGGTCAGGGTCGCGGCGCGCGAAGCGTGGCTGCCGCCCGACGGACACCTGCGCGCGAGCGTCGACGTGCCGGACGGCATAACGAACGTCGCGGTCGAGATCTACGACCTCTACGGCCAGAAGCTCGCAACGCTGCCGGTCGACGACGACGGCGCGATCGAGTGGGACGGCGCTCTGCCCGACGGCAAGCATGCAGAGCCCGGCTTCTACGAGGTCCGCGCGCTCGGGGATGCGGGCGGCGAAACGTACGAGCTCGAGGTGCTCGTCGCCGGCCGAGTCGAGAGCGTCAGCACCGGCGGCGCGGGCGGCGTGTCGCTCACCGTGACCGGTCTCGGCGTCGTCGATCTCGCGAGGGTCCGAAGCATCGGGTGAACGAATACCGGCGCGCGTCGGGATTCCGACGACGGCGCCGAAACGAAGGTCAGGAGAACAGTTATGCCGTTTCGTACAGCTTTGAGCGGTCTGAACGCCGCGTCGGCCGACCTCCGGGTCACAGGGCACAACATCGCGAACTCCGGCACGACGGGCTTCAAGCAGTCGCGCGCCGAGTTCGCGGACGTCTTCGCCGTCGCTTATTCGGGCATCAGCCGCACGGCCGTCGGCTCGGGCGTGAAGCTCGCGGCGGTCACGCAGCAGTTCACGCAGGGCAACATCAACTTCACGGGTAACAACCTCGATCTCGCGCTGTCGGGCAAGGGGTTCTTCGTGCTCGACGACAACGGCGCGCGCAGCTACACGCGGGAAGGCGCGTTCCAGATCGATCGCGACGGCTACGTCGTGAACGCGAGCGGGCAGCGTCTGCAAGCGTACCCGGTGCGCGACTTGCTCGCCGGCACGTTCGAGACCGGCGCCCTCACCGACCTGCGTCTCACGACGACCGATTCGCCGCCGCGTCAGACGAGCCGCGTCGAGGCCGAGTTCAACCTCGCGGCGAACGCCGAGGACCTTTCGGCGATACCGTTCGATATCGAAGACCCGGCGAGCTACGCGTTCACGACGTCCCTCACGGTCTACGATTCGCTCGGGCAGTCGCACACGGCGCAGCTCTTCTTCCGGCCGATCGGCGGATCGAACTGGGAGGGCTATCTCGCGATCGACGGTCAGCAGGTCGGCAGCGCCGTGTCGCTCGAGTTCGACGCGGCCGGATCGGTCGTGGAGCCCACGAGCACGGTGAACTTCGGCGCATTCGCGCCCGCGAACGGCGCGCTGCCGATCTCGATCGAGTTCGATTTCACGCGCGCGACCCAGTACGGCAGCGCGAGCACGATCAACGGGCTTCGTCAGGACGGCTACTCGAGCGGCCGCTTGACGGGCATCGACATCGACAAGACGGGCGTCGTGTCGGCGCGCTTCACGAACGGACAGTCGCTGCCGCTCGGCCAGGTCGCGATCGCGAACTTCGCGAACCCGCAGGGCCTGCAACAGGTCGGCGACAACCAGTGGGTCGAGACGTTCGCGGCCGGTGATCCGCTCCTCGGCGTCGCAGGACACGCCGACTTCGGGCTCGTGCAGTCCGGCGGCCTCGAGGCGTCGAACGTCGACATCGCCGAGCAGCTCGTGAACCTGATCACCGCGCAGCGCAACTTCCAGGCGAACTCGCAGGTGATCAGCACGGCCGATGCGGTCACGCAGACGATCATCAATATTCGCTGAGCATCGCCGTGGACCGATTTCTCTACGTCAATATTCGCTGAGCATCGCCGTGGACCGATTTCTCTACGTCGCGATGAGCGGCGCCCGCGAGGCGCAGATCGCACAGTCCGTCGCGAGCCACAACCTCGCGAATGCTTCGACGACCGGCTTCCGTGCGACGCTCGCGGCCGCGGAGCACGTCGGGCTCGCGGGGCCCGGGCATGCGGCTGCGCGCGCGTATGCGGTGACGCAGGGCTACGGCGTCGATTTCACGCCGGGGCCGCTCGCGTCGACCGGCCGCGACCTCGACATCGCGATCGAAGGCAGCGGCTGGATCGCCGTGCAGGCACCAGACGGCAGCGAGGCGTATACGCGCGCCGGCGATCTCGTCGTCGACGCACTCGGCATCCTGACGACGCGAGCCGGTCACCCCGTGCTCGGCGACGGCGGGCCGATCGCGCTGCCGCCGTTCGAGTCGCTCGAGATCGGCGTCGACGGCACCGTCAGCATCCGGCCGCTCGGCCAGGACGCAGCGGGTCTCGTCGCGATCGAGCGGATCCGGCTCGTCGATCCGCCGCCGGCGGATCTGCGCCGAGGCGAAGACGGCCTGATTCGCATGGCCGAAGGTCTGCCGCTGCCGCCGGCCGACGCCGGCGTGCGCGTCCGGTCCGGGATGCTCGAGGGCAGCAACGTCAGCGTCGTCTCGGAGATGGTCCAAATGATCGAGAACGCCCGCAGCTTCGAGCTGAACGTGAAGCTGATGGACACCGCGGAGCAGAACGATCGGGCTTCCGCGCAGCTGATGAGGCTTGGTTGAGGAGTGATGCGATGAATCATGCACTGTGGGTTGCGAAGACCGGCCTCGACGCGCAGCAGACGCGCATCTCGGTGATCGCGAACAATCTCGCGAACGTCAACACGAACGGCTTCAAGAAGGGCCGCGCGGTTTTCGAGGACCTCGTCTATCAGAACGTGCGTCAGCCGGGCGCGCAGTCGTCGCAGGAGACGCAGCTGCCGTCGGGCTTGATGCTCGGCACGGGCGTGCGCACCGTCGCGACCGAGAAGCTCTACACGCAGGGCAATCTCGTCCAGACGGACAATGCGCTCGACGTCGCGATCGAGGGGCGCGGCTTCTTCCAGGTGCTAATGCCGGACGGCACGATGGCCTACACGCGCGACGGCGCGTTCCAGGTCAATCGGGACGGCACGCTCGTCACGGCCGCGGGCTTCGAGGTGCAGCCCGGCGTCGTGATCCCGGAGAACGCGCAGCACGTCTCGATCAGCCGCGACGGCATCGTCGCCGCGACGGTGCCGGGTAACGCGACGCCGATCGAGGTCGGCGCGCTGCAGCTCGCGGACTTCGTGAATCCGGCGGGCCTTCAGGCGATCGGCCAGAACCTGCTCGTCGAGACCGCCGCGAGCGGCGCGCCGCAGCTCGGCACGCCGGGCATGACCGGGCTCGGCACCGTGATGCAGGGTGCGCTCGAGAGCTCGAACGTCAACACCGTCGAGGAGCTCGTGAACATGATCGAGGCGCAGCGCGCGTACGAGATCAACTCGAAGGCGATCTCGACGGCCGATCAGATGCTGCAGTACGCGAACAACAATCTCGGCCGCTAAGAGGCGCGCGCGCCGTGCGCAGCTTCTCCGCGGCCGGACGAGACAGTCGAGGAACGAACGAATGACCGCAACGATATTCGATGTAGCCGAACGCTTCGCGGCGCTGTGCGCCGCGGCTGCCGCGCGCCTGCCTTCGGCCCGCGGCGCACGTCGACCCGTCCGCACGGCGGAGCGGCTGCGGCGTGCCGCAGGGGCCGTCGTCGCGTCCGCCGCCGTGCTCCTCTCGGCGTGCGCGACCGGCCCCGGCATCCATCACGGCAGCGATCCGCGCTTTCAGACGACGCTGCCGCCCGCGCCGCTCGCGCCGGAGCATAACCACGGTGCGATCTATCAGCCGATGTTCGCTCAGAGCCTGTTCGAGGATTACAAGGCGCGGCGGGTCGGCGACGTGCTGACCGTGCTCCTCGTCGAGCGCACCGAGGCGCAGAAGTCCGCGAACGCGTCGACGGCGAAGGACGCCTCGGTGCAGATTCCGGCGCCGGCGCTCGGCGGCCGCACCCCGACGCACAACGGGACGCCGCTCTTCCCGATAAACGGTGGCGCGACGCGGAGCTTCGAGGGGCAAGGCGGCGCGGCGCAGAGCAACATGCTCGAAGGCTCGATCGCGGTCACGGTCGCGAACGTGCTGCCGAACGGCAATCTCGTCGTGCAGGGCGAGAAGTGGATGCGGATCAATCAGGGCGAGGAGTATATCCGCCTGCGCGGTATCGTCAGGCCCGTCGATATCGCGTCGGACAATACGGTGCTCTCGACGCAGATCGCCGACGCGCAGGTCGCGTACGGCGGCACCGGCGTCGTCGCGTCTTCGAGCATGCCGGGCTGGCTCAGCCGCTTCTTCTCGAGTCCGCTATGGCCGTTCTGAGCGTGCTGTCGGCCGCGCTGCGCAACCATGCGCCGACGATCCGCCGCGCGCTCGCGGCGGTCTCGCTGCTCGGCATCGCGCTCGCCGCGAGCGCCGAGGAACGCGTCAAGGATCTCGCGTCCGTCGCGGGCGTTCGCTCGAATCAGCTCGTCGGCTACGGGCTCGTCGTCGGCCTCGATGGCACCGGCGATCAGACGACGCAGGCGCCGTTCACCGCGCAGAGCCTGCGGAACATGCTCGGACAGCTCGGCGTGACGATTCCGCCGGGCGTCAACCTCCAGCTTCGTAACGTCGCCGCGGTCATGGTGCATGCGGATCTGCCGCCGTTCGCGAAGCCCGGTCAGTCGATCGACGTCACGGTCTCGTCGATCGGCAACGCGACGAGCCTGCGCGGCGGGAGCCTGCTGATGACGCCGCTCCGCGGCGCGGACGGTGAGGTCTATGCGATCGCGCAGGGCAATCTCGTCGTCGGCGGCTTCGGCGTCGACGGCCGCGACGGCTCGCGCGTCGCGGTCAACGTTCCGAGCGTCGGCCGCATTCCGGCCGGCGCAACCGTCGAGCGCGAGGTCGGCACCGCGTTCCATCATGGCGACAGCATCGTGCTGAACCTGCATCGGCCGGACTTCACGAGCGCGCGGCGCTTGAGCGACGCGATCAACCGGCTGTTCGGCGCCGAGACGGCGAATGCGCTCGACGCCGCATCGGTGCGCGTGCGCGCGCCGCTCGATCCGAGCGCGCGCGTGAGCTTCGTGTCGATGCTCGAGAACATGACGATCGAGCCCGGCGCGCCGCCGGCGCGCGTCATCGTGAATGCGCGCACCGGCACGATCGTGATGGGCGGCAACGTCCGCGTGCTGCCGGCCGCGGTCTCGCACGGCAGCCTCACGGTCACGATCACGGAGAGCTTCGACGTCGCGCAGCCGGCGCCGTTCTCCGACGGCGTGACGGTCGTCACGCCGCGCACGGATATCGATGTCGAGCAGGGCGGGTCGCGGATGTTCCCGTTCGGCCCGGGCACGACGCTCGAGGAGATCGTGCAGGCCGTGAACGGCGTCGGCGCCGCGCCCGGCGATCTCGTCGCGATCCTCGAGGCGCTGCACCGTGCGGGCGCGCTGCGCGCCGAGCTGATCGTCATCTGATCGGGAGGCCGGCATGACGCCCGACGCCGCCGCCGCGTTCACGTTCACGGACTTTCAGGGTCTCGCCGCGCTCAAGCGCGAAGCGGGCCGCGAGACGCAGGAAGCGAAACGCGCGGTCGCGCAGCAGCTCGAATCGCTGTTTCTCGGCCTCGTGCTGAAGGAGATGCGCGCGGCGAGCACGATCGAAGGCGGACTCTTCGACGGTGACGGCGTGAAGCTCTATCAGGATCTCTACGACCGTCAGCTCGCGCTCGCGCTCTCGCGCGGCCGCGGCATCGGCCTCGCGGATGCGATCTACCGCGAGCTCGGCGGAGAGCCCGGGCCGCGCGGCGCGGCGAGCGCCGGCGAGAGCGCACCGCTTCGCGGAGCGGCCGGCGTCCTATCCGCGCGCATCCCCGGCCGCATCGATTCGCGTGCACCGGCCGCTGAGGTATCGGCCGCGTCGGCCGACGCGCTCGGCGAATCGCCGGAATCGTTCGTCGCGGCCCTTCGACCGCATGCGGAGCGTGCGGCCGCGGCGCTCGGCATCGACGCGGACGTGCTGATCGCGCAGGCCGCGCTCGAAACCGGCTGGGGCCGGCACGTGATCCGCGACGCCGACGGGCGCTCGACGTTCAATCTGTTCGGAATCAAAGCGTCCGGCGGCTGGCGCGGCCCGCGTGCGAGCGTCTCGACGCTCGAGTTCGTCGACGGGCTGCCGGAGCGGCGCCGCGAATCGTTCCGCGCGTACGGCTCGATCGCCGAGAGCTTCGACGACTACGTCTCGCTCGTCCGCGGCAGCCAACGTTACCGGAAAGCGCTCGCGGCCGGGACGCCCGGCGCGTACGTGCGGGCGCTCGCCGCGGGCGGCTACAGCACCGATCCCGACTACGCGGACAAGATCCTCGCGATCCTCGAGCGCGGCCTGCCGGGCGCGCCGCTCAAGCCCGCACGGGGATCGGCCGATAGCAGATTGACGGCCAGCCATCCGCCGGATGCCGGGCCGCGCGGAGGCAATACATGAGCGGCGGAATTTTCGGCATCGGTGTCTCGGCGCTGCTCGCGGCGCAGCGGCAGCTGCAGGTGACGGGGCATAACATCGCGAACGTCGGCACGGAGGGCTACAGCCGTCAGCGGGCCGAGCTCGCGGCGCGCGAGCCGCTCGGCCCCGGGTATGCCGCGATCGGCCGCGGCGTCGACGTCATCGGCGTCGAGCGCGTCATCGATCGGTTCGTGAACCTTCGCCTCGGGATGCGTATCACGGCCGACGCCGAGCAGCGCACGCTCGCCGAGTTCGCGGGCCAGGTGAACAATCTGCTCGGCGACGCCGAGTCGGGTCTCGCGCCTGCGCTGAAGCAATTCTTCGCCGCGGTGCACGACGTCGCGAACGATCCGACGTCGACCGCGGCGCGCCAGGCGATGATCACGCAGGGCGAATCGCTCGCCGACCGCTTCGCGCAGCTCGAGGCGAGGATCCAGGATCAGCGGGCGATCGCGAGCGGTCGCGTGCGCGCGGGGATCGCCGAGATCAACCAGCTCGCCGGCAGCATCGCCGAGCTGAACCGCGCGATCGTCGATGCACGCGGGCGGGGCGGCGGCGCGCCGCCGAACGATCTGCTCGACAAGCGCGACGAGCTGGTGCGCCGGCTCGCGGAGTACCTGCCGGTCGATACCGCGGAGCAATCGGACGGGAGCCTCAACGTCTATGTCGGCCGCGGCCAGGCGCTCGTTGTCGGCTTCGACGCGACGACGCTCGCTGCCCGGCCGCTCTACGGCGATCCGGATCGGCTCGCGATCGGCTACGAGCAGAACGGCCGTTTCGTCGACGTGACGTCGCTGCTGCAAGGCGGCGAGCTCGGCGCGCTGCTCGACGCAAGGACCAAGCTGCTCGACCCCGCGAGCGCCGAGCTCGGCCGGATCGCCGCGTCGCTCGCCGAGACGTTCAACGCGGTGCATCGCGCGAACATGGACCTCGACGGCGCGCTCGGCGGCGATTTCTTCGCGTTCGCCGCGCCGTCCGCGGTGCCGCGCCACGGTAATGCGGCGACCGGCTCGCCGCAGGTATCGATCATCGACATCGGCGAGCTCGAGGCCTCCGAGTATCAGCTACGCTTCGACGGCACCGCGTTCGTCGTGCGCCGGCTCGCCGACGGCGCGGCCGTCGGCGCGATTCCGCCCGGAGGTTCGGCGGTGATCGACGGGCTTTCGATCGACCTTTCGGACGTTGCGGACGCGGCGATCGGCGACAGCTTCCTGCTCCAGCCGACGTCGGCCGCGGCGACACTGTCGGTGGCCGTTCGCGATCCGCGCTCGATCGCGGCCGCGCTGCCGATCCATGCCGCGCCCGGCGGCGGGAACGCGGGTGCCGGCGAGATCGTCGGCATTTCCGTGCTCGATCCGAGCGATCCCGCGCTGCGCG
>CAYMAF010000019.1:0-28222 GCA_964388365.1 uncultured Gammaproteobacteria bacterium | reverse complement strand
TGATCGTCGAGGAGAACAGCCTCAGCCAGTGCATCTCGCTGCTGCGGCGGGTGCTGGGCGAGAGGCCGTCCGAGCATCGCTTCATCGTCACGGAGCCAGGGCGCGGCTACCGGTTCGTCGCTCCGGTCCGCGTCGTCGATGCAGCGTCCGACGCTTCGACGACAGCGGAAAGCCCGGCGCCTTCACCGCCAACGCCGCGCCCGAATCCCCGCGGTGCCCGCTCCCCTCGCGCCCGGATTGCCGCTCTGATCGCCGTTGCCGCGGTGCCGCTATTGGCGGCAGCCGGCCTGCTTTGGCAGCTCGGTGGCAAAGGCGAAACGGCGCGTCTGCCGACCTCGGTCGCGGTGTTGCCCCTCGAGGATCTGAGCCCCGATCCGGAGCACACCTATTTCGCGGCAGGCCTCTACACCGAGCTGGTCGGCCGGCTTGCGAGGGTTCGCGGGCTCAACGTGATCGGGGAAGCCTCGATGCGGGGGTATAGCGGGAGCGGCCGGTCGGCTCGGGAGATCGCAGACGAGCTAGGCGTCGAGATGGTTCTCGAGGGAAGCGTTCGCTACGCGAACGACGAAGTACGCGTCACGGCGAATCTGATCGACGGCGAGACCGGCGTTTCGCGCTGGTCTGAGATCTACGAACGGCGATTCGCCGATGTGTTCGAGATCGAGGCGGACATAGCGGCGAGCATCGCCGCCGCACTCGAGACGGAGTTCTCGGTCGAGGACCGTCGACGGCTCGCGCAACCGAGGACGACGTCACCCGAAGCCTATGCGCTCTTCCTTCAGGCCCGGCCGATGCTTCCGGATCGGCAGGCGCGATGCGCTCCTCGCACGCGCCACGGAGCTCGATCCTCGCTTCGCCGACGCGTATGCGCTGCGGGCGCAAAACTACGCGCATTCGATGGTCAACAGCCACAATCAATATGCGAGCCCGGACGCAGCCTCGCTGGCCAGTGCCGCCGAGGCGCTCGCGATCCGGGCACTCGAGATCGACCCGGCGAATACGCTCGCGCATGGCGCCCTGGCCCTGATCCATCGACAACACTGGCGCTGGACGGACGCAATCGCGATATACGAGCGCGGCCGCGCCGTCGATCCCGCGTTCGACGAAGGCAACTGGCTCTACGCCTTCATGGGCCGATACGATCGCGCCGTCGAGCTGAGCCGCCGGGGATTACGCCTGAACCCCTACGACCCCGAAGCGCACACGGACCTCGGCCTTACGCTGCTGTGGGCGGGGCGCGCGGACGAGGCGATCGGCTCGTTTCGCCGCGCGGTCGACTTGAAGCCCGAAGATCCCGTCGCGCACTTGTTTCTCGGGCGCGCCTATCTCCGACAAGGCCGTCGCGCGGAGGCCCTCGCGGAGATCAAGATGAGCCGGCAGCTCTTCGGCGAGGACTTCCTGTCGATGCCGACGGCGTTCGAATTCGCTTACTATTACGCACGCCTCGGCCTGCACGAGGAGGCCGCCCGGCTCGTCGCTGCGCTCGAGGATCGGACGCTCGCGCACAGGGACGACGGCATGTGGGCGTTGGCCTATCTTGCGCTCGGCGAGCGAGATCGGGCGCTCGACGTGCTGGAGCGCGTCATCGACCGCGCCGAGCGCCAGGAGCTCGAGCCCGCCTTCCTGCCGCTGATGATGCTGAGGCTCAACGAAGTTGCGGATCCCGTGCTCGAGCTTCCGGAGTTCGTCGACGCACGCGCACGCCTCGTCGGCGACTAGCATGTCGTTCTTTGCGGCGCCCGAACAGCCCCTGACGATCGTCGCGGGAACCGGCGCGCCGAATCGTCTCGCACGGAAGCTCGTTGATCGCGGGCCCGCCCGCGCGTGCGACCTTTTCATTCGTTTCGCTATACTGCATCGCCGCGAGGTGAGCGCACGCGCTCGTCGAGAAGCGCTCGACAAACAAGCTGCAGGGGGGGCTCTTGAGCAGCGATACCGGATTCGACCGAGAGTTCGACTATATCGTCATCGGCGCGGGAACGGCCGGCTGCGTGCTCGCGGCGCGGCTGTCGGAGGATCGGCAAAACCGTGTCTGCCTGATCGAGGCCGGCGGATCGGAGCAGCATCCGTTCATCCGCATTCCGGCCGCCGTCGGCGCGGCGATCATGAGCCCCAAGTTCGGCTGGGGTCTCGCGACGGCGCCGCAGGAGCACGTGAACGGGCGCAGCATCCCGCTGCCGCGCGGCAAGGTCATCGGCGGCTCCGGCTCGATCAACGGCATGGCGTATTACCGCGGCCCCGCGAAGGATTTCGACGACTGGGCCGCGATGGGCAATCCCGGATGGTCGTACGCGGATCTCCTGCCGTATTTCCTTCGCTCCGAGCACAATCCCGAGTACGCGAGCTCGCCGTATCACGCGACGGGCGGGCCGATGGGCGTCAGCTTCCCGCCGAGCCGCAACCCCCTCTGCGACGCGTTCAATGCGAGCATGGCGGCGCTCGGATACAACGAGCTCGAAGACTTCAACGTGCCGGACCCGAACGGCTACGGCTACCGTCAAGGCACGATCTGGGACGGCAAGCGCGTCTCGACCGCGAGCGCGTACCTGCGGCCGGCGATGACGAGGCCGAATCTCGAGGTTCTGACCGAGACGCTGACGCGGCGGATCCTGCTCGAAGGCTCGCGCGCCGTCGGCGTCGAGATCCGCAGGGGCGAGCGCATTGAGCGGCTGCGCGCGGGCAAGGAAGTGATCCTCTGCGCCGGCACGTACCACTCGCCGTTCATTCTTCTCCATTCCGGCATCGGCGACGAGGCGGACCTCGAGTCATGGGGCATCGAGCCGCGGCACCATCTTCCGGCGGTCGGACGGAATCTGCAGGATCATCCGTCGGCGATGGTCGTGATGGACATGAGCGACTCGACGTCGTACGGGCTCTCGTGGAAGGCGTTGCCGCGCGGCCTGCTCAATATCGGCCAGTATCTGGTCAAGCGCACCGGGCCGCTCGCGAGCAATCTGTTCGAGACCAACGCCTATATCAAATCGAGCCCCGAATCCGACCGGGCCGACATGCAGCTCGTGTTTCAGCCGGCGCGGCGCAACATCAAGCCTTTTCCTATTCCGATCGGGCACGGCTTCGTCGTTGCGACGGTCTGCTTGTATCCGAAAAGCAAGGGATCGGTCCGGCTTTCGGGGCCCGACCCCGACGCTCTACCGGTGATCGACCCGAAGCTGCTCAGCGACGAGGCGGATCTCGGGTTCTTGATCCGGGGCTTGAAGCTCGCGCGCCGAGTCATCGCGCACTCGAGCTTCGCGCCGTATCGCGCGAGGGAGCGTTCGCCAGGCGCCGACGTGACGGACGACGAGCGCCTTGCGGACTATGTCCGTGAATCGCTCGTCACCGTGCACCATCCCGGCTCGACGTGCCGCATGGGGCCGCGCGGCGAGGACACCGTCGTCGATCCCGAGCTGAAGGTGCACGGGCTCGAAGGGCTGCGCGTCGCGGACGCATCGATCTACCCGCGGCTCGTCGGCGCGAACACGAATGCGAGCGTCGTCGCGATCGCGGAGAAAGCGTCGGACATGATTCTCGGCAAGCGCGCACCCGATCCGATCGATCTGCCGGACACGCGCTGAAGCGCGACGAAGATTCACCGCGGAGGAAATGCAGATGGCCGTCGAAACGATCCGCACTTGGAAGATCGGAAGCGTCGAGATCACCCGCATCGTCGAGGTCGACGGCTGGGAAGACGACATCACGATGCTCTTGCCGGACGCGACGCCCGAGACCGTGCTCGCGTATCCCTGGCTGCAGCCGCATTTCGCGACGCCCGAAGGCAAGATGATCATCTCGTTCCAATGCTTCGTGATGCGCACGCCCGAGCACCGAATCATGCTCGACACCTGCATCGGCGCGGATCGGCAGCGCGAGTTTGCGATCTTCACGAACATGCAGACGACGTTCCTCGACGATCTCGCGCACGCGGGTTTCGCGCCGGACGACATCGATATCGTGCTCTGCACGCACCTGCACTTCGACCATGTCGGCTGGAACACTCGGCTCGTCGACGGCAAATGGATACCGACGTTTCCGAACGCCCGGTACCTCTTCGGCCGCAAGGAATACGAGCATTGGATGATGCTCAAGGAGACCGGCGGGTACCACGACCTGAACCATATGTACGACGCCGTGCAGCCGGTCGTCGATGCCGGCCTCGTCGATCTGATCGAGCCCGACCACGTCGTTTGCCCGGAGCTGAAGCTGCGTCCCACGCCGGGACATACGCCCGGGCACGTCAGCATCCTGATCGAGTCGCAAGGCGAGCGCGCGATCGTGACCGGGGACATGATGCACAATCCGATCCAGCTCGAGCGGCCGGGTGACTTGACGCGCTTCGACATGGACAAGGAGCTCGCGGCGCGGACTCGGAAGACCTTCGTCGACGACTTCGCGAACAGCGACGTCTTCGTCATCGGCAGCCATTTCGCCGAGCCGACCGGCGGCTGGATCGTTCGCGACGACGCCGGCTGCCGACTCGAGCTCACCGCCCGTCCGAAACGCTGACCGCCTACCGAGCGCATTTCGGCCGGACGCCGCAAAGCAAATCACGCCAAAACGCCGAGAAGCGCGGCTCGCCCGCCGCCATGCCGCGCGCAATGATCGCATCGCCGGAAGCTGGCAAAGCGTTCGTCGCGGCGATCACCCGTCACGGCGCTCGGCTCCGCGTTCGCTGCGCCGCTTCCGTCACAGCGGCGGTTCGTCACGAACCGCTCCGGTAACGGATGCACGAAGCTCAGGAGAACATCATGACGATGACGTTACCCCCGATCGGAAACTCGGCCCTTACGCTTTCGCCGGCCGGCATCGCCGCGCCTCGGCCCGGAATTCGGGACCTGACGGCAGCCGAGATCGAGCACGTCAGCGGCGGCGGCCCGGCACTCGAGAAGGCGAAGCAGGTTCTACGTGACGCTGGCGATGCGTTCATTGCCATCGGAGGAGGTGCGGCGATAGCCGGCGCCGTGCCGGTCGGTCTCGTGCTCATCGGCATCGGGGGAGGGCTATATCTCGCAACGACCTTCTGCTAGTCTCGCGAAGAAGACTATAGTCTTCTGCAAGATACACAGCAGCAGGCGGGCGATTGCATCGGCGGCGCGGCCTCTTCGACCATCGGCCGTGCCGCCGCTTTTGGCTATTGACCGAATCGCAAGAAGGCTCTGTCTAGGCGTCTGAAATGCAACAAGAACAAGCATCACGTGTCTCAGCTCGCCGGGCCGCAGTCATCGCTGCGGCGACCGTTGCCGGTCTCGCGTACGGCGTTTTTGCCGTGCCAGAGCCCGTCTCATGGGCGAAGCTCGCCGCGATCGCAGGCATCGGCACGCTCGTCGGCTCCCTGTTTGCCCTCGCCTTCATCGACCGTAAGCCGAAGGACACACCGCTGCTCGGCGTCGTCGCGATCCTCCTGATCGTAACGACGCGCGCGCTGCCGTACGATCAGCCCGAATGGCTCGACACCGTCAGAGCCGTCGGCACCATCGCATGCGCGCTTCTGCTGATCCGCACGCAGCCGAGGAACGGCGCGCGGCGGCATTCGTTGCTGCTTGCGATCGTGGGTGTCGCGATCGGTCTCGTGACCGGGCTGCTCGTGCTCGCACTGCGGTAGGCCGCGGCGGACGAAGCGCCGAAGCGCGCTCGGCCCCGCGCGTGCGGCAGGGTTGCCGCCTAGACGATCGATCGCTACAGTGGCGCATCCGGCGGCCGGGCGCTCCCGGCAGGGCCGGATATTCTGCGCGCCGCGAGCTCGGCGCGGCCGAATCGGACGAATCGGCCGCGCCGAACGGCTCGTCAGCGGCGCCGCCAGCGGAGTTCCTTCTTGAGACGTTCGATTCTGATCGCCAAGCTGCACGGTCTGCGCGTGACCGGCGCCGACTTGCACTATGAAGGGTCGATTGCGCTCGACCCGGACCATTGCGAGCAGGTCGGTCTGCTGCCGTTCGAGTTCGTCGAAATCTGGAACAAGACGACGGGCACGCGCATCAGCACCTACGTGATCCACGGCGAGCGCGGCGGCCGAGGCTGCACGCTGAACGGCGCCGCCGCCCGCGCATGTCAGGTCGGCGACGAGCTGATCATAGCCGCCCGCGCCGAGGTCGAGCTCGCTGAGCTTGCCGAGATCAGACCGAGGATCGCGATCTTCGACGCGCAGAACCGCCTGACGCGCGTCCGCGAGCTCACCTACCGGCAGGATCCGTCCGGGCGCTGGCTCGTCGCCGACGAGAACCCCGCGCCGCTCCACGCGTCGAACCGATAGGGTTCTCGAGGCCGTCTCGCCCGCCGGCAACGCCGGCTTCGCCTCGACCGCCTCCGAGGCTCTACACTGGACGACCGCATCCGCCGATGCGGCCGCGGCGACGACGGCGATAGAGGCTACGCATGTTCCGATTCTTCGAGAAGCTGATCGACCCCTTCCCTGCCGGCGAGCCCGGCGAGCCGCCGCGCAAGCTGCTGCCGTTCCTGCTCTACTTCTCGCGGCCGGCACTGCCGTGGCTCGCGCTGATGTCCGTGCTGACGGCGCTGGTCTCGGTCGCCGAGGTCGCGCTGTTCGGTTATATCGGCTCACTCGTCGACTGGCTCGCAGCCGCGGAGCGCGAGTCGTTCCTCGCCGAGCACGGCCGGGGCCTTGCCGCGGTCGCGCTCGCCGTCGCGATCGGACTGCCGATTCTCGTGCTCGCGCAATCGCTCGTCGTGCATCAGACGATCTTCGGCAACTATCCGATGCTCGTCCGTTGGCTCGGCCATCGTTACCTGCTCCGCCAAAGCTTGAGGTTCTTTCAGGACGAGCTCGCCGGCCGGATCTCGCAGAAGATCATGCAAACCGCGCTCGCGACGCGGGAAACCGTCGTGACGCTGATGGACGTGATGGTCTACGTCGCCGTCTATTTCGCCGGCACCGTCGTGCTCGTCGGACAGACCGACGTGCTGCTCACGCTGCCGCTGATCACGTGGCTCGGCGGCTATATCGCGCTGCTCGCGTACTTCGTTCCGCGCCTGCGCACGGTCTCGATGGCGCAGGCCGACGCGCGCGCGACGATGACCGGCCGGATCGTCGACAGCTATACGAATATTCAGACGATCAAGCTTTTCGCGCACACGGCGTACGAGCAGGAGTACGCTCGCGACGCGATGAGCGCGTTCATGAAGACCGTCTACCGTCAGGCGAGGCTCGTCACGTGGCTGACGTTCTCGCTGCAGACGCTGAACGCGCTCTTGCTCGTCGCGATTGCTGCGACGGCGATCTGGGCATGGCTAGAAGCCGCGGCGACGCTCGGCGCGATCGCAGTCGCGATCGCTCTCGTGATGCGGATCCGCTCGATGTCGAACTGGATCCTGTGGGAGGTTGCCGGGATCTTCGAGAACATCGGCACGGTGCAGGACGGCGTCTCGACGATCGCGCAGCCGCTGACGGTGACCGATCGGCCCGGCGCGCGCGAGCTCGTCGTCACTCGCGGCGAGATCCGCTTCGAGAACGTCGGTTTCAACTACGCGGAGGAGTCAGCAGTCCTCGAAGATCTGAACCTGACGATTCGCCCGGGCGAGAAGGTCGGCATCGTCGGCCGCTCTGGCGCGGGCAAGTCGACGCTCGTGAATCTGCTGCTGCGCTTCTACGACGTGCAGTCGGGACGGATCACGATCGACGGGCAGGACATCTCCGAGGTGACGCAGGAATCGCTCCGCCGTCACATCGCGGTGGTGACGCAAGATACGTCTTTGCTGCACCGCTCGATACGCGACAATATTCGCTACGGTCGGCCGGACGCGAAGGAAGAGGAGATCGTCGAAGCCGCGAAACGCGCGCACGCGCACGAGTTCATTCTCGGATTGACCGACCGCGAAGGCCGCACCGGCTACGACGCGCATGCCGGCGAGCGCGGCGTGAAGCTCTCGGGCGGTCAGCGGCAACGGATCGCGATCGCCCGCGTGCTGCTGAAGAACGCGCCGATCCTCGTCCTCGACGAGGCGACGTCCGCGCTCGATTCCGAGGTCGAGGCCGCGATTCAGGAGCAGCTCTACACGCTGATGGAGAACAAGACCGTGATCGCGATCGCGCATCGGCTATCGACGATCGCCGCGCTCGATCGGCTCATCGTGCTCGACGAAGGCCGGATCGTCGAAAGCGGCACGCACGACGAGCTGCTCGCGCGGGATGGCCTCTATGCGAAGCTGTGGCGGCATCAGTCCGGCGGTTTCCTCGCGCCCGACATCGACGAGACCGAGCCCGCAGCGAGCGCCGGACGCCGCAAGGCTCTCGGGACAGGCTGACGGCCGCCGGGTCACGAGCGGATCGATCCGATGCAAGCCGCGGTACTCGAGGATTATCTGCACCGCCACATTCCGCTCGCGAAGGCGATGGGGATTCGGGTCGTCTCGGCCGAGCCCGACGCGGTGACGTTGCACGCGCCGCTCGCCCCGAACATCAATCACCGCGAGACCGTGTTCGGAGGCAGCGCAGCCGCGGCGGCGATGCTCGCCGCATGGTCGTTGGTCCACACTCGCCTTCGGGATGCAGGCATCGAGGCTCGGGTCGTGGTCCGCCGTCACTCGATGGCGTTCGACGCGCCGATGGCCGATGACTTCGCCGTTCGCGCGTTCCTGTCGCGGCCGCCGGACTGGGACGATTTCCTGCGGCGGCTCGCACGCAAAGGCATCGCACGGATCGCGGTGACGGCGGTGCTCGGCTGCGGCCAGGACGATGCCGCGTCCTTCGACGGAGAGTTCGTTGCGCTCCGCGTCCCCGAAGCCGAGCACGGCGCACCGTCGTAGGCCGGCGACGGTTCCATTCACGGAAGGTCCCGTCTAGAATTCGCCCCTTTTCTCTCGACTCGTGCAGCCATGACGCCAGCCATCGAAACCGCCGGTCTGTCGAAAGCCTTCGGCGACACGCATGCGCTGAACGGCGTGGACCTGTCCGTCCGGCGCGGCGCCGTATACGGACTGCTCGGCCCGAACGGCGCCGGCAAGACGACGACGATCCGGATTCTCGCGACGCTGATCCGCCCGGGAGGCGGATCCGCACGGGTGCTCGGCCACGACGTCGTCGCCGAAGCTGCGGCGGTCCGAGCGAAAGTCAGTCTCACGGGGCAGTTCGCGTCGGTCGACGAGGATCTGACCGGCCAGGAGAACCTCGTGCTCGTCGCGCGGCTCCTCGGGTTCTCGTGGCGGGACGCGAAAGCGCGCACCCACGAGCTGCTCCGCGCGTTCAACCTCGACGAGGCCGCGAAGCGGCAAGTACGAACGTACTCGGGCGGCATGCGCCGGCGCCTCGACATCGCCGCGAGCCTCGTCGCGACGCCCGAGCTGCTATTCCTCGACGAGCCGACGACTGGCCTCGACCCGAGAAGCCGAAACCAGGTCTGGGACATCGTGCGCGCGATCGCAGCGGAAGGCACGACGGTGCTGTTGACGACGCAGTATCTCGAGGAGGCGGATCGTCTCGCCGAGCGGCTCGCGGTCATCGACCACGGCCGGCTGATCGCCGAAGGGACCAGCCGCGAGCTGAAAGCCTCCGTCGGCGGCCGCACCGTGCATGTGCGCGTCGCGGATCCCACGCGGCGCGACGAGGCGCGCGCCCTGCTCGCCGAAGCGTTCGGGCACGAGGTGCACGGCGGGCACGAGCCTGCGCTCCTCGCGGCGCAGGTGTCGCACGACGAGCGTGTGCCGCACGCGCTCGCGGCGCTCGCCGCGCGCGGTATCGCGGTCGCGGAGTTCGCGCTCGCACAGCCGAGCCTCGACGACGTGTTCTTCGCGCTGACCGGACGCCCCGCCGAGCGGTCGGCAACGGAGGAAGTTACATGACCGAGCTGACGTTGCAAACGGCTTTCTCGCGCACGGCGCTCGCGCGCCCGCCGAGCGCGCTCTCGGCCGCGCTCACGCTCGGCTGGCGTGCGCTGCTGAAGATCAAGCACGTGCCGTTCCAGCTCTTCGACGTCACCGTGTTCCCGATCATGATGACGTTGATGTTCACGTATCTCTTCGGCGGCGCGCTCGCCGGCTCGACGCAAGCGTATCTGCAGTATCTGCTGCCCGGCATCGTCGTGCAGACGGTCGTCTTCTTGACGGTCTATACCGGCGTTGGTCTCAACACCGACATTCAGAAGGGGCTGTTCGACCGCTTCCGCTCGCTGCCGATCTGGCAGCCGGCCCCGATCGTCGGCGCGCTGCTCGGCGATCTGATCCGATACTCGCTCGCCGCCGTCGTCGTGCTGATCGTCGGCCTGATCCTCGGCTTCCGGCCGGAGGGCGGTCCGATCGGCGTCGTGCTCGCAGTGCTATTGATGCTCGTCTTCGCATCGGCCGTGTCGTGGCCGTGGATCATCGTCGGCTTCCTCGTCCGCACGCCCGAATCGGTGATGACGACGAGCTTCCTGCTGCTCTTCCCGATGACGTTCGTCAGCGATATCTTCGTCGACCCGGCGACGATGCCGACCTGGCTCCAATCCGTCGTCGCCGTGAATCCGGTCACGCATCTCGCCGCCGCGTCGCGCGGCCTGATGCACGGCGGCGCGAAGATCGCGGATATCCTCACCGTGCTCGCGACGTCGGTCGTCGTGACGGCCGCGTTCGCGCCGATCGCGATGCGGATGTACTACAAGGAGCGCTAGCGGCCGCTCCGCTCGCCGCTGACCGGTGCCATCGGCGGCGCCGGGCATGCGTCAGTCGGCCGCGCCGGGCGCGGCGCCCGCGCCCGGCATCGGATGCTGGCCGAGCACGCCAGCGAAACCCATCGCGCCGGCGAGCCTGCCGAGCTGCCGCGGGTCGATGCGCCCGTCGATATTGACGAAGACGGCCTCGCTCGAATCGAGGACGAGAACGGTCATGCCGTCGATCTCGTCGCCGATCGTACGGGCGTAGACGCGCACCTTCGCGTCGTCGTCCTGCACGAAGACCATCCGCTGCCAGCCGGAGCTCTCGAGCGTCCCGGACGCTTCCTCGACGAACGAATTCACGGCCGCCGGATCCTCGAGCTCCTCGTAGACCCGAACCCTTACGTTCCGCAGCCCTCTCATGAGCTCGGCGAGCGCCGGATCCGTCTCTCCGGCCGCCGCGGCCGCGAAGCTGAGCAGCGCCGGATTCAGGTCGATCTGCACCGACGGCTGCGCCGGCACGCCCGGAATCTGCCCGAAGTCGAAGTCGCCCTGAGCGGCGGCGGTCCACGCGGCGCCGAGCGCGGCCGCGATCAGCAATAGCTTTCCGATCCTCATGATCCTCATCCTCCGTTCTCCTCGCGCCGGGTCTCGTCGCCGCGAGATCCGCGGCGCGGCGATAGCGCTTCGGCCAATTCCTGCCCCACCCTCCGCCGGACGTGCTCGCCGGCGATCGCATAGCTGCGATGCAGGTACGTCATCGCAAGCTCGAACTCCCGGAGCGCGGCGACACGCTCGTCGTGCTGCGGCGCGGGCATCCGCGCCAGCACGAGCATCGCGAACGCGAGCACCCCGGCCGCGCCGGCCGCGCTCGCCCACGACCACACCGAGCCGCGCGAGGCACGGTCCCGGCCGGGACGCCGAATCTCGAGCAGCCGGCCCGTCAACGATGCGGGCACGGGCTCTCGGCCGAGCGTGCGAAGCGCCGCCCGAAGCCGCATTGCGCGTTCGACCGCGGCCTCGAGGTCCGGGTCGCTCTCGATCGCGCGCCGCATCCGACGCATGTCGGCGCGCGAGAGGCTGCCGTCCGCCGCGGCCTCGACGCGGCTCCATGCCCATCGAACGTCGATCTCCGTCACGACGACTCCTCCAGTCGGGTGCGCAGCTTGCGACGCGCCCGATGCAAATAGACTTTCACCTGATTCGTGCTCAGCCCGAGTATTCGCGCGCACGCGGCTCCGTCGATCCCGTGCACGTCGAACAGGACCACGAGGCTGCGCTGCGGCTCCGGCAGCGCTGCGATCGCGCCGCGCAGGCGGGCGCCGAGCTCGGCCTGCTGCACGTGCCATTCGGGATCGCGCTCTTCGGCCGGCCCGTCTGCGGCCGCCGCCTCGTCGTCGACGAAACGCGATCGGCGGCGCAATCGATCGAGACAGAGGTTGCGGACGACCGTGAGCAGCCACTCCCGCGGCCGCTCGACGCCGCCGCCTTGCTGCCAGTACTTGAGGTAGGCCTCCTGGCTCGCGTCCTCCGCTTCGTGCCGGTCCTGCAGCAGCGACTGCGCGACGCGGTAGACGATCGCGCGATGCCGCAGCACGGCGAGCCTGAATCGCCACGCCGGCACTTCCCGCCCGCCGTCGCTCGCCGGCATCGGGTCGGGCTCGATCGGGCAGGCGTCGGTAGGGTCGGTCGTCGGCACGGCGCTCGTTCGCTTCATGGTCTCGACGGAAAGACGCGCTCGACCGGCCAAGGTTACACGACGGCACGCCGCCGCCCGCGGGAAAGCGCGACGCCGCGGTTTCCCGATCCGGCCGGGCGCTGTAACCTCTGGGCACTTTCGCCGTCTCGAGATCCGATGAGCCTACTCTTCGCCAGGCAAGACGGCCGCGCCGCTCCTCTCGAGACGGCGTGCTCGGCGGCGCCCGTGCTCGACGTCCGTAACCTGCGCGTCGATTACGGCGACGTCACCGCGGTCGACGACCTCTCCCTCACGCTGATGCCCGGCGAGATCTTCGGCCTCGTCGGTCCGAACGGCGCGGGCAAGACGTCGACGATCCGCGTGCTCGCGACGCTCCTCGAGCCCACGTACGGCGACGTGACCGTCGCCGGCCTCGACCTGTTCGAGACGCCCGACGCGGTGCACGGCGTGATCGGCTATATGCCCGACCTCGCCCCGGTCATCCCGGATCTGAAAGTTTGGGAGTTCCTCGATCTGTACGCGCACAGTCACGGCTATCGCGGCCGCGAGCGGCGCGAGCGCGTCGATGCGTGCCTCGAGCGGGTCCGGCTCGAGGACAAGCGCAACGTCTACGGCCGCGCGCTGTCGCGCGGCATGATGCAGCGCGTGGTGCTCGCGAAGACGCTGCTACACGGCCCGAAGCTCCTGCTGCTCGACGAGCCGGCGAGCGGGATGGACCCGATCGCCCGCCGCGACCTCCGGCGCATCCTCGAGGATCTTGCCGCCGATGGCGCCGCTATCCTCGTGTCGTCGCATATCCTGAGCGAGCTGTCCGACATGTGCACGTCGATTGGGATCATGCACGGCGGACGATTGCTGCGGCACGGCCGTATCGACGACGTGATGAACGCGATCGAGGCGGAATCGGTGCGAATCCGCATCGAGATCGGGAACCGCGCCGAAGCCGCCGCCGAGTGGCTCTCCGGATACCCGAATGTCGCCGGAGTGCGCATCGACGGCACGAGCGTGCTGCTGTCGTTCGACGGCGAGCGCCGAGATCGCTCCGTGCTGCTCCGCGCGCTCGTCGCCGAGGGCTTCGACGTCAGCGCGTTCACGCCGGAGCGCTCGAGCATCGAGTCGCTGCTGATGAGCTTGATCGGCGAGGAAAGCAGCGGTGTCCGCGGCGACTGAGGCGCCGTCTCCGGCGGCCGCGGCGCCGGCCTTGCGGCGCGCATCGGCCGGAGCCGCCGCGGCCGAGACGCTCCTGCCGTGGCGAAACCCGGTCTACCGGCGCTTCCTCCGCAGTCGGCTCCGGTTTCGCAAGGCGATCTCGTGGTATTTGCTGACGCTGATCATCACGACATTCGTCGTCTCGCTGGGCTATACGCTACAGACCAACGGATCGACGTCGCCAGAGACCGCGGCGAGGAACCTCTGGATTCCGCTGCTCGTGATTCAGGGCCTGATCCTGATGATAAAGGGCACCGGCAGCGTGTCCGCCGGGCTGATCCAGGACCGCATCGATCAGACGCTCGACTATCAGCGCCTCACGCCGGTCTCCCCCCTCGGAAATCTCGTCGGCTATCTATTCGGCCTGCCCGTGCTCGAATACGTGATGTTCGCGCTGACGCTGCCGCATCTAGCTTTCGTCGCCGCTGTCGGGAAGATTCCCGCGGCAGCGCTCGTCTCCGTCTACCTCGCATTCTTCATCTGCGTGACGCTGTATCACATGATGGGCATCGCGGCCGGCATGGTCATGCGCCGCTGGATCCTCGGCTACATGCTCGCGATCCTGCTCGTGCTGTTCGTCAACGTGCTGCTACCGTCGCTCGTCTCGCAGCTCGGGCTTCGGTTCTTCCAATATCTGTCCGTCTGGCCCGTGATCGGCCAGAAGGTCGCCCCGGTCGTCGGCATCTCCGCCGGCGCCGATGCGTTCGTTTCGATCTTCGCGGACGTGCCGTTCTACGTCTGGTCGCTATCGCCGTTCGTGTTCACGTTGCTGCTGCAAGGCGCACTGATCGCGACTTTCGGGATCATGGCCGTGCGGCGCTGGAAATCCTCGACGCGCCACTCGCTGAGCAAGCCTTATGCGCTCGCGTTCCTCGTCGGATTCGTAGTCGTCGCGATCGGTAACGTCTGGCCAATCGTCACGCGACGAGAGATGCCGTCATTACCGTTTCCCGTGCAGAGCGCCGAGTCCGTGGCAGAGCTCGTCGGCGCCGGCCTCCCGTACGTCTATGTGTACGTGGTATGGATCCTTTGCCTGCTGCTCTTCGCGATCGTCGTGCCGTCGCACCATCACTATGTCCGCGGCCTACGCCGGGCGCTGAAGCATGGACGCACGTCGGCCTCGCGGTGGGACGATGATTCGGCCTCGCTGATCGTGTACGCGATGTTCGCGGCGGCCGCGGTCGGCGGCCTCACGGTCCTGCTTCGGGAGATTTCGGCCGCCGGCTTCTTCGAGCTCCTAGACCCGCCGCCCAGGCCGTGGCGCCTTACGCTGACCTTCGCATTGATCCTGTTCTACTCGGCGCTGCTGTTTCAGGCGCTCGGCCTACGCCGCACGATGCTCGTCGTGCTCCTCGTCTGGTGTCTGCCGATCCTCGTGACGATCGTGCTCGCCGCGGCGACCGAGAGCTTCGGCAAGCTGCATGCCGCGCTGCAGTCGCTGTCGCCGATCGCGTTGCTCTTCATGTCCGGCGTCGCGAAGCCCGTCGCCGATTCGGGCGCGATCGACGATGAGCTCGCGGCGCTCGCGTTCGGCGCGGATATCGGGCTGTCGGTTCTGTCGATTCAGATCGCCGCGCTGTGGGCGAAATGGCGGCGACACGTGAAGGCCTACGATGCGCTGTGCCGCCCGCGCGGCCCGCTCGAGCCCGCGCCGGCGCCACCGGCCGAGGCCGCGCGGCCCGTTTGAGCCGCGCGGCCCGCCGGAGCGAGATCAGCGCCCCCAGTCCTCATTCGCGCGCGCGATCAGATACGCGTGCACGTCTTCGACGTCGTCGGGAGTCAAGAGGCTCGCGAAGCTCGCCATCCCCCGCTCCTCGAGCGTGCCCTCGAGCACGATCTCGCGGAACGCTTCGTGCGTCTCGGGGCTCATGTGCCGCAGATCCTTCACGCCGCCGATCGCGAGCTCGCCGTGGCACTGCGCGCAGGTCTGCGCGTAGATCTGCGCACCGCGCTGCACCGAATCCTCGCTCGCGCGAAGCGGCGGCGGGTTCGGCACCGGCGGCGCATCGGGCAGCGGCGGAAGCTGCGCGGTGCCGCCGAGTTTGAAAACCAGAAGCCGCGCGCTAGCGCGGTTGCGAGCGATGCCGGTATTGCGCTCGATCTGCGCGGCGCCGCCGCCCCAGCCGGCGTTGACCGCGATATGCTGCTCGCCGTCGACGAGGAACGTGATCGGTCCCCCGACCGGCGACGTCTGCACCGGCATCTCCCACAGTAGCTCGCCGTCCGTCGCGCGGAAGATCGAGAACGTCTGCTTCGTCGTGCCCTCGATCACGAGATTACCCGCCGTCGTCAGCACGCCGCCGTTGCCATGACGCGGCAACGGCACCTTCCACGCCGGCCGCTGACGGACCGGATCCCAGGCCGTGAGCCACGCGCGCTCGAGCTCCGGGATCAGCCGCTGCAGCTCGAGACGCTTCTCGAGTGTCTCGCCGGTGTAGCCGCCCCAGCCCGAGTTCGAGCGGAACTTCACGGGCTCGAACGTCTCGGAGCGCGCGAAGACCATCCAGTGCTCGTAGGTCGGAAAATACGCGAGCCCGGTCAGCGGATTGAACGCCATCGGGAACCAGTTGTGCCCGCCGCCAGGTCCCGGGGCGACGAGCACGGGGTCGGTGCCGTAGCGCGCCATCGGATTCTCGACCGGCCGACCGGTCGCAAGATCAATGTGGCTCGCCCACGTGACCGGCACGAACTCCTCGGCCGAGATCAGCTCGCCGGTCACGCGGTCGATCACGTAGAAGAAGCCGTTCTTCGGCGCGTGCAGCAGGACCTGGCGCTCGCGGCCGTCGATCTCGAGCTCCGCCTGAACGATCGACTGCGTGCACGTGTAATCCCACTCCTCGCCCGGCACCTCCTGGTAATGCCAGCGGTACTCACCGGTGTCCGCGTCGACAGCGACGATCGAGCACAGGAAGAGATTGTCGCCGCCGCCAGGGCTGCGGAAATGGCGCACGAGCGGCGAGCCGTTGCCGGTGCCGATATACACTAGGTTGAGCTCGGGATCGTACGCGATCGAATCCCACGCCGTGCCGCCGCCGCCGAGCTTCCACCATTCGCCGCTCCACGTCTTCGCGGCCATCTCCATCGCTTCGTTCTCGAAGCCGTCGGCGGGGTTGCCGGGCACGAGGTAGAACTTCCACAGGAAACGGCCGTCGTCGGCATCCCACGCGCTGACGAAGCCGCGCACGCCGAGATCCGCGCCGCCGTTGCCGACGACGACCTTGCCGTCGAACACGCGGGGCGCGCCGGTGATCGAGTACGGCCACTCGTCGCCGTCGAACGTCCGCACCGACCAGCGCGGCTCGCCGGTCTTCGCGTCGAGCGAGATCAGCCGCCCGTCGAGCGTCGCGATGATGATGCTGTCGCGCCACGCGGCAAGGCCGCGGGAGACCGGCTCGCAGCACGCGTAGCGGCCCCATTGCCTCGGCACCTCGGGATCGTAGGTCCAGAGGAGCTCTCCGGTCTTCGCGTCGTGCGCGTACGTGATATTCCACGCGCTGATGTTGTAGAGCACACCGTCGATCGCGAGCGGCGTCGCCTCGACGCCGCGCAGCGTATCGAGGTCGTAGAACCACGCGAGGCCGAGCTCCGAGACGTTGTGCTCGTTGATCTGATCGAGCGGGCTGAAGCGCTGCGCGCTGTAGGTGCGCCCGTCCATGAGCCAGTCGGCCGGATTCGAGTCGGCCGCGCGCATGCGCTCGGCCGTCACCCCTCGATCGCCGCCGGCGGAAGCTGCGGTCTCGTTCGTCCCCTCGTCGCCCTGCGCGCCGCAGCCGGCGAGCAGCGCGAGCACGATACAAGCCCCGAGCCGGAAGCCGCGATTCGGCGAACTCGTACGAATGTTCACGATGGTGTCATCCCTCCCCGTGACGTGATCGTTGCTGCTGCCGGCCCCGCCGACGCTTCCGCCCGCACCTTCGGCCCGCCGACATTCCGACGGCGGTTCCGGCGACGCGATGCGCCGGGCGCAGACGCGGCCGTATGTTAGCGCGCCGCACCACATCGCCGCACGCGTCCGGCCGCCGCCCGACTTTGCCGAAATGGTCAACCGACGGTCGGTGCCGGACAGCCACTTGTGCCGCGGACGACACCCCCCCCAGGCGATGCAAGGTACACTGTGCCGCGAGCCGGCCGTCGGGGACGCGCCAGTCGCGCACGGGCGGCGCAGGGGGGAACATGCAGCTCAACGACGTTCGCGAGCGGATCGATCATGGCCCGATGAGCCGGTTGCAGATCCTCGTCGTCGCGATCTGCGTGATGTGCAACATGATCGACGGCTTCGACATCCTCGCCGCGTCGTTCGTGTCGCCAATCCTGACCCGAGAATGGAATCTGTCGGAAGCCGTGCTCGGGCTGATGCTCAGCGCCGGCCCGATGGGCATGGCCGTCGGCGCGTTCACGCTTTCGTGGGTCGCGGACATCTACGGCCGGCGCACGTCGATGCTGATGTGCCTCGGTTTGATGAGCGTCGGCATGCTCGCGAGCGCGGCCGCTCAGAACGTCGAGCTGCTGATAGCGCTGCGCTTCATCACCGGCCTCGGCGTCGGCACGATGGCGAGCTGCACCGGCACGCTGGTGTTCGAGTACAGCAGCGCCAAGCACCGGAACTTGGGGCTCGGCCTCGTCACGCTGGGCTATCCGCTCGGCGCGATTCTCGGCGGGATCGTCTCCGCGTGGCTGATCGGCGAGCTCGGCTGGCGCGCGGTCTTCGCGTTCGGCGGGCTGTGCTCGGCGCTGCTCATCCCGTTCGTCGCGCTGCGGCTTCCCGAATCGCTCGATTACCTGATCGCGCGCAAGCCGCGCGACGCCCTCGGCCAAGTGAACCGCATTCTCGTGCGGCTCGATCTGCCTGCGGCCGATACGCTGCCGGCCGACGTCCGCCGTCCGAGCAGCACGCGAGGCAATCTCCTCGACCTGTTCCGCCCGCCGGTGCTCGGCCGCACCGTGCTCATGTCGCTCGCGTACTTCTTTTATATGGTGTCGTCCTACTTCATCTTGAGCTGGGCGACACAGCTCACGACCGATGCCGGTTTCTCGCTTACCGAAGGGCTGTCGATTTCGATACTGATCAACGTCGGAGGCGTGATCGGCGGCATCGTCATCGGCATTTTGTCGTTCAAGCTCCCGTTCAAGCCTCTCGCGAGCGCGACGATGCTCGCTATGGGGCTCGCGATCATCGGATTCGGGCTGTTCGCGAAGTCGCTGTGGCTCGTCGCCGCGTTCTCGGTGCTGATCGGGTTCGGCATCTTCGGCGCGGCGCTCGTGCTGTATGCCGCGGCCGCGCAAACGTTCCCCGTCTGGGTGCGAGCGACCGGGATCGGCATGTCGATGAGCGCCGGGCGCGTCGGCTCGATGATCGGACCGGCGGCAGCGGGACTACTGCTCGGCGCCGGTCTCGGGCGCGAGGCCGTCTGCTTCGTGCTCGCGCTGCCGGTGATCGTGTCGATCCTGTTCATCTTGCGCGTCCCGCTCGCACCGGTCTCGGACCGGCCCCGGCGGGCCGTCGCGGACGCCGGCACGGAGCCCGTGTCCGCATGAATTCGATCTATCGTTCGATCAAGTGGAGCCGCTGATGTCTCGAGCCGTACCTGGTCTTGCCGCCGACCGTCTCGCCCACCTCAAAGCCGTGATCGACGCGGATATCGAATCGAAGCGTTACTTCGGCGCCGTCATCGCGGTCGCGCGTCATGGCGAGCTCGGGCTGTACGAAGCGATCGGCCACGGCGACGAAGCGGGCGAGTTGCCGCTGTCGCTCGACTCGGTGTTCTCGCTGTTCTCGCTGACGAAAGCGCTGACGAACGTGCTCGTCTTTCGCTCGATCGAGCTCGGCCAATTCGCGCTGACGACTCGCGTCAGCGAGATCATTCCCGAGTTCAGCGGCGGCCCTCGCGAGCGCGTGACGTTCTTTCACCTCCTGACCCACACGTCCGGGCTGCCGCCGGTCTGGATCCCTAAGCCCGGTATGTATATCGATCGGCTCGACGAGATCGTCGAAGCAATCTGCGAGAACATCCGCCCGGTCACGCCGCCCGGCGAGCGCGCGCATTACTCGCCGCTCGTTCACCATGCACTGCTGGGCGAAGCGGTCCGCCGCTGCGATCCGAAGGGCCGAAGCTTCAGACAAATCCTCGAGGACGAGCTGTTGAAGCCGCTCGGCATGAAAGACACGTCGCTCGGCGTAAGACGCGACCTCGCGCCGCGGCATGTCTTCCCCGACTTCCGCGGCAAGCCGCCGCAAGAGCACTTGAGCCGCAACAGCCCGGGACCGCAAGGCGCGTTCGCCGACGAGCACGCGGAGATGCCGTGGGTCGGCGCCGTTTCGACCGTGCCCGATCTCTTCCGCTTCGCCGAGATGCTCCGCCGCGGCGGCACGCTCGACGGCGCGCGCATCGTGTCGCCGGCGATGCTGAAGCTCGCGACGCGGAACTGGACCGGCGATCTGCCGAACGAGCTCTACAAGGCGGTCGCGATCAATCACGGCTGGGAGCCTTATCCGGCGTATCTCGGGCTCGGCTTCGGCTTGCGCGGCGAGAAGGTATGTCCGAACCTGTTCGGCACGCTGACGTCGCCCGGCACCTTCGGCAACTACGGCTCGGGCAGCACGCTCTTCTGGGTCGATCCTGAGCTCGATATGACGTTCGTCTGTCTCACCGCCGGCGTCATGCAGCAAGCGCCAAACATCGAGCGGTTCCAGCGGCTCTCCGATATCGCCGCATCGGCCGCGCTCTGACGCGCGATTCGATTGCGCGGCGTACCGAAAGACACATGCGCCGCGTGCGCTGTGCAGCGTCGAGATCGCCGCCTCACGTCGGCGGTGTCTGCTTGCCGCCGCTCCGTTCGATCGATGAAGCGCACTCATCGGTCTCGCGTGGACATCGAATTTGCTCAACGAGAACGGCTGCGTCTGGCGCACAGCGTGACCGCGCAGCACGGCGTCGTTCTCGAATGAACGAGACGAGCGCCGGCTCTTTCCGTTCGGCCCGTTCTGGTGCGCCTTCACCGGCAGGCGGGTACAATCGCCGCTGGCCTCTCGGCACGAAATACGCCGGGCCGCATCACAACGACAACCCGATCTCGCGAGGCCCTACATGCTCCTTAAGCGACATCGTCTGCACGTATCGTTCTGTCTGCCGCTCGCGCTGCTCTACGCTTGCAGCGGCGACGCACCGTCCGGAGCCGGCGCGGAAGCGACGGTCGACTCACGTTCCGCGAGCACTTCGCTCGATGGCGAGAAACGCTACGGGCACGTCACTCGAGAGCGGCTCCTCGCCGCCGACGACGAGCCCGAGCAGTGGATGACACACGGGCGAGACTTCGGCAAGAGCCATTACTCGCCGCTCGATCAGATCAACCGGGACAACGTGCATCGGCTCGGCTTCGCGTGGGATTACCAGATGGGCACGAGCCGCGGCCAAGAGGCGACGCCGATCATCGTCGACGGCGTGCTCTACACGTCCGGCACGACGGGCCGCGTTTACGCGCTCGATGCGGCGACCGGCGAGGAAATCTGGAAGTTCGACCCCGAGAGCGATGGACAGGTCAACCGCTATACGTGCTGCGACGAGGTCAATCGCGGTATCGCGGTCTGGGAAGGCATGGTCTACGTCGCGTCGCTCGACGGGCGGCTGTTCGGCCTCGACGCCGCGACCGGCGACGTCGTCTGGGAAGTCGACACGATCATCTACAAGGATCGCGCGTACACGTCGAGCGGCGCACCGGAGGTCGCGGGCGACGTCGTCGTGATCGGCAATGCCGGCGCCGACTACGACGCGCGCGGGTACATCTCCGCATACGATCTCAAGACCGGCGAATTCGCCTGGCGCTTCTTCATCGTGCCCGGCGATCCGGCGAACGGCTACGAGCATCCCGAGATGGAGATGGCCGCAGCCACGTGGGACCCGAACAGCCGCTGGGACATCGGTGGCGGCGGCACCGCGTGGAACGGCATGGTCTACGATCCGGAGCTGAACCTGCTCTACGTCGGCACGGGTAACGCGGCACTGTTCAATTGGCGAGAGAGAAGCCCGTCCGGCGGCGACAACCTCTTCCTCGCGTCGATCCTCGCGATCAATCCCGATACCGGCCGGCTCGTCTGGCACTACCAGCAGGTGCCGCGCGAGAGCTGGGACTATACGGCGACGCAGCCGATGATCCTTGCGGATATGGAGATCGACGGTGTCGTGCGCAAGGTGCTGATGCAGGCGCCGAAAGCAGGCTTCTTCTATATTCTCGACCGCGAGACCGGCGAGCTGTTGTCGGCTGATCCGTACGTGCCGCTCAACTGGGCGACGCACGTCGATCTCGCGACGGGCCGACCCGCGATCGACGAGGACGCCGTCGATTACACGGGCGGCCGCGCGATATTCGTCGAGCCGTCCGGCATGGGCGGCCATAGCTGGAACCCGATGGCGTACTCGCCGTTGACCGGGCTCGTCTATATCCCCGCGATCGAGGGCGGCGCGGTCGCGTACGACCCGACCGACGGCCACGAGTATCGGCCGAAGCAGGGCAACGCCGGCTGGAGCGTGCTGTTCGGCAACATGCTGCTCCAGGATCCGGACACGTACCAGGAGCCGCTGCGCTCGAAGCTGCGCGAAGTTCAGGCCGCGGGCAAGCACACGTCGCGGGCAGCGCTGAAGGCGTTCGATCCGGCCACCGGCGAGGTCCGCTGGGAGCACGAAAGCGTCGGCTACTGGGATCGCAGCGGTGTGCTCGCGACCGCGGGCGGCCTCGTGTTCCAAGGCGCCGATACCGGCCATTTCCGCGCGTTCGACGCCGAGACCGGCGAGGTGCTCGTCGAGCTCGAGGTCGGCACGTCGATCATGGCCGGCCCGGCAACGTATATGGTCGACGGCGTGCAATACATCGCGGTCGTCGCCGGCTGGGGCGGCGGCGGCTGGTTCGCGCCGCACCCAACGAGCGCGGTGATCCGCTACGGCAACGCGAACCGCGTCATCGCGTTTCGTCTCGATGGCGGCGACGTCCCGCTGCCTCCCACTGTCGACGAGATCGGCCCGATTCCCGAGCCGCCCGTTCCGCGGACCGGGACGCCCGAGACAATCCAGGAAGGCGCGCGGCTCTTCGCGCAAAGCTGCTCGATTTGTCACGCGAACGTCGATCATGGTCTGACGCCGGACTTGAGGCGCATGGACGCGGCGACGCACGCGAGCTTCAAAGCGATCGTGCTGTTCGGCGCGCGCCGCTATCAGGGCATGCCGCAATGGGACGACGTGCTGAACGAGGAGCAGACGGAGGCGATCCACGCGTATCTGATCGATCTCGCGTGGAACGCGTATGAAGCGCAGCGCGAAAGCGAAACGGCGGCCGCTCGTTGAGCCGCGAACGGAGCTCGAACGTATGAAGAACGTATTGAACAACCCGCTCGTAACCGGACTCGGTAACGTGGCCGGACCGCTGCCGGTCGTTGCGCTCGCGGCGCTCGGCTGCGCGGCATGCGTCGCGAACGCGGAGCGCGGCGATATCCGCATCGCCGACACCGACGTCTTTCCGGAAAGCGTGACGTCGACTTCCGACGGCACGGTATACGCCGGCAGCATCAAGGGCAACGTCTACCGGGCCGCGCCCGGCGAGAGCGTCGCGCTGCCGTGGATCACCGCGGACGACGCGAACGGCATTCTGACGATCCTCGGTGTGTTCGCCGACGAGGCGAACGGCACGCTATGGCTCTGCTCGGTGCCTAACTTCTTCGGCCCGGAACGCTCGGAAGGCGTCAGCAGCCTGATGGCGTTCGATCTCTCGACCGGCGAGCAAACGGGCGTCTACCCGTTCCCGCCGCCGGCGTCGGCGTGCAACGACATCGCCACCGGGCCGGACGGCAGCGTGTTCGCGACCGACACGCCGAACGGCAGGATTTTCCGCCTCACGCCGGGCGCCGACGAGCTCGAGCTGTACGGCGAGGATCCGTCGCTCGTCGGTATCGACGGCATCGCGTTCGCGGACGACGGCACGCTCTACGTGAACAACGTGCGGACGAACGAGATGCTGCGCGTCGAGCAGAACCGCCGCGGCGAGATGACCGGGCTCACGAAGCTCGACGTCTCGCACGAGCTCGGCGGGCCGGACGGCTTGCGGCATATCGACGGTCACCGGTTCCTTCAGGCCGAAGGCACGATTGGACGCGTTGCGATCGTCACGATCGACGGCGACACGGCGACGCTCGAGATCCTTACGGACGAGCTCGTGTCGACGCCGGGCGCGACGCCGGTCGGCGACACGGCGTACGTGATCGAAAGCCAGATCGGTCATCTGACGAATCCGGACCTGCGCGGCACGCCGCCCGGCCCGTTCATGCTGTATGCGGTACCGATGCGATGAGCCGCGACGCCGCGGCGCTCCGGAGAAGGGGTAAACCCCTTCTCCGCGGAACGACGGCCCCGATGCTCGGGGCCGTCGCGGCGGCGCTCGCGCTGTCGGCCGCACCCGGCCAAGCGCAGGCGCCGGGCCAACCGAGCGCCGTGATCCTCGTCGACTGCGACCGCGACTGCCTGATCGGCTACACCGAACGGTACGTCGACGCGCTCGCGCATCGCGACACGACCCGCGCGCCGTTCGCGCCGCACGTCCGCTTCACCGAGAACAACGTCGAGATGCCGCTCGGCAACGACGGGCTGTGGGGCACGACCAACGCGGTATGGGAAGACTCGATGGCGATCGCCGACGAGCAGTCCGGAAACGCCGCGTGGTTCGGGATCGTCGAAGAGCACGGCAATCCGGCCTATCTCGCGCTTCGCCTCAAGGTTCAAGACCACGAGATCACGGAGGTCGAGACGATCGTGAACCGCCTTCCGGATATGCCGAAGCCGTTCGGCGATCCGACGAAGGTCCACTACGATTCCGCTTTCGACGAGATCGTTCCGGCCGGGGAACGCGTTTCCAGAGAACGCCTCGTCGCGCTCGCCGACGGCTACTTCAGCACCGTCGAGCTCAACGACGGCACGATCTTCACGCCGTTCCACGACGATTGCGAGCGCGTCGAGAACGGCATCCACACGACCGGCTCGGGCGGCGGAGCGAACAACGCCGCGGCGATCGCGCAGGGCTGCGAGGAGCAGTTCAAGCTCGGCATCTACCGCATCAACAAGCGCATTCGCGAGCGCCGCTATCCGCTGATCGACGAGGAACGGCAAGTCGTCGTTGCGACGGGCTTCTTCGATCATGCGAACACATTCGATCGCTACACGCTGACCGACGGCCGAGAGATGCGCACGGTGCTCAAATGGCCGAACTCGATCTCGCTGATCGAAGCGTTCAAGATCAAGGACGGCAAGATTTATCGCATCCACGCCGTCTTCACGTACGTGCCCTACTTCATGCATTCGCCGTTCGCCGCGCCGAATCTGGACTGGCAGACGCGATGAGAGGGTCGAAAGCCATGCGTTCCAACGCCGCGTCCGCAGAGGGCGCGCCGCGCACCCGTGCGCTTCGGGCCGTCGCGGCAGGCGTCGCGGCGCTCGTCGCCGCGCTCGCCGCTCCACGTGCCGTCGCGCAAGCGAACGGCCCGGGCACGCAGCCTCGCGCCGCGGCGACCGCGCAGTGCAACCGCGCATGCCTGCTCGGAATCGCCGACCGTTATATGGCGGCCCTCGTCGACAAGGACTGGTCCGGCCTACCATGGGCCGAGCGCGTTCGCTTCACGGAGAACGACGTCGCGATGATGGTCGGCGACGGCGTCTGGGGCACGGTCACGAAGATCGACGACGCGCCGCTCACGCTCGCCGACCCGGCGACCGGCAACGTGCTCTGGGCCGGTATCGTCGAGGAGCATGGACAGCCGGCGTACTATGCGATGAGGCTCGGGATAGTCGACGGCCGCATCGCGGACGTCGAAACGGTCGTCGCGCGCGAAGGCACGCCGGCGCACTTCACGCCGACCGTGGGTTACTCGCTCGACGCGAGCTTCGCCGAAACACTGCCAGCGGCCGAGCGCCGGCCGCGCGAGCGGCTGATCGCGCTCGCCGAAGGCTACTACAACACGATGCAGCTCAACGACGGCGCGCTGCTCGGCGAGTTTGCACCGGATTGCAAGCGCGTCTCGAACGGCGTCGATATGACGCACGGCGACGGCGCACCGGCTCGCGGCTGCCGCGCGCAGTTCGAGCTCGGCTACTACAAGCCGGTCGACCGCGTGCGTGCGCGACGCTATCCGATCGTCGACGAAGAACGAGGCGTCGTCGTCGCGCTCGCGTTGCTCGACCACGCGGCGCGCTTCACCGAGTATCGAACGCTCGACGGTCGAACGCATTCGATTCCCGTCGAATACCCGAACTCGCACCGAGTCGTCGAGCTCTTCAAGATTCGGAACGGCGCCGTCGAGCGCGTCGAAGGCTTCGCGGTCTTTCAGCCGTATCTGATGCCGTCGCTCTGGCGCGGCGATTGAGAATGAAGAACCCGCCGTACGGCGGGCTCTTCATGCACGGAGCGGCCCTATTCGGCTTCAGCGACGAAACCGTCGGCCCAAGCCGATCCCGAGCAAGCCCAGCCCCAGCAGCGGAAGGACGCCCGGCTCCGGGACGGGAACGACCGTCGTGCCGGTATTGCGGTAGGCGATCGTGTAATGCGATACGTCGCGCGCCTTGCCCTGCTTGCCCTTGTTATTGCCGTTTCCCGGCGGACCGAGATCGAAAGGAGGATCCGTGAACGGCGTTGTCCACGTGCCCGAGGAGAACAGCTCGTTGAGCAGGAAAGCCGTCAGGTTCGTGCCGGCACCGCTCTTGAACACGATGATGTAGTCTCGAGCCGCGAAATCGGCATCGACGATCGACCAGCTGCCCGATAGGCCACTTTCGCCCAAATCGGTCTTGTCGCCGCCCATCCAGTCATCGAAGCCGAAGAACCTGGCGGCGTTGATATTCTCCAGGCTCGCAACATTGCCCGGGTTTGCGGGAGTCAGGTACTGGCAGGCGCTGACTGCGCTCGTGCCGCTTCCATTCGTAACGCGATCGAGCAGCATATCGCTGCAATCGATCAACGCGGCATGGGCCGGAGCGCCGACGGCCGCCAGGATGAGCAGCGCCGCACTCGTCGCGCTTGCCTTCAACGTTCGCATGTTGTTGTCCTCTCTCGTTCCCCGTAGGAACCGACCCGGAACACCTCGAGCAAACACCGTGCCAAGTAAAATATCTTGATGATTTCATACTCTTACAACGGCCTCGGCGACGCAGAGCGCCCGGTTTGTAAACGAATCCGTCACCGGCACGACCGCGGTCGCGATCACTCGGCCTCCGCTAATCGAGAAACATCGCTCGGCGCAAGAACGCCGCCGTCCTTCGCCAGCGCACCTCGTCGAAGAACGCGGCGCCGCCGTGACCTGCGCCATGCACGACTTCGAGCTCCGCGTCGAGCCCTTCCCTGACGTACGCACCGTGAAGCTCGTGCGCCTGGTTGATCGGCATCTGCACGTCCTGATCGCCGTGCAGGAGACGAAGCGGCGGATCGCGCGGGTCGACATGGAATACCGGGCTCGCAAGCCGCGCGAGCTCCGGGAGGTCGTCCGGCCGGCCGCCGAGAAGCTGCTCGATCGCGGTCTCGCGAATCAGCAACCCGCGCGGCGTCGACTGGTTGAGGATCGTCGTCAGGTTCGTCGCGCCCGAGAATACGACGATCGCGTGCACGTCGGACGAGACGTCGAGATGATCGCCGACGTCGCCTTCGAGCGCGGCGTGCCCGTTCGTGACGCCGACGAGCGCCGCGAGGTGACCGCCGGACGAGATCCCGGCGATCGCGATGCGCTCGGCGTCGTAGCCGTAGCGCCGCGCATTCGCCCGCAAGAAGCGGATCGCGGCCTTGATGTCATGAACCATCGCCGGAAACGGCTCGGCCGTCGCCGGACGAAAGCCGACGCTGGCGAGCGCGAAGCCCGATTCGACGAACTCGCGAGGCGGATTCGTCTTCGAGCCGCTCCGCCATGCGCCCCCGTGAATCCAGATCACGAGCGGCGGCGACCGCGCGCCGTCCGGAACGTGCAGATCGAGCTCGAGCTCGGTTTCGCCGATCGTCGCGTACGTGATGTCGGCGTATCTGCCGGCGAGCACGGCTTCGCCCGCGCACAGCGCGACCGCCGCCAAGACGAGCCGAACGCGGCCGCGTATCATCGCCGTCCTTCTCGCCGCGTCAAACTCCGACGCGCGCCGCGCCGACGAGCCGGAACAGCGGGACGAATCGCATCATCGGCAGTCTCCTGATATCGAGACGGGCTAAAGATTGTAATCGCGCTTACGATATTTCTCCACATCCGGGCATAGCGCAGCGCGTCCGATTCGATCGTCGCGGCCGGCGCCGTGCTCCCCGATCTCGAAGCCGGTCGGCGCAATGGCACGGCATCGCGTCGTCGCGTATCCTCGCAGGCGTGCACGCTCGCCGTGCGCCCCTGTTCGAGAGCTGCGCCGAGGAGACTCCGTGAATCGCGTTCGACCAGCACTGCTGCTTGCCTGCCTCGCGGCCGCCGCCTGCACCGACGAGCCGGCACGGACGTCCGAAAGCGCATCGGGCCCGGCCGCGGCCGCGCCGGCCGAGGCGCCGCCCTACCGGCCGGTCGCGACGACGCTCGAGCTGATGGAGAGCCTCATCGCGCACGCCGCCGACGAGTACTGGGGCTCGGTCCGCATCGTGATCGACGAGAACGGCGTCACGGAGCATTTCCCCGAGACCGACGAGGAATGGGAAGAGGTGTGGGCGGCGGGCTTGAGCCTCGCCGAGTCCGGAAACCTGCTGATGATGCCGC
>CAYMAF010000018.1:0-29051 GCA_964388365.1 uncultured Gammaproteobacteria bacterium | reverse complement strand
CGCGAACGTGCTCGCGCTCGGAGGCACGGGCCCGATGGACGACGAATGGGCGAAGCACCCCGCATGGCGCGCGTACAATCAGGCGATGACGACGGCCGGCCATGACGCGCTCGTCGCGGTACGCGGCCGCGACCACGATGCGCTGCTCGCAGCCGGCGACGCGCTGCTCGCGCCGTGCGAGGGCTGCCACCGGCAGTTCAATCCGGGCGTCGTCGGCGAGCAGTAAGCGATCCCGCTCTCCCCGAGCGGCGCTGCCGCGGAACGCACCGCGGCGGTGCCGCCGCCGATGCTCCGCGCGGCGCCTGCCCGCGTCACCCCGAGCCCTCGAGGCTCTCCCGCGGCCCCGCCGGACGGCGCGACGGCCGCTCGCCTTTCGCGATACATTAACGCCCTTGAGGCGGGATGGGCCCGCCGTCCCGGAGCGAAGGATGAGCTACATGCTGTTGATCGTGGAGCCGGCCGGGCAGCGGGCCGAGCGCACGGAGGCGGAGGGCCGCGCGCTGTACGACCGCATGATGAAATTCAGCGAGGATCTCAAGGCGCGCGGCCTGTTGAAGATCAGTCAGTCGCTGCGCAGCGACGAGCGCGGCGTCCGCGTGCAAAAGCGCGACGGCAAGCCGATGACCGTCGACGGTCCGTTCACTGAGACGAAAGAAATCATCGGCGGCTTTTTCCTGCTCGATTGCTCGACACGCGAAGAGGCGATCGCGATCGCGTCCGAGTGTCCCGCCGCGGAATTCGCGACCGTCGAGGTGCGAGAGCTCGGCCCCTGCTTTACCTGAATGCAAAAGCATTCCGCACGAACGAATACCGGCTCGCGCATGAGCTCGCCTTGATGCGCGAAGCGTGAGGCGCTATAAAGGCGCTCCCGTCCGCCGCGGCACCTCTTAGTGCTGCAAACCATTTTACTTCTCCCGCTCGTTCGGGCCGTGGACAACCGCGTATGACTGAACCTCGAGCCGCGAAGCCGGCATTGGAGTTCAAGGGCCGCATGACGACCTTGACGACGCTGCGTCTGCTCGACTCGTCCGTCGAGGTGCTCGCCCGAGAGCTCGACAAGCGGCTCCGAGAAGCACCGGCACTGTTTCGCCGGCTGCCGGTCGTCGTCGATATCGCCGACGTCGCCGATAGCGATCTTCATCTCGATCTGCCCGGCTTCGTCGAGCTGCTGCGCACTCGTGAGCTGCTGCCGATCGGCATTCGCGGCGGAGACGAGCGCTGGGCCGAAGCCGCGGAAGCGGCGGGGCTTTCGGTCTTCGCGGAGCTGTCCGGGGCCCGCGCGCCCGCGGAGAGCGGCACCGAGAGAAGCGCATCGGCCGCGGCGAGGAAGGATCCTCCGGCCGCGCCCGCCGAAGGCGGCGGCGGCATGCTCGTCACGCAGCCCGTGCGCTCCGGTCAGCAGATCTACGCGCGCAACACCGATCTCGTGATCCTCGCGCCCGTCAGCCCTGGCGCGGAAGTGCTCGCGGACGGTCACGTGCACGTCTACGCCCCGCTGAACGGCCGCGCGCTCGCAGGCGTGCGCGGGAATACTTCGGCGCGCATCTTCTGCAAGAGCTTCCGCGCCGAGCTCATATCGATCGCGGGCGTCTACGGCGTCAGCGAGCAGTTCGACGAGGCGCTGTCCGGCAAGGCCGTGCAAGTGTCTCTACGCGGCGACACGCTGCACGTCGAGCGCCTCTGAGCGGAACATTACGCGGCCGCTCATCTCGGCCGTCCGAACATCGAGGGAATCTCAAGTGGCAAAGATCGTTGTGGTCACCTCCGGCAAAGGCGGCGTCGGCAAGACGACGACGAGCGCCGCGCTCGGCGCCGGGCTGGCGCAGGCCGGGCATCGCACCGTCATCGTCGATTTCGACGTCGGTCTGCGCAACCTGGACCTGATCATGGGCGTCGAGCGCCGCGTCGTCTACGACTTCGTGAACGTGATCAACGAGGAAGCGACGCTGAACCAGGCGCTGATTCGCGACAAGCGGATCGACGGCCTGTCGATCCTCGCGGCGTCGCAGACCCGCGACAAGGACGCGCTGACCGACGAAGGCGTGGAGCGCGTGTTGACGGAGCTTTCAAAGGATTTCGACTACGTGATCTGCGATTCGCCGGCCGGAATCGAGCGCGGCGCGCTCATGGCGATGTACTTCGCCGACGAGGCGATCGTCGTCACGAATCCCGAGGTTTCCTCCGTTCGCGATTCGGACCGCGTGCTCGGTATCCTCTCGAGCAAGACGCGGCGTGCGGCGAACGGCGAGCCGAAGGTCAAGGAGCATCTGCTGCTGACCCGCTACTCGCACGAGCGCGTGCGGCGCGGCGAGATGCTGAGCGTCGAGGACGTGCAGGAGATCCTCGCGATCGACCTCCTCGGCGTGATCCCTGAGAGCCAGGCGGTGCTGACCGCGTCGAACGCCGGCGTACCGGTGATCCTCGACGAGGAATCGGATGCCGGACAGGCCTATCGAGACGCGGTGGCGCGCTTCCTCGGCGAGGAACGCCCGCACCGTTTCCTCACGCCGGAGAAGAAGGGCTTCTTCGGCCGCCTTTTCGGGAGCTGAACATGAGCCTGCTCCGCTACTTCCGCTCGCAGCGCAACAAGCGTAACGCGAGCGTCGCGAAGGAACGACTGCAGATCCTGGTCGCACACGAGCGCGCGGCTCGCGACGGGCTGGACTACCTACCCGCCCTTCAGGAGGAGCTGATCGGCGTGATCAAGAAATACGTTCAGATCGATCGCGACGCCGTGCAGATTCAGCTCGACCGCGAAGGGGACTGCGACATTCTCGAGCTCAACATCACTTTGCCCGATCGCTGAGCAGTGGGGGGCAGGGACGCCGCCGGGCGGAGACCCGCCCGGCGGCTTTCCTTCTGATGGCTCGGCGCCGAGAAGCGCCGCGGTAGGATCAGTCGGCCTCGAGAATGATGTTGCCGACGCCCGTCGACGACGCGGGCACGTGATAGAAGCGGTAGACCTCCTTCACGTTGTCGCCGAGCGCGCCGCGCATGACGAGCCACATCACGAGCTCGATCGCCTCCGCGCCGGCCTCGCGCAGGTACTCGATCGGCGGGATCCGCGCGAGCGCCTCCGGATCGCGAGTCAAGCCGTCGAGGAAGGCCTTGTCGAATTCCTTGTTGATCAGCCCGGCGCGCGGCCCCTGGATCTGGTGGCTCATGCCGCCGGTGCCGAACACGACGACGCGCAGATCCTCGTCCCAGCTCTCGACCGCCTTCCTGATCGCCTTGCCCAAGTTGTAGCAGCGATTACCCGTCGGCGCCGGATACTGGATCACGTTGACCGCGAGCGGAATCACGCGGACCGGCCATTCTTGCGGCTGCCCCCACATCAGGGTCATCGGCACCGTCAATCCGTGGTCGACCTGCATCTCGTTCACGATCGTGATGTCGAACTCGTCGAGCACGAGCGACTGGACGAGATGCGATGCGAGCTCGGGATATCCCTTGACCGGCGGCACCGGCCGCGGACCCCAGCCCTCGTCGGCGATCGGAAACTCGTCCGCGCAGCCGATCGCGAACGTCGGGATGATCGTGAAGTCGAAGGCGTTGACGTGATCGTTATAGACGATGATCGCGACATCGGGCTTCGTCTCGGCCATCCACTTCTTCGACGGCTCGTAGCCCTTGAACAGCGGCACCCAATACGGCTCCTGCGTGCGGCCGTTGTCGACCGCGGCGCCGATCGCGGGGGTATGCGACGTGCCGACGCCGGCTATGATCCTTGCCATTACTCTCCCCTCTCCGACTTCGAGCGCCAACCGTCCGGCGACCGTCCGCCGGCCAGCATCATGTTCACGTACTCCTGCTCGGTGACGCCGACCATCTGCGACGCCATGTACTGATACGACTTCTTGTCGGTGAACGCGAGCTTGGCGAGGGCATACGAGACCCCGCCGAGCTCGAGAAGCCGGTTCCAATCCCTTGCGACGACCGCTTCTCGTTGCTCCTCGGTCATCGGAAACTTCATCAGGTACTTGCGCTCATCGGCGAGGAACTCCTCGCGATTCTCGGGCTTCATCAACGAATAGAGAAATTGGTTGAGGTGATAGCCCTTACGCGCGCGCTGGGCGTCGAACACCCAGGTGCCCGGAATGTCTTCGTACTCTTCCTGTTTCTTGCTCATCGTTCAAACCGCTGTAGGGGCGCGGCCGCGGGGGCGGCCGGCCAGGCCGGAAGCTTACCAAGGTACCACAAAGGCGTTCCCAAGATCGGGTCGGCGCCCTGTTTCTGCAAGAAGGGGACCGCCCCGGAACTCACGACAGCGGGGCTCGCCGGCCGCTTCGGGGTCCGCATTCCCGCCGGATCGGCAACGCGGCTTGGCCATGGTACATTGCCGCCGTCGGACGGGGGATCAAGCCGATGGGAGCACTCTTCGATTTCGCGATCATGCGGCGCCTGCTGCTGCCGGTCGTAGCGCTCGCCGTCGCGGCGTGCCAGCCCGAAGGCGGAGCCGGTGGAAGCATCGAGCCGGGGGCGAGCCGATCGTCGGCCGGTGCCGGCGAATCCCCGGCAATCGGCGCGACCGAGGTCGAGCCGGTCGAGCACTCGCTCGTGCCCCTGCCGGGCAAGGAACGGGACGCCCCGATGCTGACGCGCGCAACCCGCGTCGTCCTCGAAACGGATGCTGGCGACGTCACGATCGAGGTCTATCCCGAAGCCGCGCCGAATGCCGCGCGGCGCTTCGTCGAGCTCGCAGCGAGCGGTTTCTACGACGACACGCCGATCTCGCGCGTCGTGCCCGGGTTCGTCGCGCAATTCGGCATCAACTGGCGCGAGCCGCACCGAGGCTGGCGCGACCGGCCCTTCCCGGACGATCCGACGCTCTTCTCGCTCGATCCCGGCACGCTCGCGTTCGCGAAGGCCGGGCCGGGCACGAGCACGACGCAGGTCTTCATCAACACGGCGCAGAACGATCGGCTCGCGCTGCCGCAGTTCGGCGCGTTCGCGGTGTTCGGGAAGGTCATCGACGGCATGGACGTCGTCGAGCGTTTCGTCAGGACCGGCGATCCGAGCATGGGCCTCGATCAGATGCGGCTGTGGGCCGATGGCCAAGCCTATCTCGACTCGCTCGAGACGAAGCCGACGATGATCCGGCGCGCCGTCGTGCTCTGATTCAAAGCCCCGGAACGGCACGCCCCCAGAGCCGCTCGCTCGCGAGCGCCGCGCCCTGGGACAGCGCCGCGAGCTTCGCCCACGCGATCTGCGGGTGAACGCGGAAGCCGAGGCCGCAATCCGTGCCGGCGATCACGTTCTCTCGCCCCACGAGCTCGGCAAAACGAACGATGCGGTCCGCCACGAGCTCGGGATGCTCGACGACGTTCGTCGCATGGCTGATCACGCCCGGGATCAAAATCTTGCCTTCAGGCAGCTTCGTCTCGCGCCAGATCTTCCATTCGTGCTCGTGGCGCGGGTTCGCCGCTTCGATCGAGTACGCGCCGGCCTTGACCCGCAGCATCAGATCGACGATGTGCTCGAGCGGCAGGTCGTGCGTGTGCGGGCCGTGCCAGCTTCCCCAGCAGATGTGATAACGGATGCGGTCCTCGGGAAGACCGTCGAGCGCGTGATTCAGCGCGTCGATCCGAAACGCCGCGAACTTGCGGTAATCCTCGATCGGCGGCGGCGGATCGATCATGTCGTAGGTATCGGGCAGCGCCGGATCGTCGATCTGCAGCACGAACCCGGCGTCGACGATCGCGCGATACTCCGAGCGCATCGCCTCGGCCAGCGCGAACACGAACTCCTCGGCGCGATCGTAATGCTCGTTGAGAAAGAAATGCTCGAGCCAGCCGGGCGCGAGCGCGCTCATGAAGGCCTCTTCGACGCGCACGTCGGCTGCCGCGAGCGCCGCCTTGAAATCCTCGATGTCCTTCGCGGTCTCCGCGTCGCCGATATACGTGACGGGACCGGTGCAGACGATACGCTCGGACGGCCCTTTCCAGCCGAGATCCCGATAGAACTCGGCGAATTCCGCGCGTTCGCGGGTTTGCTGCGACATCCACGCCGCCTCGCCCTCCTTCACCTTGCGGCTCTCGAGACCGGAGAGGCGGCGCCCGTAATACGCGAGGCCCCAACCGTGCCGATTGAGTTCCCCGTTGCTGACGATATCGATACCCGCTTCGGCCTGCTTGCGCAGCACGTACACGATCGCGTCGTGCATCAGCGGCGCGATCTCGCGCGGGTCGACGTCGCGGCGGTCCCGAACGCTGCCGGTCATCGCCCGCAGCTCCGCGGGCCCTTCGAGGCGGCCGCCGTGCGTCGTGAGGATCCGATGCGTGCTTCGCTTCATATCGCCAAACCGCCTCCGGAATCGTTCGCGCTCGGCACGGTCCTACGCACGGAAAGCTTGATCGAAAGGGCTTCGCCGTAGTATCCGCATTTCTGCTGATACTAGACCGAGGAGACGATCCGATGGCCCGCAAGCCGACCGCATCCATCGAGAGCGTCACGTGCCTCGCCTCCGGCTTCCTGACGCTGAACCGCTACGTGATCTCGGTCGACCGGCACGGCGGCGGCCGGCGCACGATCACCTGGGAGCTGATGGAGCGCGGCGATTCCGTCGCCGTGCTCGGCTACGACCCGGACCGGGACGAGGTCGTGCTCGTCAACGAGTGTCGTCCCGGCGCGCTCGCGGCCGGGGACGATCCGTTCCTCGAGCAGCTCGTCGCCGGCGCGCTCGGCAAAGGCGAGCCGGTCGTCGACGCCGCGATCAGGGAGATGAAGGAAGAGACGGGGCTCGATCTCGTCGACCCAGTGATCGTCCATCCGGGCGCGTACGTCAGCTCGGGCGGCACGACCGAGAAGATCGCGATCGTCTTTGGCAAGGTCGACACGAGCCGGGCCGGCGGCGTGCACGGTGCGGACGAGAACGAGGATATCCTCACCGTCGTCCGGCCGGCCGCGGATTACATCCGCGCGGTGCAGGCCGGCGAGATCACGGACCTGAAGACGCTCGTCGCCGGCTACTGGCTTGCTGACTATCGGCGGGACCGACGGCTCGGCTCTTGATCGCCGCAAGCACGCGAAACGGCGTGCCGCCCCGGCCGCGTCATCGCTGCAGATAGTCCTCGAGCTCTCCACGCCTCAGCAGGTCGCGGTAATGACCGTTCGGATCGCACGGCTCGCTCTCGACGAGCTCGCCGTCGGGCGAGCGGCGCTGCGAGCCGCGGGTGCGGACGAGCGGCGCGGTGTACAGCGGATCGTGGATCGTCATCGTCCGCTCCATCGTCAGGCCGTCGTCCGCGACCGTCCAGCGTTCGACGATCCGCGTCTCGTCGCCGCCGGTCATCGGGTAGCCGGTGCCGTCGAGCCACGACGGCGTCAGCCGGGTCGTCTCGATCACGAGCGTGCGGCCCTCCCATCGGCCAGACGAGAACCCCATCGACGTCGGCGGCTGGCTCTCGGGCATGCGCCTTCCGTCCATCCAGATCCATCGCGGCGTATTGTCTTGCAGCGAAAGCACCATGTAGTGCGTGCCCGCGTTGAAGATTTCCATCGGATACGGCGAGCCGAAGATGCGCGGTAGCCCGGCCGGCATGCAGCGTAAGACATCGTCGTCGCCGAATCGGCGCGACGCATAGATCTCGCGCGCGCGGTCCGTCATCGGCATCGGCTTCGGCTCCAGATCGTCGGCCGTCGTGCGGAAGTTGTAGCGGTTATCCCAGAAGCCGGTGATGTCGGAGGGAAATTCCGCCGGCGCATAGGTGTACGTCGTCTCGGGATCCGCGGTCACCTCGGTCTCGGTGCGCGACGGGTTCGCGCATCCGCCGAGCCGCCTGCCCTTCTCAGGACCGCTCTCGAGCTCGATGCAGGTCGCGTAGAGGCGCTTCGCGCCGTCGCGGCCGAGGTTGCCGGTCGCACGGACGATGAAGCCCGGCTGGATCGTGTCGCGATACCACTTCTCCCGCCGGTAGGTCGGCAGGTTACCCGGCGGCGCGAGCTCCCACTCCTCGACCGTCCCGTCGGCGAGCGTCACCCGGACGTCGTATCGAATATGCGGGTTCGCCCACCATACCGCGGTGACTTCTCCGCGGACCTCGCCGGTCAGCTCCGCGTCGAACTCGGTGCTGAACGCGTGGTGCGCCGCGGCGTCGAGCGCGCAGACCGCCGAGAGCAGCACTCCGGACGCCAATCGCCGCAAGTCGATCGCGAGCATCGCCGTTCTCCCCTCTCTCGCGCGCGCCGGCCGAGCGCCGCCGACGACCCTCGATACCGAAAGTATAGTCTCGGATACGCCGCTCGGAACCTCCGGCGCGGAGACTTTTTCATAACCTCATGGAAACCGCGCCCGGAGGCGGCGAAAGCCGCTTGACAGCGTCGCTCCGTTGAAGCGGCCGGCACCCCGGCGAGAATTTAGCCATTCAACACGCTACTGCGAGGATAAAAACAATGATCTCGCTATTCTCCAAGCACAGGGCGGCTCATCTGAATCTGCTGACGCTTCCGACCTATGTGGTCTCTCCTCCAGAATCCCGCGAGCTCGCGGCGAAACGCGAAGCGCAGCTTCGCTGGATGCGCGAGAGGGGCATGACCTATCTCGGCGATCCTTTGAAGCGCGCCGAGCTGGGGGCACTTCGCAAGCCCGACGCCAAGGCCCGCAACGCCGCGCTCGACGAGAACCTCCGCCGCGCTTGACCGGTCCGAGCCGTCGGCACGTCCGCGCGGCGGCGGGCCTCGCATATCCTGCCGTCACCCGGACGGGCTGGGCCGCCCGCGTCCCGCGGCCCTTCCTCCGACCGCATTGGTCCCGGCGAGCGTTGTGATAGAGTGAGCGGCGACGGCTCGGCGCGCGCCCGCGTGCCCCGTCGACTGAGCATTCGGCACCCGTCGCGCTCGACGGCCGCGACGGACAAGGGGGGAGGAAGATGGTCGCAGTCCGGAGTCTTGCGCTCGCCGCGACGGCGCTCGCGGCGTCGGGGATCACGTCGGCTCAAACCGATGGCCGTGCAGAAGGCGAGCGCACCTACGAGGAACGCTTCGCCGCGATGAGCCGGCTGATCCCCGCGCACGAGCACCTAGGCGCGCTCGCGCCGGAGAACCTGAACAAGGAGCGGCCGGACCCGCCGTTCGATCTGACCGGCACCTGGTTCGTCGACCTCAGCGGGGGCTTCTCGGACTTCATGTTCGGCCCGCCGTATCCCGAGTTCATCGGGCAGGCAAAGCTCGATTTCGAGGAAGGCCAGCGGCATCGCGCGCGCGGCGAGCCGTATCGCGATGCGATCGGGCAGTGCTGGCCGGCCGGCCTGCCGATGATCATGACGCGCGTCTGGCCGATCGCGATGGTCCAGCTGCCGACCGTGATCTACATGGTCTCGAACTTCAACAACAGCTTCAGGCAGATCTTCCTCGACGGCCGCGAATACTCCGATCCGGATACCGTCATCTATACGTACAACGGCGAATCGATCGGCCATTGGGAGGGAGATACGCTGGTCGTCAACACGAAGTACATCGAGACCTACAACCACTACATCGATACCGGCATCCCGATCTCCGAAGACTTCGAGGTCCAGGAGCGCATTCGGCTGCTCGACGACCCGCGCATCATGGAGATCGAGTACATCATGACGGACCCGAACAGCTGGGTCGGCGAATGGCGCAGCAAGAAGTACTGGCTGCGCACCGACCATACGGATATCGGCGAAGTCGAATGCCTGCCGGATTTGAACGATAATCTCCCGAGCACGCAGGCCGGCCAGGTCGGCCTCGAGCCGTAAATACGGACGGAACGCGACGATGAAGACGATCGTAAAGCTTGCAGCGTGGAGCTTCGCGGCCGCCGCGGCGGCATCCATTCCGCAGGTCCTTGCGCACCATTCGACTGCGGCGTTCGACACGTCGACCGTGGTGCGCATCGAGGGGACGGTGACGCAGTTCCGCTGGATCAACCCGCACGCTTCGTTCAAGGTCGAAGGCGTCGCGGACGGCGACACGCCGGACGGCTTGTGGACCGTCGAGATGACCGCGCCGAACGTGCTGATCAATCAGGGCTGGAAGCGCAACTCGCTGAAGGTCGGCGACAAGGTCGTCGCGTTCGTCAATCCGCTGCGCAACGCGGTCACGTTGAACGACGGCAGCCAGGGCGGGCTCTATGTCGGCGTGATTCTCGCCGACGGCACGACGCTCGGACGCACCGACGGCGCCGGCGCGGGCACGAGCGACTAGCCGGCCGCTCGACCCGATCGCGCGGTCCGCGAAGACCCAGCGAACCGTTCGTCCGAGTCACCTCGCGGCGAGCCGCTCGAAGACCGCCTTCATATGCTCGACCTTGCGGAGATACCCCGCGAGGTCGTGACTCCCGCACCGCTGCCCCGGCGCCGGCTCGAGCCCGCGCGCGGCGAAGCGCAGCCCCGCGCCGCGCCCGCACAGATGGATCATCGCGGCGAGCCGCTGCTTCTGCTCGAGCGTCGCGTTCCGGATCCCTGCCCGCGCGAGCGTCTCGGCGACACGCCGGTCGAGATACGCGGACGTCATCTCGATCGCATGCGACGGAACGATCCGGGTATAGAGCGCATTGAACCAGCACGAGTCGAAGTCGTGCCATGGCCCGTCCTCGACGGCTACATGATCCCGGATGCAGTAGCGTCTGGCCTCGGCAAACGTGCCGTCTGTGATCTGATACATCCCGACGGCGCTCGAGGCCGGCCGGTAGATTTCGAACGGTGCGGTGCTCGGCCGAAACCGCCAATAGGTGCGCACAACGGGGTTGCCCGAGCCCTCGACCTGAGCGAGCGCGGCCAGCAGCTCCGGAGTCATCACCTCGGTCGAATGCCGCACGAATAGCCGCGAGTAAGCCGCCCATGTCTCGGACGGCGTCTTGTAGAACGCGCCGCTGACCGGGAACAGCAGCTCGGAAGGCTTGCGCACGGCCTGATAGATCCAATTGACCGGCAGCGCGACGCCGACGACGAGCAGCGCGGCGACCGCAGCCTGGAAGCTCGGCGGCAGGCGCATGAAGCGCTTGAACGCACGCTTGCGTGCTCGACGGCGGGGGAAGAGGCGCGCCGTGCCGCGGAGCATGCGCTTTGCGCGCCTCGCCGCGCCGCGGCCGGCCGCGAGCGCGCGCCCGAGCAGGCGAGCCGGCAGCGACTTGCGCCGTCGCGCGCGGGTGCGGCGGCGTTTTCCTCGGCGCGGCGAGGCGCGGCGTTTCGCGGGTCGGGACATCGAACGGCGCGGCTCGGCATGGGGCACGGTCGAAAATTCGAGCCGCCGCGCATCTTCAGCCAGATCGCGACGTGAGTCCAGGCACGTTACACGCGCGAGACGACGCCCCGCGCTATACGGGCGCCCCCCGTACGATCTCGAGCGCTTGCGTCAGAAGCCGCTCGCGCCTCGCCCGATCCTCGGCGGTCGCGGCGATGCGGCGCTCGATGCTGCGCCGCGCCTCTGCGCTCGCGGCGCCGGCCTGCCGCTCGAGCGTTTGGAGCTTCGAGTCGCTGCGGCGCGCGAGCGCTTCGAGCTCGGACCTCGCGCGCGCCGCGACGCCGTCGAGGCGGCGCACGGCTTTCTCACGCCGAAGATCGAGGAGGTTCTTGCGCGCATCGGAAGCGCCGTGCCGCTCCGTTTCGAGATGCTCGATCTCGGTCCTACGCGCGGCGGCTTCGGCGACGAGGCGCATCTCGCCATGCTCGGTTTGCCACTCGCGGAGCACGATCCCGTCGAGCGCAGCCATGCGCTCGTCGAGCGGTGCGACCCGATCCTCGGTGATATCGGCGATCACGGCCGTCGTCCCGGGCGCGAGCTCTCTCGATACCTCCTCGAGAAAGTCGGAGCCGACGCCGAGATGCGTGATGTCCCGCCACGTGCCGATCCATGCGCCTCCGGCGAACCCGGCCGCGGCCGTCAGCGGCCCGCCGAGCAGACCGACGAGCGCGCCCGCGAGCGCGCCGACTGCGGCCCCCGGCATGCCTTTGCCGACTTTCTCGACGAGCGCGACCTCGCCGCCCTCGGATTTGCGCGCGACCCTGAGCCCGTAGAGCGTAATCTCGCCCTCGTCGTGCAGCGCTCGAAACGCACGCACCCCTTCGTCGGCCTTCGCATCGTCGGCAAATATCACGATGACGAATTTGTTCATGACGGCGGCTCCGTGCGCGTGGGCTCGATTGGCGATTTTGCAAGGCCCATGCCACCTCCGCCACGTGCGCGGGCGCACGGCTCGGCCGCGCGGCTCGCGCGCCGATCACTCGTTCGGCTGACGCGAGGCCGCGCCCGCGTTATCTTGCGGACAGCCGCGGATTGCGGCGCGGACGAGCATCGAGAACGTCATGGATATCGACAGGCTGAGAGCCGAAACGCCGGCATGCTTCGAGCGCGTGCACCTGAACAATGCCGGCGCCGCGCTGATGCCGGAGCCGGTCGTGCGCACGGTACGCGAGCATTTCGAGCTCGAGACGCGGATCGGCGGCTACGAGGCCGAGGACGCGCGCCGCGGCGAGATCGAAGCCGCATACGCCGCGATCGCCGGCCTCGTCGGCGCGCGCCCGCGGAATATCGCGTTCGCCGAGAGCGCGACCGCGGCATTCGCGCAGGCGCTGACGTCGATCCCGTTCCGGCCGGGCGACGCGATCCTGACGACGCGCAACGATTATGTCTCGAATCAGCTCCTGTTCCTGTCGTTCGAGCGGCGGCTCGGCGTACGCGTGCTGCGCGCGCCCGACGTGCCCGAAGGCGGCGTCGACGTCGATGCGGTCGACGAGATGCTGCGCCGCGAAACGCCTAGGGCCGTGTGCGTGACGCATATCCCGACGAATAGCGGCCTCGTGCAAGACGTCGAAGGGATCGGCCGGGTCTGCCGCGAACGAGACGTGCTCTATGTCGTCGACGGCTGCCAATCCGCCGGCCAGATGCCGGTCGACGTCGAAGCAATCGGCTGCGATTTCTACTCGGCGACATCGCGCAAATTCCTGCGCGGCCCCCGCGGAGCGGGGTTCCTGTACGTATCGGATCGGGCGCTCGACCTCGGTCTCGCGCCGCTCGCGATCGACATGCACGGCGCCGAGTGGACGGACGAGGACCGCTACCGGCTCGCCGGCGACGCGAAGCGCTTCGAGACCTTCGAGAGCGCGTGGCCGGTCGTGCTCGGCATGGCCGAGGCGGCCCGTTACGCGCAAGCGCTCGGCCTCGACGCGATCGAGCATCGCATACGGCAGCTCGCCGAGCGGCTGCGGGACTCGCTTCGCGAGCTTCCGCGCGTCCGCGTGCTCGACCGCGGCAAGAAGCTTTGCGGGATCGTCTCGATCTCGGTCGAAGGGCACGATCCGCGCGCGCTGATGCGCACGCTGCGCGAGCGCGGCATCAATACGAGCGCGCAAGGGAGGCCGTCGGCGCTGCTCGACTATGATGCGAAGGGCATCGACGCGTCGCTCAGGCTCTCGCCGCACTGCTACAACACCGAGGCGGAGCTCGATACGGCGGTCGACGCGCTGCGGGAGCTCATCGGCTAGCGGACGACTCGAGCCGCCGGGCCAGCCGGCGGCTCGACGACAAGGTACACCCAGGCGAGCAGCACCGCCGCAACGAGCGGCGCGGTCGATCGCCGCTCGTCCCGCGCATTGAGGCAGATCAATCGCTGCGTGACGATTCCGGCGGCTCGGTCAGGCGCGGGCCGCCCCGCTCGGCGCGCCGCTCGAGACTCATCGCCGCATAGGCGTCCAGCAGCTCGTAGCAGAGCACGAGCTCACGGGCAGCCGGAATCCACATCGCCTGCGGCTGGCGGCAGCTCCGCATCACGAATGTCGCCGGCTCCTCGAGCGCGACCGTTTCGTTGAAGAACGCGATCGTGCGCTCGACGAAGCCTTGCTTGCGGATCGCTGCGGCCATGCGCCGGCTCGTCAGCGTCGGAGGCTCCTCGAACCGTATCTCGACCGGCGCACCCGGAGGCTCCCCTGCGGGCCGGGCATAGTTGTCGAACAGCCAGTCGATCGCGTGCGCGGCGCGCGCGTACTCGTCGATGCAGATGCGCGCACGCGCGGACGGCATGCCGACGCGCTCGAGCAGGCCGGCGAAGCGCTCGGGGTCGCTGCCGTAGAGCAGGCACGCGAGCGTCGAGAAGCGCTGCACGGTCGGCGAGTGCGTGTCCCAGTAAGGTACGCCGTAGCCGAGCCGCTCGCGGCGCTGCCAATCGATCGCGAATCCGTCGGCGGTATTCACGGCGACGCGCAGCAGCGCATCCGGTCCTTCCGGCGGCGTCGTGCGCGGCCGAATCAGCATCATCGCGGCGATATAGTCGGCGGCGTTCTCCTCCGGGCCGAGAATCGGTACGTGCTTCTCGTCGATCACGAGATGCGCGAGCTCGTGCATCAGCACGAACTGCGCGTTCCCGACGACGAATTCCTCGGTCGTGCTGCTGAAACGCCACTCGTCCGCGCGCGGCCCGGCTGCTTGCGCCGCATCCGCCAAATCGGGCGGCGAACGCGAGCTTTCCTGACCCGCCGCGAGCGGCGACGCGCACGCGAGCGACAGCGCGACGCCGAGCACGGCTGCGCCGCGAGCGATACGGTTCGATTCGGTCACGGCCGCATCTTAACGCGGCCGCCGTGCGCGGTCGCCCGCCCGCCGCGAGCACCAGTAGTTGCACGGACTATACTGAACCCTCTTCGCCCTCCGATTCGCCGGCCGCCGCAGCGAGCCGGTCCGGTCGGAAACAGAAGCGAGCGTAGCGTCGAGGAGGAGCCGCCGATGCCGAGCGCTTTCGCCGAATTCGCCGCCGCCCTTTCCCGCATACGTGCCGTCGCGCGATCACCCCTCGCGATGTGGCCGCCGCTCGCGGCCGCGGCTTTCCTTGCGCTCGGGCTCGCATCGCCGAGCGCGCTCGGGCAGCCGCAGGCCGAGCCGGACGCGGCCGAGCCCGCGAGCGCCGACTCCGAGGTCGACGCGCTGATCCACGTTCTCGAGGACGACGAGGCGCGCGCCCGATTGATCGAGCGGCTGCGCGCCGAAGCTGCGCCAGCGGCCGCCGACGCGCGGTTCTCCCCGCAGGAGACGCTGGCCGGACGGCTCGCCGAGTATACGCGGGACGTCGCGGAGAGCACGGCGCAAGCGTTCTCCGCGCTTTCCGGTCTCGTCGACCGCGTGGCCGACATCACGAACGGCGCGCTCGAGATCGACCTTGACGCATTGAGGAGCGTCGTGCTCGAGATCGCCGCGCTCGTCATCGCGACGCTCGCGCTATTCCTCGTCGCGCAGGTCGGCTTTCGCGGGCTGCAACGCCGGCTTGCCGAGGACGCCTCGGTCGGCGACCTCGTCAAGCGCGCCAAGTCGATCGGCACGTCGATCGTGCTCGATGTCTTGACCGTCGCGGCCGCGTGTGCGATCGGCTGGGTCGTCGCGCATCAGATCGCCAGGACCGAGCGCATCGGGCTCGAGCAGAGCCTCTTCCTCAACGCCTTCCTGATCATCGAGCTTCTGAAGACCGGCACGCGCGCCGCGCTCTCGCCGCGGTGGGCGGCCTTGCGGCCTCTGCCGCTCGACGATACGTCCGCCGCGTACTGGTACTTCTGGACGAGCCGGCTGATCAGTCTGATCGGCTACACGTTCCTGTTCGTTGCGCCGATCCTCGCGCTAGGCGTCTCGACCGACGTCGCCGAAGCCGCGCGCATCGCCGCGATGCTGACCGCGCTCGTGATCGCCGTAACGATCGTGCTGCAGAACCGCGAATCCGTCAGAGCTCGAATGATGCGGCGAGCGGCCAGCGGGCGCATGGACCCGTTCTCGCGCCTGCTCGCGATCGTCGCGCGCGTCTGGCACATCGGCGCGATCGCCTACTTCGTCGCGGTGTTCGCGCTATGGCTTGCGGATCCGAAGACCGCGCTGCCCTTCTTGCTGTCCGCGACGTGGAAATCGATCGTCGCGGTGCTGCTCGGCATGCTGCTCACGACCTTCATCACCCGAGTCGCGTCGGGCGGCATGCACCTGCCCGACGACGTGAAGGCGCGTCTGCCTCTGCTCGAGGGCCGGCTGAATGCGTTCGTGCCCGCCGTGCTGCGAGTCGTGCGCTTCGTCGTCTCGATCGCCGTCGCGGTGACCCTGCTCGAGGTGTGGAACGTCGCGAACGTCTCCGAATGGCTGCGTAGCGAATCCGGGCAGCGGGTGCTCGCGTCGCTGGTCTCGGCCGCGCTGGTTCTCCTGATCGGCGGCATCGTTTATCTCGCCGGGCAGTCGTGGATCGAGTATCGTCTGAACCCGAATCTCGGCCGATTCGTCAGCGCGCGGGAGCGCACGCTGCTCAATCTGATGCGAAACGCGTTCACAGTGCTGCTCGCCGCGCTCGTCTTCATGCTCGTGCTCGCGCAGCTCGGCGTGAACATCGGGCCGCTCCTCGCCGGCGCCGGCGTCGTCGGGCTTGCGATCGGCTTCGGTGCGCAGAAGCTCGTCCAGGACGTGATCAACGGCCTGTTCATCCAGTTCGAGAATACGCTGAACGAAGGCGACGTCGTGCAGCTCGGCGGCGTCTCGGGCGTCGTCGAGCGCCTCACGATCCGCTCGGTCTCGCTGCGCAGCCTCGACGGGACGTACCACATGATCCCGTTCTCGTCGGTCGACAGCGTCTCGAACTTCATGAAGCACTTCGGCTATCACCTCGCGGCGATCGGCGTGCCGTATCGCGAGAGCGTCCCGGAGGTAAAAGAGGCGATGCTCGAGGCGTTCGAGAGGCTGAAGGAGACGCCGCACGCGGCAAGCATTCTCGGCGAATTCGAGATGCAAGGCGTCGTCGAGTTCGCGACCTCGTCGATCGTCGTTCGCGGACGTATCAAGACGCTCCCGGGCAAGCAGTGGGAAGTCGGCCGCGCATACAACGAGATCGTCAAGCAAGTCTTCGACGAGCGCGGCATCGCGATCGCCGTGCCGCACTTGACCGTCTACCTCGGCGAGGACAAGGAAGGCCATGCCGCGCCGCTCAGGATCCGGACAGCCGGCGATCCGCGGCCGGCCGGGGGAACCGCGGACCTCGGGGTCGGTGATGCGGAGGACGCAACGGACGAAGCCCCGGGTTTGTCGGAGAGCGTGCGACGCTGATTCGCCATGCATCTGCTCGTGCTCATCGCAGCGGGTCTGCTCATGATCCTCGGCCCATCGGCCTGGGTCAGATCCGTCATGGCCCGCTACAGCGTGCCGAAGGATCTCTATCTGCGCTCCGGCGGCGAGATGGCGAGAGCACTGCTCGACGCCGCGTCGTTGACCCACGTCCGCACCGAGATGACCGATGCCGGCGATCACTACGACCCGGTCGAGAAGGTCGTCCGGCTCAGCCGCTCGAACTACGAGGGCCGCTCGCTGACCGCGATCACGATCGCGGCCCACGAGGTCGGGCACGCGCTGCAGGACGCTTCCGGCTTCGCGCCGCTCGCATGGCGCACTCGGCTCGTCCGTTGGGTGCAGCCGATCGAGCGGATCGGCGCAGGGATGATGATGTTCGCGCCGTTCAGCGTCGCGTTCGTCCGCATGCCGATGTTCGGGATCCTGACGTTCCTCGGCGGCTTCTTCACGCTCGCGTCCGGCGTGCTCGTCCACGCGCTGACGCTGCCGACCGAGTTCGACGCGAGCTTCGGCCGAGCGCTTCCGCTGCTCGAGCGGCACGGCCTCCTGCGCGACGAGGACCGGCCGCGGGCGCGCCGCCTGCTCGCCGCCGCCGCGCTCACGTACGTATCCGCGGCGCTCCAGAGCCTGCTGAACGTCGCGAGGTGGTGGGCGATCTTGCGCCGCCGATGACCCCTCCCTTTACCCGACGCCGAACCTGAGGTAATGTGCGGGGCCCATGTCCCGTACGCGCCCGAAGCACACGATCGCGAAAACGTCCCGCAGCGGGGCTGCGGCGACGCGTGCGCGCTGAACGGGAGAAGCACGCGAAATCCCAAGGCCCCGCCGGTATCCGACGGGGCCTTTTTCGTTCCGGCGCCCGCGAGATCCGGTCAAGCATCGAGTGGAGTGAATGACTGATGAACGCCCCTGAACCCGTCGTTGCCGTCGTCGGCGCCACCGGCGCCGTCGGCGTCGAGATCGTACGTTGTCTCGAGCAGCGTAACTTCCCGCTTTCGAAGCTGAAGCTCCTCGCCTCGGCGCGCTCGGCCGGCAAGACGATGACGTTCCGCGGCGAGACGCTGACCGTCGAGGAGCTGACGGAGCAAAGCTTCGACGGCGTGAACCTCGCACTGTTCTCGGCCGGCGGCTCGACTTCGCGGAAGTTCGCGCCGATCGCCGTCGAGCGCGGCGCGGTCGTCGTCGACAACTCGTCGGCGTTCCGGATGGACGACTCGGTGCCGCTCGTCGTGCCCGAGATCAACGGCGACGCGATCCGCTCCCACGGCGGGATCATCGCGAACCCGAACTGCGCCGCCACGATCTCGGTCACGCCGTTGTGGCCGATCCATCGCGAGAACCCGATCCGCCGGCTGATCCTGTCGACGTACCAGTCCGCCTCGGGCGCCGGCGCGGCGGCGATGGAGGAGCTGCGCGAGAGCACGCGCGCATACCTCGCCGGCGAGCCGTTCGAGCCGAAGGTGATGCCGCATCCGTACGCGTTCAACGTCTTCAGCCACAACACGAAGATCGATCCGGCGACGGGCTACAACGAGGAAGAGACGAAGGTCATTCAGGAAACGAAGAAGATCTTCGAGGACCCGAATATCCGCGTCAGCGCGACGTGCATCCGCGTGCCGGTGCTGCGCGCGCACTGCGTATCGATGACGTTCGAGTGCGAGCGGCCGATCACACCGGCCGAGGTTCGCGAGCGTTTGAAGGATGCGCCTGGAGTCGAGATCGTCGACGACGCCGAGCGCAACTATTTCCCGATGCCCGTCGACGCCTCCGGGCGCGACGAGATCCTCGTCGGCCGGATTCGCACGGACCTGAGCGATTCGAGCGGCCGATCGATATCGATGTTCGTCGCCGGCGATCAGCTCTTGAAGGGCGCCGCGCTGAACGCGGTGCAGATCGCCGAGCTCCTGTAGCGCTCGCCGTCGACGGCGGCGGCTTCAGAAACCGCCGGCGATCGGCCGGAAGAACGTCAGCATCCGCCCGCAGAGCATCACGGCGACGAGGAGCGTCAACGAGAGCGCCGCGCAGGCCTTCGCGCTGCGCGGCGCCTCGTCGTGCGAGCCGAGGCTCGCCAATCCGCGATACGGCACGGCGTAGAAGAAGCCGACGTTCGCACCCATCAGCCCGAGAAACGCGAGCTTCCAGCGGAACGCGGCATTGTAGAAGTACTGATCGGGAGTGCCGAAGACGAACAGCATCCCGGTTGCGGCCGAAAAGGCGAACCCGAGCACGCCGAGCTTCACGAGCCGATGGATCGCGGCCGGCGGAATGCCGCGCCCGAGGCCGAGGACCCTCAGGTCGAACAGGCCGACCGTCCCAATGAGCAGCACGAGCCCGGCGAAGTGCACGGCCTCCGACAGCGGCCACGCCCAGCGGGAGTCGAGCATCGCCGCGGATAGCCGCGTCGTCTCCATCCATTCGATCCACGCGTCGATCACGACAAAAGATCCGCCGCGGTCAGATAGTTATACGTGTACGCGAGAAGGCGGCCGGTCAGCACCGCGCCGGCCCAAAGCGCAAGCGCGACGCCGGCGAAGAGCCGCATCGAGCGACTGGGCCGCACCGCACGGTCCGCGAACGGGGTGTCGAAGAGCCGGCGACGCAGCCACCCGAGCTGCGCGAGCGCCCCACCGATCAGCGCGAGCTTCAGATAGAACACGGGATCGGTCAGCGCCTTCGTCGGATAAGCGGCGAGCAGCAACAGGCCCGACACGAGCGCGAGCGCGAAACCGGCCGACGCGACCGGGAATGCGGGTTGCAGCGGCGCGGCCGGGTGGCGCTCCGCCCAGCCGAGCGTCCACAGGTTCAGCGCGACGGCGAGGCCCGCGGCGATGCCGAGCCCCAAGGTGTGCAGGAACAGGATGAACGGGAAGCCCCAGATCGTCGGCGATTCCCGCAGCCAGACGCTGAGCGCCGTTTGCTCCAAGCCGGCGAGGATGTTCACATCCGGTTTATATCGGCGCCGGCCTACGCCGGTCAACGTCCGGCGAGCACACCGGCACGCGCGGCGGCCATAATGCCGGACCCATGAGCGCCGCACTTGCGATCTACGCGCTGCTCGGCGCGTTCTCGGGACTGTTGATCGGATGCACCGGCATCGGCGGTGTCATCGTCGTGCCCGTGCTCGTTCACGTCATCGGCGTCTCGGTCCACGCGGCGATCGCCGCGGCGATGTTCGCGTTCTTCGCCGCAGGCATCGTCGGCACGACGGTTTTCGCGCGCCGGCGATCGATCCGTTGGGGCATGACGGCGTGGCTCGCGGCCGGCGCGATGCCGGCGGCGTTCGGCGGCGCACTCGCCGCGTCCGCGATCGAGCCGACCGTGCTCGAGGCCGCGATCGGCGTGCTCGCGGTCTTCGCAGGCAGTCACGCGCTCTTCCGCGGCCGTGAAGACGAGCGTCCTCCCGGCCGCTCGCCGAGCGGGCCGCTGCTCTTCGCGGCCGGCGCCGGCACCGGCTTCGCTTCGTCGCTGACCGGCACGAGCGGCCCGCTCGTGCTCGTGCCGATCCTCGTCCGCCTCGAGCTTCCGGCGCTCGTCGCGATCGGCCTCGCGCAAGCGATCCAGCTGCCGATCGCCGCATTCGCGACCGCGGCGAATCTCTTCGCCGGCACGGTCGACCTTGCGGCCGGCGCGCTCCTCGGGGTCGGGATCGCCGCGGGCACGTGGGCAGGCGCGCACCTCGCGCATGCGCTGCCGCGCGTCGCGTTGACGCGGCTCGTCGGCGTGCTGCTCGTCGTCGTCGGCGCCGCGATGCTCGTCACGCTCGCCGCGGCCGATCGCGCCGAGGGCGGCGCGACTGCCGAGACGCTGATACCCGATCGCGGCTCGGATTGACGCCGTTCGCGAACGCGTCGCCGGCGGCGGCTGGGCAGATCAGCCGAGCGGCAACACGATTCGCGCGATGCAGCCGCGCGCGCCGCTGCGATTGTCGAGCGTGATCGTTCCGCCGTGGTTCTCGACGATCTCCCGCGAGAGCACGAGGCCGATCCCGGTGCCGGTCGGCTTCGTCGTGAAGAACGGCACCCAGAGATTGTCCGTTCGCGCGATCCCGGGGCCGTCATCCTCGACCTCCGTCACGAGCACGCCGCCGGATTCGCGCCACCGAACTCGAACGCCGCCCTCCTCCCCGGCCGCCTCGACGGCATTCTTCAGCAAGTTGATCAGCACCTGCTCGACCTGATCGGCATCGATCGAGACCGAGATCGCCGGCCCCGGCTCGATCTCGATGCGGTCGCCCTGCAGCGACGCGGCGCGGCGCACGAGATCGCCGAACTCGACGGTATCCCGGGTTGGTGGCGGCAGTCTCGCAAGCCGCGCGTAGGCGCCCATGAAGCGCGCGAGCGCGTCGGAGCGATCATGGATGATCGTGAGCCCGACACGAGCATCGTCACGCCAGTCGTCCGGCAACGGGTTCCGATCGATCAGCTTGCGCAGCGTTCCGGCCATCGACTTGATCGGGGCGAGCGAGCTGTTCAGCTCGTGCCCGATCACCCGCACGATGCGCCGCCACGCCTGACGCTCCTCGTCACGCAGCGCGCGGCTGACGTCGGAGATCACGAGGAGCTCGTGCGGGCGCCCCCCTTCGCGAAAACGCCGGCGGCGCACTTCCCAGCGCCCCGCCCCGCCGGCGAAAGCGTGCGTCACGATCCGTCCCGACGGCCCCGCGAGCAGGTCCGCAAGCCCGAGCTCGTCCGCCGCCCGCCCGAGAGCGTCGGCGGCGCTCGCGGCGAGCAGCGCTTCGCCCGCGCGATTGATCAGCCGGAGCCGCCGCTCGACGTCGAACGCGAAGACCGCGATGTCGATCTCGCTGATGACCTTCTGCAGCAACACGCCGGCCTCGAGATCGTCGAGACGCCGGCTCTGCAGCAGGCGTCCGAGGTGATTCACCTCGATCATGACCTCGCCGACGGCATCGTCGGGATCGACGTTCCGCCCGCGCAGAGAGTAATCCTCCTCGCGGAGCGCCTCGAGCATGTTCGCGAGCGCGCGGAGCGGCGACACGACGTGACGCTGCAACGCGGCCGCGCCGGCGACGAGCAGGACGGTCACGACGATCAGGATCGCCGCGCGCAGCACCACGCTCGCATCCCAGCTCGCGAGCAGCAGCGCGGCAGCGAGCCAGGCCGGCGCGGCGGCGGCGAGAACGAGAAGAAAGACGCGGTGCTGAAACTTCAGATGACGTCGGCGGCCGCCCGTCACAGCCCGAACTTCTCCATGCGCCGGTACAGCGCCGAGCGGCTGACGCCTAGCTCGTCGGCCGCGGCGACGACGTTACCGGCATGGCGTCCGAGCGCGGCGCGAATCGCATCGAGCTCGATCGCCTCGAGCGTCATCGGGCGATGCTCGCCGTGGCCGGCCGGCTGCCCGCCGTCGAGACGCAGATCCGCCGGTCCGATCGTGCGGCCGCGCGCCATCAGCACAGTCCGCTCGATCACGTGGTTCAGCTCGCGGACGTTCCCCGGCCAGCCGTATCGGCGCAGCGCGGACAGCGCGGAATCGGTGAAGCCGTCCACCTTGCTGCGATGCCGTTGCGCATGCCGCTCGAGAAAGCGCTGCGCGAGCCGTAGGATGTCCTCGCCCCGCTCGCGCAGCGGCGGCAAATGGATGTGGATCGTGTTGAGCCTGTACAACAGATCCGCTCGGAATCGCCCGCCGTCGATCTCGGCCTGCAAGTCGGCGTTCGTCGCGGCGAGCACACGCACGTCGACCTGGAGCGTTCGCGACGAGCCGAGCCGCTCGAACTCGCCGTCCTCGAGCACGCGCAGCAAACGCGCCTGCTGAGCGGCCGGAATGTTCGCAATCTCGTCGAGAAAGAGCGTTCCGCCGTCCGCGAGCTCGAAGCGTCCGATGCGATCGGTCTTCGCGTCCGTGAACGCGCCTTTCACGTGCCCGAAGATCTCGCTCTCGAAGATCGTCTCCGACAAGCTGCCGATATTGACGATCACGAGGCTGCGATCGCTGCGCCTCGAGTTCGCGTGGATGATGCGCGCGATGAGCCCCTTGCCGCAGCCGCTCTCGCCGGTGATCAGCACGTTCGCGTCGGACGGTGCGATGCGCTCGATCGTCTCGAGCACCGGCTGCATGACGGGGGACTCGGCGATCAGCTCGGTGTCCGCGGCCGTCAAGCGGCGATTCTCGGACTCGAGCGCGATCGACCGACCGAGCGCCCGGCCAAGCGCGACCTGGGTCTTCAGCACGGTCAACAGGCGCGTGTTCTCCCACGGTTTCTCGATGAAATCCTGCGCGCCGCGCCTCATCGCCTCGACCGCGAGCTCGATCGAGCCCCAGGCCGTCATCGCGACGATCGGCGTCGTCGCATCGAACGCCCGAATCCGTGCGATCAGGTCGAGCCCTTCTTCCCCGGACGTCGTGTCGCGCGTGTAGTTGAGATCGATCAGCGCCGCGTCCGCGCTGCGTCGTCTCAGCGTCTCGAGCAACGTATCCGGGTGGTCGAACGTCTCGGCGGCATAACCTTCGCCCTTCAGCAGGAGGCGCAGCGACTCGAGCACGTCGCGCTGATCGTCTGCGATGAAGATACGAGGAGGGCGGCTAGGCATGAAATGTCCTCCGCTCGGGAATTATAGGCGAACGCTGAACGCGCCCGGCATCGCTCGCTGCCGGGCGAATCGAAGTGCCGCCCGAGAGCGCGCGCGGACCGTCGACGGCCGGCGACGAGCGGGCCGGGCGCGCGGGGCTAACGTGCGTGCGCCGTGATCGAGCCGATTGCGGACGGCGGGCTCGCCGGCGCAGCGGCTTCGGTGCCGTCGCGTTCGTCGGCGTCGTCGCCGAGCAGCGCGCGCATCGCTTCGCGGCGGCCGGAGAAAATCAGGCTGTTCGTCGCATAGTACGGCGCGACCGTGACGCCCGGCGGCAGAATCTCGGCGAGCAGCGCGGCGACCTCCTCGGCGTTCGCGTACCCGAGCTCGATCACGGCCACGGCGAAGTCCTCGGCGACCGGACCTTCTGAGAGATCCGCGGGCTGCGCATGCGCGGACATCGCGAGCCAAGTCCCGACACTCATGCTTGCGATCAAAGCCTTTAAAGCGGACATCGCACTCTCCTCGAGCTCGGCTTTCACTCGAACGATTGAACCACTCGCACCGGCCGCCGACAACCGCGCTCGGCGCCGACCGGAGGGAAAGCCCCACGGCGCTCAAGCGGCTACGCCCTGCCCCTTCCGCCGATCGGCGCAGATCCAGCCGTCGGACAGCTCGGCCGTTCGGCGGCCGAACTCGGCGACCCGCTCGTCGTGCGTGACCTGGACGATCGTCGTGCCGTCGTCGTTCAGCCGCTTTAGCAACTGCATGATCTCCTCGCCTTGGCGCCAGTGGAGACTGCCGGTCGGCTCGTCGGCGAGCACAACGCGCGGATTTGCGATCACGGCCCGTGCGACCGCGACCTGCTGCTGCTGACCGCCGGAAAGCTGCGCCGGATACAGATCCTTCTTACCGACGATCTGAAAGCGATCGAGCACCTCGGCGACGCGGGACTCGCGCTCTTTGCGCGGCACGTCGCGATAAGAGAGCGGGATCTCGAGGTTCTCGTAGACCGTCAGGTCGTCGAGCAGATGAAAATGCTGAAAGACAAAGCCGACGTTCTCCTTGTGCAGGCGATTACGCTCCTTCACGCTCGAGCGGTGGACCGGCTTACCGTCGAAGTAATACTCGCCGTCGAATTCGCCGTCGAGCATGCCGAGGATCGCGAGCAGCGTCGATTTCCCAGACCCCGACGGTCCCATGATCGTCACGAAATCGCCTTCGGCGATGTCGAGAGAGATCTGTCGCAGCACCCACGTTCGACCGCCTTTGAACGGGTACGATTTCTCGACGTTCCGCAGGCGGATCATCGCGGTCCCGGCCTCTGTCTCCCCCATCGCACTCCTCCGAAGACTCGACGTCACGCGTTGCACGCAACCCTCATGCCAGCTCCGCATCATCGAGCAACTTACTGATTCTACAAGCTTGCGACGTCGTCGGGGGACGAGCCCGCGGCGCGCGTCCCGTTATCGCCGAGCGGCGTCCCGGAACCGGGACGCGCACGCGATTCGGGCGGAGCGAGCGAAGCGCGGGCTTGGCGACCTACGGCTCCGGCCCTCCGGAGCTGCAGCGATGCGCTAGACTACGCGCGGTTTCACGCCTACCGGGGACGAACGTCATGCTGTTCATCGTGCAATTCGAGGATCATCCCGGCGTCGACGAGCTGCGTCAGAGGCTGTTCGCCGACCATCTCGAGTTCCTCGACCGAAACAAGGATCGAGTGCTCGTGCCGGGATCGCTCCGCGAGGTGCCGAGCGACAAGCCGATCGGCGGACTATGGATCATCGAGGCCGAGAACGAGGCCGAGGTCAGGGACATCTTCAAGGACGATCCGTTCTGGGTGAACGGGATGCGCGCGAAGGTCCGCATCAATCGGTGGCACAAGGCGTTCCCGGACCGAAAAGTGCCGATCTGACGGCCGGTCTCATTCCGCCGGGACGGCTTCGCCGAGAGCGAGCCGCGCGACCATTTCGACGCGGTCGCTCGCGTCTCGGCCGAGCCCGCCGATCTCCTCGAGCGTGAGCCAGCGCACCTCGAGCGCATCGTCCGCCGGGCTCCCGTCGCCGGAGCTCCACCGGCAACGCACCGCGACCAGCACGAAATGATGGGCGAGCGAGCCGTCGCGGTCGTGCCGAATCACGTCGACGGCGGTCAGCACGTCCTCGGCCGACGCCTCGACTCCGGTCTCCTCGCGAAGCTCGCGCACCGCGGCGTCCACGAGTGTCTCGCCGGGCTCGACCCGTCCGCCGGGGAAGCCCCACAACCCTCTGTCCGGCGCATTCGCACGCCGCACGAGCAACAGCTTGCCGTCGCGTTCCACGACGGCCAGCACAGCGACCGTAGGGACCACAGCCCGTATCCGCCGCTCGGAAGGCGGACTTCCCGTGGGGGCATCGAGGGTCATCGCTCAAGCTTGGTCCGGCCGAGCCCTTCGTTGCAAGCGCTTCGGACGATGCGGCGGCGCAAAGTGAAAAAGCAGGCCTCCGCCCGCATGGTTGGGGAGGTTCGAGGCGGAGACCCGAAAACAAATACCGCAAAAACCCGAAAAAATCTCGATACCGAAACCTGGCCAGTATTTTAGTCAGGCAAAGCAAATGATTCATCTTCTGATTGCGCCGCGGCTCCCGGCCGCGGCAACGGCCGCCTCCGACGAGTCGGAGCGCTCGCGCCGGACACCCCGGTCCGCGCGACGGGAGACGCAGTCCAGCCGGCGGCTGCTCGGCGCGCGGCAGCGAGGCTCCGCTGCTCCGGGCTCCGCCCTTCCCTCCCGGACGTTCTACGCCTCGTCGTCGAAACCCGGCCGCGCCATTCGACAAACCAACGCGAGGGCGGCGCGGACAGCGCCGCGCCTCGCGATGATCCCTGCTAACATCGAGCGACGATGAGCCTAGATTTCTCCCGCTATCACCGCCAGATGCTTCTGCCCGGCTTCGGCGAAGACGGCCAGCGGCGCTTGGCCGAGTCGACCGCGGTCGTGCTGGGGTGCGGAGCGCTGGGCACGGTCGCCGCCGACATGCTCGCGCGCGCCGGCGTCGGCCGGCTGATCGTCATCGATCGAGACTACGTCGAGCTGACGAACCTGCAGCGCCAGGTGCTGTTCGACGAGGCCGATGCGGCCGAAGCGCTGCCGAAGGCCGAGGCCGCGCGGCGCAAGCTCGCTCGGATCAACTCCGCGGTCGAGGTCACGGCCGTGGTCGACGACATCAACGCCGGCAATATCGAGCGCTACGCCGGGGGCGCCGACGTGATCGTCGACGGGCTCGACAATTTCGAGACGCGCTATCTCGCGAACGACTACGCGGTCAAGCACGGCATCCCTTACGTCTATGGCGGGGCCGTCGGCACGACGGGCGCGGCGCTCGCGATCCTGCCGCACACCGACCGGGGCGACGCGCCGTGGGAACGGCTGCCTGGCGGCAGCCGGGCCACGCCGTGCCTGCGCTGTCTGTTCGAGGAGGCGCCGCCGCCCGGCACGATGCCGACCTGCGATACCGTCGGCGTGCTCGGCCCGGCCGTCGCGATCGTCGCAAACTTCGAAGCGGCCGAGGCGCTGAAGATTCTGACGGGGCATTTCGACCGCGTCGCGCCGACGATGCTGAGCTTCGACCTGTGGACCGGCTCGATGATACAGCTCAAGGTCGCGCGCGCATACGATGCGGGCGAGTGCCCGTGCTGCAAGCAGCGCCGCTTCGAGTATCTCGATGGGCGGCTCGGCTCCGGCACGACGACCCTCTGCGGCCGCGACGCCGTGCAGCTCACGCATCGGCAGAATGCGGGACGAATCGACCTCGCCGAGATCGCCTCGCGCCTCGAGGCCCACGGTAAGGTCGCGACGAACCGGTTCATGCTCAAGGCGGAGCTCGACGAGAACGGCCGCCGCTACGAGCTCATGCTGTTCCCCGACGGCCGCGCGATCATCAAGGGCACGCGCGAAGGAAACGTCGCGCGCAGCGTCTATGCGAAGTACGTCGGTAGCTGATTCGCGATCGGGCGAACGATGATCTATTTCGACAACGCCGCGACGAGCTTTCCGAAGCCGCCCGAGGTCGCCGAGGCGATGGCGCGTTTTCTCGCCGAGGACGCGGCGAACCCCGGGCGCGGCGGTCACCGGATGGCAGTACGCGCGGAGCGGCTGCTCGACGACGTGCGGCTGAAGCTCGCACGGCTCGTGAACGGCCGCGACCCGCAGCGACTGATCTTCACGCTGAACTGCACCGATGCGCTCAACATCGCGATCAAGGGCGTCCTCGACGGCGGACCCGCGCACGTCGTCACGACGGTGCTCGAGCACAACTCGGTCAGCCGTCCGCTGCAGGCGATGGCCGACACGGGGCGCATCGAGCTGACCCGCGTCGGCTGCGACGCCGACGGCTTCGTCGATCCCGACGAGATCCGGCGCGCGCTTCGAAAGGACACCCGGCTCGTCGCGATGACGCACGCGTCGAACGTCCTCGGCACGGTTCAGGACGCCGGGGCAGTCGGCGCGATCGTCCGCGAGCACGGCGCCCTCTTCCTGCTCGACGCCGCGCAGAGCGTCGGCGTCGTGCCGATCGACGTCGAGGCGATGAACGTCGATCTCGTCGCGTTCCCGGGGCACAAGGCGCTGCTCGGCCCGACCGGTACCGGCGCGCTCTACGTCGGCGAGCGCTGCCCGCCGCCCGCGGCCGGCGGCACGGGTTTTGCGCCGTGGCGCGAGGGCGGGACCGGCGGCGACTCGTCGTCGCCGACGCAGCCGCCCGTCCTGCCGCATTTCCTCGAAGGCGGAACGCCGAATACCGTCGGCATCGCCGGGCTCGGCGCCGCGCTCGACGTCGTCGCCGCGAAGGGCAGCGACGCGATGCTCGCGCACGAGCGGCGCGTGCTCGAGACTATCATCGCGAAGCTCGACGCGGACCCGCGCTTCACGATCTACGGCCCGCGCGACGTCGCGCGGCGCGTCGGCGCGCTGTCGATCGGCGTTGCCGGCCTCGACCCGAACGACGGGGCCGCGATCCTCGATGACGCATTCGGCATCGCGACGCGGCCGGGGCTCCACTGCGCGCCCTATTGCCATCGGGCGATCGGCTCGTTTCCCGCCGGCACGCTGCGGATCAGCCCCGGCCCGTTCACGACCGACGACGACGTCGCGGCGCTGCTCGACGCGCTCGAGCAGCTCCCGGAGGCGGCGATGTAGATTTCCGCGCCCGCCGTTCGACTACGTCGCGACAGGCTCTTCACGAGGAGAAACGGACGTGACAGCGATTCGAGTCCTGGTCGGCACCAAAAAGGGCGCCTTCATCCTGACCTCCGACGGCAAGCGCGACGATTGGAAGGTCTCCGGCCCCCACTTCGCCGGCTGGGAGATCTACCACATCAAAGGCTCGCCGCTCGACCCGAACAGGATCTACGCGTCGCAGTCGACGAGCTGGTTCGGCCAGATCATCCAGCGCTCGAACGACGGCGGAAAGACCTGGGAGCAGCCCGGCACGCCGCGCGAGGACT
>CAYMAF010000017.1:0-29395 GCA_964388365.1 uncultured Gammaproteobacteria bacterium | reverse complement strand
CCTCGAGGTCCGGCACGCCGTAGCCCACGTATCGAATGTCCGTCACTCGTGCCATCGTCCGTTCTCGCAGTTTGATTGAATTCCCTCTATGGCCGCGGGATCGCGACCCCCATGTGCTCTGGAGCGATTACCGCTTCGGCTCCGCCGTGCGGCTCGCCAGCCCTCCTTCCTCCGCAGCTCGGCCTCCGCCGGAACGGGCCCGACGAAGCATTGCATCGATGCTCCTTTAGATCGGAGCCGCAATGACTTCGAACATCTGCCTGGTCTCGTACGCCTGATCGACCGGAGGACGCAAGCCGAGCTGGCTCTCGCCGATATACCGGGACCGCTCGACGATGAACGCGCACCGCTCGAAGCGCCTGTTCCGGTAGGCGCGGAACGCTTGCTCGCACGAGTCGGCACGCTGCAGCTCCTCGGCGAGCACGATGGAGTCCTCGATCGCCATGCCGGCGCCTTGCCCGAGATGCGGCGTCGTCGCGTGCACGGCGTCGCCGACCAGCACGACCCTGCCCTTGTGCCAGTCGCCGGTGAGGAACTGCCATTCGAGCGGCTTGTATACGACCTGGTCGTCGTCTTGAATCTGCCCCGCGAGCTCGGCGATTCTCGGCGGCGCATGCTCGAGCTTGCTTCGCATCGCCGCAGCGAGCCCCTCCCGCGGGTAGCGCGGATTGCCGGGCTCCGGTGTCGTCACGTACATGTACATCAACCCGTCCGAGAGCGGCACGAGCCCCATCCCGATCGGCCCGCCGTATACGTGCAGGCTCGTCATATCCGCCGGCTTCTCGAAGTTGTGCCGCCACACACCTTGCCCGGTGAACTGCGGCTCAGCCGCGTCCGGGAAGATCATTCGGCGAACAGAGGAGTAGAGCCCATCCGCGCCTACGACGAGGTCGTAGCGGCCGTCGCTGCCGTCGGAGAACGTGACGTCGACGCCGTTGCCGTCGTCGTCGAGCGACTCGGCGACGACGCCCAACCGCACCTGAGTGCCGCAAGCCTTCGCTCGATCGCCGAGAATCTTGTGCAGTGCAGGCCGCGCGATTCCGACATTGGCCGGATAACCCGGAGTCAGCTTCGGCGACGGCACCGTCGCGACATGGACTCCGTCCGGACGGAAGACATCGACGTGATCGAAACCGAAACCCGCGTCGAGATAATCTTCGAGCAGCCCGAGCATGGACATCGCGCGAACGACGTTGGATTGCTGAATGATCCCGACGCCGTACACCGACCAGGTCGGATCGCGTTCGATCACCTCGACTCGACACCCTGCTTTGGAAAGCGCTATCGCGGAGGTCAGCCCGGCGATGCCGCCTCCGACGATCAGAACTCGCGCACCATGCATTGCGCTCCCCGTGCTGCTTCTTTGCTTCCCGCCATTCTGCGCGATCGAACTCTCGACCTGCAGCACAACAGCCTAGCCGGAGCAGAGCATTTGTAAAACTAATTCTATTTATCCGTTTAAATTTATCCGCTAGATGCTTCACGAACGACGGTGGCATGCTCGAGCATGCGCTGGAGCAGCCACTGCACGCCGCCGTCCGCCTCGCGCGTCGCATGGTACTGAGCCATCTCCCGCATCGGCGGAAACGGGAACGGCAACGGCGCCATCCTGAGCGGCAGCTTCTTCACCATGATCCACGCCAACCGCTCGTGCATGACGGCCAAGCGGTCGGTGTTCGGGAGCATCCATGGCACGGCGAGGAACGACGGCGCGACCATCTCGATGCGTCGCGGCCCGACCATGCGCAGCTGCTCCTCGGCGAACGTGGTTTGATGGCTCAAGGTCACGGCGATGTGCGGAGCCGCGAAGAACGCCTCCCGCGTCAGCGGCCGACGAAATATCGGGTTCTTCCTGCAGCCGACGACGACGTGGCGCTCTTCGAACAGCAGCTTGCAAGGATGATCCTTCGACGTGAACGATTCGGGCACGAGCAGCAAGTCGGTCGTGCCTTGCTCCAGCTTCCCGAGCGCTTCGTCGTCCGGCACCGAGATCTCGATGCGCACGCCGGGCGCTTCCTTTGCGAGCTCGGCGAGCAGCGGGCCGACGAGCACCGTGGTCACGTAGTCCGAAGCGCATATCCGAAACGTCCGTTCGGAGGTCGCCGGATCGAACACGGTCGATGCCGAGATCAGCGCGTCGACGTCGGTCAGCAGCCTGGCCACGACCGGCGCCAGACTCTGCGCATGGGCCGTAGGCAGCATCTTCTTGCCGTACGCAACCAGGATCGGATCGTTGAAGTAATCGCGGAGCCGGCCGAGCGCGGCGCTCATGGCCGGCTGGCTGAGATTCAGCTGCCGCGCGGCGCGGGACACGCTCTGCTCTTTGAGCAGCACATCCAGCGCCAGCAGCAGATTTAGATCGAAGCGTTTGAAGCGCATGGCGTTCCCCCTCGCCGGCCGAGGTATTCACAGGATAATTGATCTTTGATCTGAACAAACGATTTTACTTATATAATGGTCGCGGCAAAACTGTTTCGATAGCGAAGTCGCGACCACGATGGGGGGAAAGATCATGCGCAGTACAATCGTGGCCAGCTCCGTCGCCGCGATCATCCAGTCCTTTGCCGTCTCAGCGAGCGCCGCCGAGACGAGCACCGCGGGACTGGAGGAGGTCGTGGTGACCGCGCAACGGCGGGAAGAAACCGCGCAGCGCGCCGCGATCCCAATCACCGCGGTGGCCGGCGAGGCGGTCACGCAGTCCAGCGTGACGCAAGCCACCGACCTGACGCGGCTGATTCCCTCGATTCAGGTCGCACCGGCCTCCTCGCTCACGCAGATCTACCTCCGCGGCGTCGGCACGTTCGCCGCGAACGCCTTCGCCGAGCAAGGCGTGGCGTTCAACCTCAACGGGGTTTACCTGTCGCGGCCCGCCGCCCCTGCGGGTCTTTTCTACGATCTCGAGCGCATCGAGGTCCTGAAGGGTCCGCAAGGCACGCTCTACGGCCGCAACGCGACCGGCGGCGCGGTCAACGTGATCGCCGCCCGGCCGGTGATCGGCGAGACGAGCGGCTTCTTCCATACAGAGATCGGTAACTACAGCGCCGTCAAGAGCTCGGCGGCCGTGAACGTCGCGGTCAACGACAGCGCCGCCTTCAGATTCTCCGGTCAGTACGTCGAGCGTGACGGCTATTTCAACGACGGTTACGACGACGAGGACTCTCACGCGGTCCGCGCGCAGTTCCGGCTCGAGAAGACGGCCGTCGATTTCTCCGTCATGGCCGATTACGCGAATATCGGCGGAAAAGGCGTCGGCGGCACGATCATGCCGCTGCTAGCGGGCAAGGATCGGCTCGGGCCGAGCGACCCGCGCGTCATCGCGGAGTATCTCACTCGCCCGCCGACGCCTCCGGTACCGCAGATCATCGCTCGCGACGACGGTTATCAGGACAACGAGTTCTACGGCATCATCGCGACGCTCGAGGCCGACCTCGGGCCGGCAACGCTGACGATCGTGCCGGCGTATCGGAAGACCGATCTCGACTTTCTGTCGTACTCGTCGAGCTTCTATATCGACGTCGAGGAACTGTCCGAGCAGTCGTCGTTCGAAGCTCGGCTGTCGAATACCGGCAACGACTGGAGCTGGGTCACGGGCCTTTACTACTTCAACGAGAACGTCACGGCCGATCAATTCTTCGATCAGGCGAGCAACGGAACGCTGATACAGTCGGACCTCGACACGACCAGCTATGCCTTGTTCGGCCAGGCCACGTACTCGGTCACGGACACGTTCCGGATCACCGCCGGCCTGCGCTACACCGAGGACAACAAGAAGCAGCAGACATACGCCGAAACTCGGCCATTCACTGGTTTCGTGCCGCCTGGTCCGCCCGATTTCACGCCGATCATCGCGATCATTCCGTCGAATCCCGTCTCGGACGTGGATTTCGACAAGACGACGTGGAAGCTCGGCATCGAGCTCGACGTCGCGGATCAATCGCTGCTGTATGCGTCGGTCTCGACCGGGTTCAAGTCGGGGATCCTCTACTCGGCCACGGGACGGAACTACTCCGATCCAGAGACGCTGACAGCGTACACGATCGGCTCGAAGAACCGCTTCCTCGGCAACACGCTGCAGTTCAACGTGGAGGCGTTCTACTGGGATTACGAGGACCAGCACATCGCGCATCTCGGTCCCGTTCAGGTCGCCGAGACGCCCGTCGGCCCGATCTTCGGACCGGTGTTCATGACCGAGAACGCGGGTCAAGCCACGATCTATGGAGTGGAAACGGATCTGCTGTGGCTGCCGAGCCCGAACGGGCTGCTGTCGTTGAACCTCCAGTACCTCGACACGGAGTACGACGAGCTGCGCTATCAAGCCTATTCGCCGACCGGAGCCCCGCCCGTCCTCGGATGCCCCGCGGCCGCAACCGATCTGACCGGCACGACGCCGACTGCCCGCATCTACGACGTTGACTGCTCCGGCCGGCCGATGGTCAATGCGCCCGAGTGGACGATCAACCTCGGCTACGAGCACGGCTTCGAGCTCAATCGCGGCCGCATCATCGTAGGCGCGGATACCCGAATCGAATCCTCGCGCTACCTGTCGATGGAGTTTCTCGATCTCGGAAAGCAGAAGTCGTACACGATGTCGAACCTGCGCGTGACGTACGAGACCGAAGCCGGCGGTCTCGCGCTGACGGCGTTCGTCAACAACATCGAGGACGAGCTGGTGTTCTCGAACTCGCTGCAGAGCCCGGCCAAAGCAGGCACGATCTACAATCAGATGCGTCCCCCGCGCACGTACGGCATGCGGCTGAGCTTGAGGTTCTAGCCGCCGAAGCGGCGGTATGCCGCGGCGCTTTCGCTCCCGCTGGAAAGACGCTGCGGGCCTCGATAGGCCCGCAGCGCACGCGGACTACCCTTGCAGCGCGGCGCGGTTCGCGGTGAGGAACTCGCGAACGGTCTGCGGTGCCTTGCCGGTCAAACGCTGCACGGCGTCGCTCTCGACGTCGAAATGGCCGGCGCGGATGTTGCGGTCCGTGCCTACGACGAGCGGAATCACGAACGGCGGCAGTCCCGCCGCAACGAGCCCCTTCTCGAGCTCTTCGTCGGATACCGGCACGACCTCGATCGGCTTACCCGTGACCTCCGAGGCGATCTTCGCGATCTCGGGGACCGTGAGCAGCTCGGGGCCGGTGATGTCGAGACGCTCGTTCGCGCCGCCCGACGAAGCGAGCGCCGCCGCCGCCGCGCGGGCGACGTCCTCGCGCGCGACGTACGATATCCGGCCTTCACCGGCGGCCGAATACCACTTGCCGGTCGCGAGCGGCGCGGGCAACGTCCCGAGCAGTCCTTCCGCATACCAGCTCACCCGCAGGATCGTGAACTCGAGGCCGCTCTGCTCGATCGTCCGCTCCGTCTCGAGATGATCCGGCGCGAACGGAATGAACGAGCGGTCCGGATTCAGCATCGACGTATACAGAACTCGCTTCACGCCGGCGCGCTTCGCGGCGTCGACGGCGGCCTTGTGCTGCTGGATGCGCACCCCTGGCACGTCGATACGGTCCGTCGAGATCACGAGCACGCGGTCGGCACCGGCGAATGCCGCGTCGAGCGACGCCGGATCGTCGAAAGTCGCCTGGCGCACCTCGACCCCGGAAAGACCCGCGAGCTTGTCCGGCGTGCGCGTCGTAGCGATCAGGTCGTTCGCGCCCTTCTCCGCGAGGATCTCGACCACGCGCCGGCCGAGATGTCCGCTCGCACCGGTCACGACGAGCTTCGAATGAAGAAAGTCGCCCATCGGGTCCCTCCTGTCTCCGAGTGAAAGGTCGCCAGTATAGAACCAACCGGCGCGTCGGCGGGCACCGTTCGGCCCGTGCGGGCGTCCGCCTCGAGTCGAACAGCGATTAGATCGTTGATGGGATCGGCGAAAGCTACGACGGGGCGGTCCGAATCGGCTCGCTGTCGAATGCCTCGCTCGTCGCCGGCGGGTCGCGCCATGAGCGAGCGGACGTCGGCGACTCGCGTAGGAGCGAGCCCACGCCCGCACACGTGCGCGGGCTCGTCGATCGGGAACGAGATTTCAGAGAGGCTGCATCACCGCCGGGCGGCCATAGACGCTCCGCGTAGCGGCTCGGCTAGCCGCCCGACCGCATGACGCTTCCTGCGACGGCATCAGAAGCCCGAGTGTTTCCGCTGACACTCGTTGCGGTGCGCGGCCAGCTTCTGGCTCGTCGCCGTCGCCGCCGCGGAGTATTCCTCCGGCGTCAGCCAGTCGAAGTGTCGGTTCGGGCGGCTCGGGTCGACCGGCTCGACTCGATTCGCCCCGGTCTCGTGAGCCCTGCGCATCGCCGCGAGGTCGGCGTTGATCTGCTCGATCTCCTCGGCCGTCCACGTTCCGGTGTCACGCTTGCGCTCGACGGCGACTGCCATCTCGCCCCAGAACGACACCTCGTCCATGCATGCGACGAGCGGCTTGAGCCCGTCGGCACAGCCAGCACCGAGCGCACCGCAGTTGCGCCGGCTCTGTCCCGACGCCGCGCCTTGCTGACGCAGGCCGCTGAACAGCCCGCCCCGCCGTGCGGGCGGGGCGGGCGGCGCCGATGCGGCGGGCGACGGCGTCGTCTCGGCACCGGCCGCGGCACCCCCGTCTTGTCCGCACGGCACCGGCGCGGCATTCCGCGGCACGTTCACGCCCAGGCGGCCGAGCAGCTTGCGACCGCCGCGCTTCATGCCTTCCTGCACGGCCTGATTCGCGATCGCGGCGCCGGCACAGTCGGGGTTCTCGAGCACGGCGCCGGCGACCTCGGCCGCGACGGTTTCGTCGGCGGCCGCCGTCTCGATCGCCATCACGCAAAAGGCCGCGCCGAGCGCCCACCACGGACACCGATTCAACGTGCGCATCGTTCGTTTCCTCCGCTTGACTCGTTATCCGGGGCAGTCTCTCCCGGCGATACTCGAGGAGATTCTGGGCGCTGCTGGCCGATGACGGATCTCCCAAATGGGAGTAGCGCGAGAAGACCGCGCATCAGCGCTCCCCCGGCACGACGATCAGCTCGAGCCGCCCGGTCGGATCGATAGGCCGGTCGCCGAGCCGACCATGGGCTCGGCCGAGGAACAGGTAGCGTCCGGGCACGTTCAGATCCGCGTACAGCACGACCGCGACACGCGAGCCGGCCAGCGCGGACACGGGCACCGGCAGCACCGCAGGATGCGCGTCCGGCATCCGTCCGAGCACATCGACGAACGCACCGAACCCGAGCGCCTCGAGCCGAGCCGTCTCGCCGTCCGCCAGCAGCCGCTCGAGCGCTCGGTGCAGCTCGCCGACCAGCTCAGACGAATCCGCGACGCGCTCGAGATCTGGATCCCGCTCGGCGCCCGCGATCAACGGCGCGGGGCTCGTCGAGCGCTCGCGCGTCCGCGCGCACAGCGAGCGATCGCGAGCTCGGCGTGAGGCTTCCGCGTCTCGCGCTTCGAGCAACGCCGCCGCGCTCGGTGCATCGGGCAGCGCATCGAGCCAGTTGTCCGCCGCCCTCTCCCCGGCCGCCTCCGGCGGTTCGGACACGACGTGCACACTCTCGAGCCGCGCAGCGTCGCGAGCCGACCAGCGCGTGACGAGCAGCGCGCGATACAGCGGGCTCACATAGACGATCGCCGGCAGCGCGTCGTCGCACGCGAGCACCGGCCGCGACGCGGCGAGGAAGCGCGGCAGATCCTCGGGCCTCTCGAGCGCCGCCGTGACGCGGACGCCGTCGCGGCCGAAGCGGTCGTCGAGCGCGTCGGCGCCGAGCAGCACGCCGTCGGCCCGGAACGCTTCGGCGACCCGCGGGAGCGACGCAATCTCGGGGAGCGCTGCGGACGCCGCCGTGCCGTCCGGATCTCGTCCGCCGCCGCAGGCTTGGAGCAGCACGACGGCGAGCACGCATGCCTGCGGGCCGAGCGCGCGCCGCCTCATTGCCCCGCCGCCGAAGCCTGGCCTTGGATATGGCGCTCGCAGCTCTGCGCGGCCGGGTCCGGCAGCGCTGCTATCGAGATCTCGAGCGCCGTCCAGTCCGTGAACTTGTCCAGCATGCTGCGGGCGACCGATCGCGCCGGTATCGACGCCAACGAGTACATCGTGCACGAAAGGGTCACTGCGCGATCGAGCGTGCGGTCGAGCCAACCGTCGCCCTGCGGGTTATAGAAGCGATCGGCCGACGCACGGGCGTCCGACAGGGGGTTGTCGAGAAGCCATTCGGCGTTGCGCCTCCAGTTCTCTCGCTGCTCCGCACGCCGACGCTGTTCCTCGTAACGTGTGTTCTCTGCATGCGTGTAGGCAACGCACGCTTCGTAGGTCTGGATCTCCGCGGGACAATGCAGCACCTGGCACTCATCGCCGATATTGCCGGGACGACCGTCGGGCCGGGGTTTCCCCTGCCGCTCGTTCCAGTACGCCTCGGCGTCGTAACGCACGAAGGCGTTGATATCCAAGCCGCTCACGAGAGCCGCGCGCTCCTCCGCCTCGCGCTTGCGGCATCTCGCGTCGGCGTCGAGCGGCAGGGACGCGGCGGGCGCCGTGTCGGCCGGCGCCGCGGCGTCGCTGGGCGCGACGCCCGTCGGCGGCGCAACGGCCGCGAGCCGCTCGCCGGCGCCGGCATCGAGCTTCGTGCGAATCGCGGCGAATCGCCGCTCGACGTCGCCGAGCCGGTCGTTGAATTCGGCCGTCAGCGCATCGATGCGCGCAAGCGCGGCGTGCAGATCGGGCACGGGCGCAGCCGCGGCGGTCCGCTCGGCGAGCGCCGCGAGGCGCTCGAGCTCGGCTTCATCGCGCGGCGCGGGCATCAATCCGAGCGGCGCATCGAGCATGGCGATATCGACGCTGCACCGCTCGGCCGTCGCGCGCTCGGCGGCGCGCACGAAACCCCATTGCAAGAAGCGGTCGCGCGGCGGCCATACGTCGCACACGCCGCTCGCCGGCGCGGGGCGCACGAGCGCAGCCGCGCCGGCATTCGCGGTTCGGCACGCGCCTAGATGCGCATTCGCCGCATTCATCGCGCCGATCACGCCGTTACGGAGCGCGCGATCCGGGTATTGGACGTCGTATGGAAACTCGAGCCCGACGGCGGCCGAATCGCCGGCGACGAAGGGATGCTCTTGCGGTTCGGGCGGCACGTCGAAACGGGCCTTCCATTCCGCGAGCCTCGCGCGCTCCGCCGCGTACCGGTCCGCGATCTCGGCGAGGCGACGCGCGCGCTCGGCCCGCAGCGCCGCCGGGTCGAGCGCCGCGAGCGCGCGCTCGAACGCGTCGCGTTGGTTCCGCGCGCCGCTGGTCAGATTACGCAGCGACGTGCGCGCATCCTGCACGCCGCGTACGCCGTGCTCAGCGAGCGCATCGTCGATCCTGACGGCGGATTCGAGCACCCGGCCGAGCCCGTCGAGGCGGCGTTCGAGCTCCCCCCGCGTCCTTGCCGCGCGCGACTCGAGCTCTCGATCGAGCGTCGCGCGCGCAACGTGCTCGGCCGCGTCGATGAACGGCGAGAACGCCGCATCGTAGACGTGCGCGGCCTCGCGGTGACAGTACATCTCGGCCGCATAGACGCGCCCGAGCCACCCGCGAAGCTCGGACGGGGACAGGACCTGATCGCTCAGCCGTCCGCGCTCGGGCGGCGCAGCGGGTGCAGCTCGGGACACGGCCGCCGCAGCGGCCGCACGGCCTTGTGTGCGCTGCACGAGCAGCGTCTCGGCCTGCGCGACGAGCTGAGGGGCGGCACCGACGACGACGCGGCACTCGGCCGCGAGCAGCCCGGACGGACGAAACACGTCGGCGAGCGCTGCGGGCCGCGGCTCGCCGCTGACGGCGAGCGCACACCGAGACGCGGTGCCGACGGCCTCCGGTGCGGGCTCTCCCGGCTCGGCGGCCGCGAGCGTGCCGCGGAGCACGCACTGCTGGTACGCGGCGCGCGCTTCGTCGAGCGCGGCGCGAACCGCGCCCTCGTCCGCGTAATCGACGCCGGCCGAAAGCCGCCGCTCGACGAGCGCGGCGCGAAAGTCACGAGCCTCGCCGAGCGCATCGCCGAGAAGCCGATCGCCGGCGCGGAGCAGCGCCGCAGCGGCCTCGGGCGCGTCCGGCTCGAACGCGAGCACGGGCAGCACAACCTCGAGCAGATACACGAGCGCGACATACCGCTCCCGCACCGCGTCCGCCGCGGCGGATGCGTCGTCGTAGCGCCGTGCCGCGTCCGCGGAGCGGGCATAGTCGAGCAGCGCGACGAAGGCCTGCGCGGGCCGCCCCGCGGCCGCCGCTTCGTGAACGGTCCGGAAGCTCGCTCGGCGCCCACGCTCGATCGCCGCGATCCAGCGCCCCTGCCGCGCGAGCGGCGCGGCGGTCCGATCCGTAAGCACGCGGGCGGCGCGCCGGGCGCACGTGCCGTGCAGCGTGCTCGCCGCGTCGTCGAGCGGCACCGACGCCGTCGGCGGCTGCGCGAGCGCAAACGCCCCGAGCGTCATGACGAGCGCGCCCGCGATCCCCGCGAGCGGCCGAGGCTTTCGAGCAAGAGGTTCCACGGTCACTGTCCGGTTTCGCCGGCCCAGGCGGAGAGGCAGTGTGCCCGTCGCCCCGCCCTCTTCCACCTCCCAAATGGGGGTGCGGCGAAGGCCGCCGCGGGGAGCCGGATCCGGCGCCTCCGGGTCCTCGGGAATCGCCCGCGCCGGCCCGAACGGGAACGCTTGGCGGGGGCCGGATCCGGCTGCTATCGTGCGGCGAAAAAGACGAAGACCTTCCTCCGATTCCCCACACATCCGGACCCGAATGATCTTGTCTCGCCCCGTCGTGCGGCTGATGCCGCTGATCGTCTGTCTCGCCGTGATGCCCGTTCCCGCGGCCTCCGCGAACGAGCCGGCCGGCGCTTCGGGAGCTGCCCTGCCGACGCTCCTCGTCACACCCGATTGGCGGCCGACGGACGCGCAGACGGTGCCGAAGTCGATCACCTACGTGTCCGGCGCTGAGCTCGCGACCGCGGGCATCGATCATGCGATCGATCTCCAATATCGCGTCCCCGGATTCGTGTTCAGGACGAACTCGGTTCTCGGGCAGCCGTACCTGCGTGGAGTCGGCACGGAGATCATCTCGGCCGGCGCGGAGTCGAGCGTCGCGACGTTCATCGACGGCGCCTACATGCCGCGCGCCTACCACTCGATCGTCGACTTCTTCGACGTGGACCGCGTCGAGGTCATCAAAGGCCCGCAAGCGGTCCACCTCGGGCGAAACGTCGTCGGCGGAGCCGTCAGCGTGCACACGCGGGACCCCGGAGACGTGCCCGGAGGCTATACCGAGGTCACGATCGGAACGTACGCGGAGCGGCGGCTGAACGCGGCCGCTGACTTGCCGGTTGCGGGCGCGCCGATCGCGTTCCGGGTCGCCGCGACCGGCGCCGTGCGTGACGGCTACGTCGAGAACGTGAATCTCGGCATCGACGAGAACGACGAGGACTTCTGGGCGTGGCGCGCGAAAATGCGCTACGCGCCGAGCGTATCGCTCGACGTCGTCGTCAGCGCCGAGCGCCACCGCGAGGACAGCTCTCGCGCGCTCGGCTCGCAGCCGATCGTCGGCGTCGGCGTGAACGGCGGGATCGAGAACGGCGGCATCGTGCCGGCCGATCCTCGCCAGGTGACCGAGAACGTCGCGCCGAGGATCGATAGCGCCTCCGAGCGCTACGGGGTGCGCATCCTCTGGCAGCGCGAGGGTTTCATGCTGCGCTCGACGACATCGTATCTCGACACGGACATCGAGATCGCGCTCGATCTCGACGGCACGAACGCGAGTTTCGCCGCGAACTATCCAGCCGGGCGATCGCGTTCGCTCGCGCAGGAAGTCCGCTTGACGTCCGCCGGCCGCGAGCCCCTCGACTGGACCGCCGGCGTCTTTCTGATCGACGAGGATGCGGCCCAGGTTCTCGACACGCACCTGCCGATCAACGGCACGCGGAGCCACCCGGACGCGAGGATCGACACGAAGTCCCACGCGATCTTCGCCGAGGCCGGCTATCGCATCGGCATGTGGCGCGTGCGGGCCGGCGTACGCTCGACCGCCGATACACGCCGCATCGGCCTCGTGCGAACGGTCACGAGCAGCGCCGGCACCGTGGTCACAACCCAGCACGAGGAGCGCACGTGGCGCGCGGTGACGCCGGAGCTCGGCATCGAGCTCGCGCCGCGCGCCGACAGGCTCTATTACGTCGGGCTTGCGCGGGGCCATAAGCCGGGCGGCTTCAATACGTCGTCCGTGCAGCCGCCGTTCGACTCCGAGCGCCTCGACGCGGTCGAGGCCGGTGTCAAGGCGACGTTCGCGAACGGCCGTCTGCGCGTCAACGCCGCGGTTTTCAACTACGACTATCGGGACATGCAGCTCGATACGCCGCCGACCGATGCGGCGCTCGGCACGTTCCCGATCGTGATCAATGCCGCCGAAGCGTCGCTCACGGGCCTCGACGTCGACGTCGCGCTCGCGCTTCCGACCGGATCCTTCTTCTCGTTCGGCGCCGTCGGGCTCGACGGCGTCTTCGACGACTTCGTGTCGATCGACCCGAACAACCCGGCCGTCGACCCCGACCGCGCCGGCAACCGGCTCCCGCAAGCGCCGCGCCTGTCTGTGAACGCCCGTTTCGAGCAGGCATGGACCGTCGCGGGCGGCGAGCTCGCTTTCGAGCTCGAGTATCGACGTCAGTCGACGATGACCTTCAGCCTCTACGCGGATCCGGCGCTCATCCAGACGAGCTACGGGCTGCTGAGCGCGTCGCTCGCGTATACCGCCGCGAGCGGCCGATGGTATGCCGACCTCCACGCGCGCAATCTGACCGACGAGCTTTACGCCGAGACGATCCTACGTCGCGACCCGGCGAGCGGCACCAAGCGATTCTGGGGCGCGCCGCGCACGATCGGGCTGCGGCTCGGCTATCGGTGGTGATGCGGCGCTCGGTCAGCGCCCGACCGACGCAACGTCCGGCGCCGCGCGCGGCTCGGCCGAGCGCACGAGCAGCACGAACGAGGCGGCCGCGGCATACATGATCAACGAATAGACGGCCGCCGGCACCGCCATCGCTGGCGCGCCAAGCACGCCGGCCGCGATCGCGATCGACGTGCCGCCGCTCTGCATGCCGAGCTCGATCGTGACCGCGGTGCGCGCGCCGCGGGACAGCTTCGCGGCCGACGCCGCCGCGAAGGCCGACGCCATGCCGAGCACGCAGAGCGCGAGCGCCGCGAGCCCGGAGGACGCGAACATGCCGGGCAGCGCCGACCGCTCCCGCCACGCGAGCACCCCGATCAGGACGACGAGCAGCAGGACCGAGGCGCGCGCAACGAGCGGGCGCGCGGCCCGCGCGGCCGGCACGTGCCGGTTGAGCGCCATGCCGACGACCGTCGGCAGCAAGATCGTCGCGACGATCGCTTCGGAAGTCTCCGCGAACGAGATCTCGACGTCGAGCCGCTCGCCGGCGAACGCGTGCGCCGCGAGGCTCACGTAGACAGGCACCGTGACGACCGGCACGACCTTGCTGACGGCCGTCAGCGCGACTGAAAGCGCAACGTCGCCGCGGGCGAGATACGTGAACATCGTCGACGTCGACGCGGAAGGGCTCGCGGCGAGCAGCACGAGGCCGATCGCGAGCGCGGGCTCGAGCCCGAGCGCGGCCGCGATCGCGAATGCGAGCAACGGGAAGACGCCGAACATCCCGACGAGCCCGAGCACGGCCGCGAGCGGCGCGGCCGCGACCGCGCGGAAGTCCGCGGGTCTGAGACCCATGCCGACGGCGAGCATCATCATCGCGATGACGATCGGCAGCAGCACATCGATGGGGAGGCCGGCCTGCAAGTTGACTTTTTCCGCGGGCGCGTTTCTGATTAACGTCGAAGCGTATCGTTGCCGCGAACGCGGCAGCAAGACTGCCCAAAGAAGAACGATTCATAAACCGAGCTTCGGCCGCCCGCTTGCGCTCCGCCGACGACATCATCGATCTCGCCTATTCCGCAGCGGTCGACCCGGCGCGGTGGCCCGAAGCCGTCCACTCGATGTCGCGTTACTACGACGCGATCGCGGCCGGTCTCTATGTCGCGGACTTCGCCGCACGCGGGATCGAGATGCTGTCCGTGCAAGGGATCGAGCCGCCTTATGTGAAGAGCTACGTCGACTACCACCTTTGCGATAACCCGTGGTCGATCGACGAGATGCAGGGCGTCGGCCGCATCCGCACCGACACGTCGCTCGACGAGTTCTACCGCCGGCCGGGCTACTACCGATCCACTGCGCTCTTCAACGACTGGATGAAGCCGCAGGATCTCATCTATACCCTCGGCGTGAACCTGTCCGCGTATCCGACGCGGCAGACGAAGCTGTTCCTGTATCGGCCGAAGTCCGCTGGGCCGTATTCGGAGCGCGAGATCGCACGCTTTCGCAGGTTGATCCGACACCTGATCAATGCGGTAAAGGCCGCCGACCGCTTCGCCGCGGCACGGCGGGAAGCCGAGGAGCTGCGGTGCGTGCTCGACCGGCTTCGGTTCGGCATCGTGCTGCTCGGCGTCGACGGCTCGGTGCTCGAGGCGAACGCGTTCGCCGCGCGGCTGTTCGAGCGGCGGGACGGGCTGACCGTGATCCACGGGCAACTCGTCGCGCCGCACCGCGGGAGCGGCATTGCGCTCGCGCACGCGCTGCGCGCGGCCGTCGACGTGCATCGCGGCATCGACGCCGACGCGCCGGAACCCTGTTATCTCGAGCGCGGCAACGGTGCTCAGCCGCTGTCGGCCCTCGCTCTGCCGCTGCCGAAAGATCCCGACCCGTTCGGCGTGCGGCGCGCCGCCGTCGCGCTGCTCGTGACCACGACCGACGCCGAGGCCCGTATGCCGATCGAGCGCCTGCGTCAGCGGTTCCGGCTGACGAGCTCGGAGGCGCGCCTCGCGGCCGCGCTGATGCAGGGGCAGCGTCTGCGCGACGCGGCCGAGCAAGCCGGCCTGACCTACGAAACCGCGCGCTGGTACTTGAAGTCGACGTTTCAGAAGACCGGCACGACGCGCCAAGCCGATCTCGTGCGTCTGCTCCTGTCCGAGCCCCAGCTTCTGCTGCCCGAGTAGCTCGCCGCCGCGCCGGCGAGCGAATGCGGACGACGCCGGTCGATCCGGGACGACGCAGCACCGATCAAGGGCTTTGCACGCGGACGTTCCCCGGCTGCCGTAAGCGATGGCCGAGGCCTGCGTTCTCGAGCCCGACCCAATCCCTCATGCAGGTCGGCAGGAAGTCGTATCGAGGCTGTCGCGTATAGATCGTGATCGTGCCCTCGACATAGTGGCCGACGTGCACCTGAACGGTGCCGAGCGGCTGCACGCAGACGATCGCCTCGTGCTCGCCGCCGGCGTGCGGCGCGTTGCCCCTGACGCTCAATGCGCTGCCGTGGTACTCGATGTCGCCGTGGACGTCGAGCGCTAGCATCACCTCGTCGTAGCGCGGCCCGAGCAGCGTCTCGAGCTCGGCGACGATCGCGGGCTCGGCGAGGAACGCGTCGATCTCCCAGGTGCCGACATAGCGCGTGATCAGCGGATCGCGCGCGTCGTCCGCCGCCGTGTCGTCGGTTCTCGGCGAGCAGCCGGCTTGCGCGAGCATGAGCGCGAGCGCGGCGGCGGCTGTGGTCGGATATCGGCTCATCGTCGCCCTACGTCATCGGCCGCCGAAGTATGCAACGCATTCACCTCTCGGACACCTCCCAAACGAAAGCCGAGCCGCCCCCTTTTGGCGACGCCTCGTGGCGACCGCCCTCCAATTGGGAGGTGCCGAGCGCGGCCCGTCCGCGCACACTGCCGCCGCGATGTCATCGAGACCTTGTCGGCCGGTTTGCATCGTCGTCGACGACTTCCTCGACGACCCCGACGCCGTCCGGCGCGTCGCGCTCGCGCAGCGCTTCGTCAAGCAGCATTGCGCGGGGCTTCGTACGCGCGAGTCGTTCCTGCATCTCGCTCGCTACAGGGAGGCGTTCGAGCGGCTGCTCGGCTGCGAGCTGACGAGCTTCGATGCGAACCCTGCGAACGGCTGCTTCCAGCTCTGCACTGCCGCCGACGCGATCCCGCACCATTCCGACGGCCAGTCCTACGCCGGCGTGCTGTTTCTGACTCCGCACGCGCCGCTCGATGCGGGCCTGTCGTTCTTCCGCAGCCGGCGCAGCGGCCTACGGGGCCCCTGCGCCGACCCGGAGCTGATGGCGCAGACGTTCGGCCGCGGCGCGGAGTTCGATCGGAGCTGCTGGGAAGAGGTCGACCGCATCGCGAACGTCTACAACCGCCTCGTGCTGTTCAAAGCCCGCCTCGCGCACGCCGCGACGGCCTACTTCGGCACCGGCATCGAGGACGGCAGATTGTTCCAGAACTTCTTCTTCGATACGCCGACGGACGGGCGTCTCGGCTGACGACGCATGCTCGGCATCGGAACACGAAGCTTCAGCCCGTCCACGCCGCGTCGGTCTCGCCTTCGATTCCCCATGCCTCGAGCCAGACGGCAATCGCGTACGCCGCGAGCACCTCACGGTCCGAGACCGGCTGCCACGCGGCCAGTGCCTCGGCTCGGCGAATCAGCCAGTCCGGAAGCAGGCCGATCCGCTCGAGGACGCCGGCCGTGCGCTCGAACGCCCCGGCGATCGACTCGAGATTCGCCGCGTATGCGCGCATCCAGACACCGTCGTACGCGACCTTGCCGTGGCGCTCGACGACCTCGGCCGGCAGCCAGTCCCCGGCCGCTTCCGCCAGCACGCTCTTGTCCGGACGGCCGCCGCGCGCCCGGCAGTGCCTCGACCACGCCTCAGCGGCACGGAACACCGCAAGGTCGGTGAACGGCGACCGCGGCACCGCCCCGAACGTTTCCTTCATCCATACGTCGATGCGAGCGTCGTAGACAAACGTCGCCGCACGACGATCCCGCAACGCGGCGCCACGCTGGATCTCTTTCGCCGCGCACGACATATCCGCCCTAGCGCCGCGGGTGAACGGCCATCGCGCCGGACGCCGCGGCGAGAACGACTCGTGCTCGGTCAGATCCGTCACGAAGAGCTGATCGCCGCCGATACCGTTGTATATCCGCGTCGCGCCCCGCTCGGCCGCGAGCTCGCCGAAAAGCTCCGCCTGACGAATCCCGGTCACGAATACGGCGGGCTCGTCCAACATCACGGGCCGCGCGGCCGGCGTATACGGAAATGTCCTCTCGCCGTCGATCACCGTGCGGGTCACGCCGAGCGAGCATGCGACCGCATGCTGGACCGCCTCCTCGAAGCGGAACTCGTAATACGGGAATGCCGTGGAGACGCCGTGCATCCGATGGCCGGGCCGGAGCGCCGCGGCCGCTGCGAGCGTGCTGTCGAAACCGCCCGAAAGCTCGACGAGCGACGAGACGACCGGACGCTGCGTCACGCCGTACGCCTCGAACGCGGCGCGCACGCTGCGGACGACGGTCTCGGCATCGACGTCGCCGCTTCCGCCGTGAAGGATCGGCGTCTCGCGCGCGCGGGCTTCTTGCCCAATGACGGTCACGACGCCTCGCCGGAACCGGTGCCAGCCGGCGAGCGGCGTCTCGGTCCACGCGTTCGGCTCGTATGACGAGCACAGGTTCACGGCAGCCGCCGCCTTGACGAGGCCGGCGACCGACAGCGTCGGCCGAGCGCCGATCGGCAGCGACGTCGACACCGCGATATCCGCACCGCTGCGCCGCCAATAGAGCGGGAAGGTACAGCAGCCCCCGCGTGCGACGGCGACGGAACCGTCGACGGTACGTGCGATCACCGCATCGGTCGGCTCGAGGCAAGCTCCGAGCGCGGCGGGATCGGCCGCTCCGGCGGCGGGCCCGCGCTCCCGCTGCAGCGTGCGCGACCACGCGTCGACGCGCTCGTCGATCTCGTCGTCGTAAATTGAAAGATAGAACCCGAGGCGCCCCGCCCACGAGACTTCCCGGCACGCGACCACGGGACGCACCGACAGGCGCAGCGCCCCCGCGTCGATGATTTCGGCCGGCGGCATTCCGGTCACGGCTCGAGCGCGATCACGACGAGCGGACGATACATGAAGTGCTCCGGCATCGGCTCGTACGGCACGACGCCGTCGACCGTGCACCAGGCATGCATCTTTCGCGTCGGCGCGAGCACGCCGATCGCGACGCGGCACGGGGCGCCGACCGACGCCGCGAGATACGCCGTCAATAACGCGCGCGGATAACAGTCGGCATAGCCGACGTCCCGCTCGAGCGCGTGGATCGCGCGGGCGATGACACCGACGCGCTCGGTACCCGAGGTCCGCGCATCCTCTTCGTGCGAGCGCCCACTCCGTCCCGCTCGTCGTCGCGCGAGCGCGGCCGTGATGCGCACTGCGAAGCCGAACGGCAGGGTCGATCGAGTCCGATCGAGCAGCCGGTATGCGACGCGCAGCGACGGCGGCGTTCGCGGCGACGAGGCCCCGCGAAAGCTCGGCCCGTCGTAGGCCACCGTCGCCGCCGGATCGCCGAGGTCGGCGTCGAACGTCGAGCGTGCGAGGCCGAGGACCTTACGCAGCCGCAGGTCCTCGGCCTCACGGTGACCGAGCAGGTAGAGCCGCCCGGTTCCCGGGCCGTAGAGCAGGCTGCGGCGGTCGTCGACGCGGACGGACGTCCAGCGCGCGTCGGTCACCACCTCGCCGGGCTCGCTAGCCGAAGGTGCCCGGATAGGACTGCTCGTTGTAGTGGCCGCTGCCGCCGTTCACCGCGCGGGCACCGGCATAGTGCGCCGTCAGCGCAATCCAAATCGCACGAATCAGACTCATGAGTTCCTCCGTCGAGGTTTGGCCGTTGCGCGGAGGAGTATGGAGCGCGAGGCCAGGCTCGGAACCTCCCAAATGGGTGATGCTGCCGACCGCACATGCGGCCGAGCCTTCACGCTTCGGTCCGCGGCCTCGAGCCCGCTCCTTTGTCGAAAAGCGCGATGCCCGATCGACTAACGACGCAGCAGCGATCTCGAACCGAGGAGACCACCATGGCATATATCGACGGATTCGTGCTCGCGGTCCCGAGCGAGAACAAGGAGACCTATCGTAAGACGGCGACCGACGCCCTGCCGCATTTCAAGGGCTACGGGGCGATGCGCCTCGTCGAGGCATGGGGAGACGACGTGCCAGACGGCAAAGTCACGGACTTCAAGAGCGCGGTGAAGGCGCGCCCCGACGAGGTCGTCGTGTTCTCATGGATCGAGTATCCGGACAAGGCGACGCGCAACGAAGCGAACGAGAGGATGATGGCCGATCCGGCGCTGAAGCAAGGGATGCAGTCGCTGCCGTTCGACGCCGAGCGCATGATCTACGGCGGCTTCGAGCCCCTGAACGAGGCCGGCCGGCGAAGCACGCCTGGTTACATCGACGGCTTCGTCACGCCGGTCCCGACGGCGAACAAGGACGCTTATCGAGAGCTCGCCGCTCGGCACGCGCAGCGGCTTCAGGAGCTCGGCGCGATTCGCGTCGTCGATGCGTGGGGCGACGACATCCCCAACGGCCGTACAACCGACTACAAGGGCGCCGTCAAAGCGAACGGCGACGAGACGGTCGTGTTCTCGTGGATCGAATGGCCGTCGAAGGAGACTCGCGACCAGGCATGGCAGAAGGTGATGTCGGATCCGAAAATGCGCGACGCGCAAATGCCGTTCGACGGCCGGCGGATGATCTATGGCGGGTTCGCGCCGATCGTCGACGAGTAGCCTGTTCCGCTAACCCACGATCAGTCGCGCGCGTGCGACCGTGCCGAGGCTCGAGCGCAGGCTAATCGTGGGCCGCGCCTCGTCTCCCCCAGCGCCATCTGACCGGACGCTCGCCCTTCCACACGGCGACGGCGACGAGGACGGCCGTAATCGCCAGCACGTAGATCACGCGGTACTCGCCCGGGACGTACAGCATGCCGCCGACGAACAGCACGGCGTATACGAGCACGACCGCCCAGCCTTGCCATGTGGCCGGCCACGTCCAGCCCCATCCGTACCTCTTTGCCTCGAACCAATACGCGGGCTTCTCGGACATCGCGCTTCCTCTTCAAGGCAGAGCCCGATGCGGGATTGTAGCAGCGCCGCAATGGACTCAATACCGGCCTTTTCGAACGGCGAGACGCCATGCCGGGGCTTTCAGGGGCGGTCCGACGGAGGATTCAATTTGCAAAGAGATGGTCGGGGCGACTGGATTTGAACCAGCGACCTCTTGCGCCCCATGCAAGTGCGCTACCAGGCTGCGCCACGCCCCGACCGTGGATCGAAGTTTAGCGGAAAACGCCGCTCAGCGGCGCAGCAGCTTGAGGATATCCTCGAGCTCCGTCCGGATCTGACGGATGATCTGCTGGCTTTGCGTGAGATCCGAGCGCGCTTCCTCTCCGGTCAAGCGCTGACGCGCGCCGCCGATCGTGAAGCCCTCTTCGTAGAGCAAGCTGCGGATCTGCCGGATGATCAGCACGTCTTGCCGCTGATAGTAGCGGCGGTTGCCCCGGCGCTTGACGGGCTTGAGCTGCGGGAACTCCTGTTCCCAGTACCTGAGAACGTGCGGCTTTACGCCGCAAAGCTCGCTGACCTCGCCGATCGTGAAGTACCGCTTTCCCGGGATCGGCGGGAGCTCGCTGTTATTCCCGGGTTCCAGCATAGGCTTCCACGCGCGCCTTCAGCTTCTGACCCGGGCGAAAAGTCACGACCCTTCTGGCAGTTATAGGAATTTCTTCACCCGTTTTCGGGTTCCTGCCCGGCCGCTCGTTCTTGTCGCGCAGATCGAAGTTGCCGAAGCCCGAGAGCTTCACCTGCTCTCCGGAAGCCAATGCCGCCCGCAGGTCTTCGAAAAACAGGTCCACGAGCTCGCGCGCCTCGCGCTTGTTCAAGCCGAGCTCGTTGAACAACGACTCGGCCATGTCCGCCTTGGTTAGTGCCATGCCGGTGTCAGCGATTCAAATTCTTATCTTGGCGCCGAGTTCCCGTTCGAGCCGTTCGATCACGGCGCCGACCGTCCTGTCCGCGTCAGCGTCGGTAAGCGTGCGTGAAACGCCCTGTAAAATCAAGCCCAAGGCCACACTTTTTCGCCCAGGTTCTATTCCCGATCCGCTATAGACGTCGAAGATCACCGCGCGCTGCAGCACCTCCCCGGCCGCCTCCCGGGCGTGGCGCAGCAGCGCTTCCGCGGGGAGATTCTCGTCGACGACGAGCGCGAGATCGCGCCGCACGGCCGGGAATTTCGAGTACGGCTTGAATCGCGGCACCTCGGCTCGCCCCGCGACGTCGAGGCGCAGCGCGAACAGCACGACGGAACGCTTCAGATCGAGATCGCGCTGGAGCTTCGGGTGAATCGCGCCGAGCCAACCGGCCTCCTCGCCGCCGCGGACGATCCGTGCGCTCTGCCCCGGATGCAGCGCCGGGTGAACGGCGGCCTCAAACCGAAACGCATCCGCGTCGCCCGTCAGCTTGAGCAGCGCACGGACGTCGGCCTTGACGTCGAAGAAGTCCGCTTCGGCCTTGTCGCGGTCCCAGTGCTCGGGGCGGCGGCTTCCGGACACGAGACCCGCGAGCATCGGCGTCTCGACGGCGCGCCCGTCGTCCGCCGGCGAATACTGGCGCCCGATCTCGAACAGCTTCAGCCGCGTCTGCTGGCGAGCGAGATTCTGCCGTGCGGCCGAGAGCAGCCCCGGCCAAAGCGACGTGCGCATCACGGCGAGATCCTGCGAGATCGGGTTCGCGAGCGCGAGCGGCTCGATACCCGGCGACACCGCCTGGTCGAGCTCCCGATCCACGAACCCGTACGTCACGATCTCGTGATAACCGCGCGCGACGAGGACGTCGGCGAGACGCTCGTCATCGATCTCGAGCTCGGTCGCCGTGCCGAGGTGTGCCGGCCCCTGACCGGGGATCGCCGGGATCCGGTCGTAGCCGATCATTCGGCCGACTTCCTCGACGAAATCTTCCTCGATCGACAAGTCGAAGCGATAGCTCGGCGGGCGAACCTCCCACTCCTTCGACCGGCGGCGGCGCACCTCGATGCCGAGGCGGCCGAGCAGCTTCTCGACCTCGCCGGGCTCGAGCTCGACGCCGAGCAGGGATTCGATGCGCGCATGCCGTAACGACACCGGCGCGCGGCGAGGCACGAGATCCGAAAGCTCGGTTACTCGCGTCGGGCCCGGGCGCCCCCCGGCGATCGCAAGGAGCAGACGCGTCGCCCGCTCCACGGCGCGGGCCTGCCCTTCCGGATCCACGCCGCGCTCGAACCGCACGGACGCATCTGTGTGCAATCCGAAGCGTCGCGCCCGACCCGCGATGACCTCCGGAGTGAAGAACGCGGACTCGAGCACGATATCCGTCGTCGCATCGTCGACCCCGGTGCTCTGGCCGCCCATGATCCCGGCCATTCCGATCGCGCCCGAGTCGTCGGCGATCACGAGCACGTCCGGGTCGAGCTCGCGCGTCTCGCCGTCGAGCAGTGTCAGCCGCTCGCCGCCCTGCGCCCTCCGTACGACGATCCGTCCCGAGAGCTTGCCGAGATCGTACGCGTGCAAAGGCTGGCCGAGCTCGAGCATCACGTAGTTCGTGACGTCGACGACCGGATGGATCGCGCGCACTCCCGCGCGGCGCAGGCGCTCGCGAAGCCAAAGCGGCGAGCGTAGGCCGGTCGGTATACCGCGAATGATGCGGCCCGCGAACCGCGGGCAGTCACCGCCCGCGCGAAGCTCGACGGGGAACGCATCGGTGATCGACGCCGGAACCGGTGAGAGGTCGGGCGTGCCGAGATCGCGGCCGCGCTTCGCAGCGATCTCGCGCGCGATGCCGACGACGCTGAAGCAGTCGCCGCGGTTCGGCGTGATATCGATATCGAGTATCTCGTCGTCGAGCGCGAGAAGCCGGCCGATCGGCTCGCCCGGCGGCGCGTCGTCGTCGAGAAGCAGCAAGCCCGATGCGTCGTCGCCCAAGCCGAGCTCGCGTGCAGAGCACAGCATCCCGTGCGACGTGATGCCGCGAACGTCCGCCGCGGCGATCGCCACGTTGCCGGGCAGAACGGCTCCGGGCCGTGCGTACGGCGCCCTGGCTCCGGCGGCGACGTTCGGCGCGCCGCAGACGACCTCGCGGCGCGTATCGCCGTCGTCGACGATGCACACCGACAGCTTATCCGCATTCGGATGGGGCTTGCATTCGACGACGAGGCCGACGACGACGCCGTCGAGCTCAGGTCCGGCCGGCGCGACCTCGTCGACTTCGAGCCCCGCCGTCGTCAGCTCTTCGGCGAGCCGTGCCCCGTCGGCATCGACGTCGACCCACTCGCGCAGCCATTCGAGATTGACCCTCACGGCAGGACCTCAAGCGAACTGCTCGAGAAAGCGCAGATCGTTCTCGAAGAACAAGCGCAAATCGTTCACGCCGTAGCGCAGCATCGCGAGCCGCTCGACGCCCATACCGAATGCATACCCGCTATACGTTTCCGGATCCACGCCCATATTCTTCAAGACGGTTGGATGCACCATGCCGCACCCCAGGATCTCGAGCCAGCGACCGGACTCGGACCAGATGTCGACCTCCGCCGAAGGCTCGGTGAACGGGAAGTACGAAGGCCGGAAGCGCAGCTTGACTTCGCGCTCGAAGAAGCTCGAGACGAACTCATAGAGCAGCGCCTTCAGGTTCGCGAAGCTGATACCCCGGTCGATCGCGAGCCCCTCGACCTGCGTGAACATCGGCGTGTGCGTGACGTCGGAATCGCAGCGATAGACACGTCCGGGCGCGATGATCCGAAGCGGCACGCCCCGCGCTCTCGCCGCACGGATCTGCACCGGCGACGTATGCGTGCGCAGCAGCCATCCCGACTCGAGGTAGAACGTGTCGTGCATCGCCCGCGCCGGATGGTCCTCGGGGATATTCAGCGCGGTGAAGTTGTGGAAGTCGTCCTCGATCTCGGGGCCCGTCGCGACGTCGAAGCCGGCGCGCCCGAGGATGCGCGTCATCCTCCGCAACGTGCGCGTCACCGGATGCAGTGTCCCCGGCAGCTCGCCGCGCTCGGGGAGCGTGACATCGAGCCGTTGCGCGGCAAGCTCGGCGTCGAGCCGCGCGGCTTCGAGCGCGTCACGCTTCGCGTCGATGATGCGCTCGAGCGCGTCCTTCGCTTCGTTGATCGCCTTGCCGGCAGCCGGCCGTTCCTCGGCCGGCAGACGCCCGAGCCCCTTCAGGCGCTCCGTGAGGACGCCCTTCTTCCCGAGATATTTGACGCGAACGGCGTCGAGCTGGCGAAGATCCGAAGCCGAGTCTGCCTCGGCTTCGGCCTCCCGAAGCAGGCTTGAAAGAGCGCTCACCGCGCCACCCTCCGATGGACGCGTCACTCGGTCGCGAGCGCCTCTTTGGCCGCGGCAGCGAGCGCGGCGAACCCTTGCTCGTCGTGGACCGCGATATCGGCGAGCACCTTGCGGTCGACCTCGATATTCGCCCGCCTCAGCCCGTTGACGAGACGGCTATAGGACAACCCTTGCGCCCGCGCCGCCGCGTTGATGCGCGTGATCCACAGCGCCCGGAACTGACGCTTGCGCTGCCGCCGATCGCGGTACGCATATTGCCCGGCCTTGATGACGGCCTGCTTCGCGACGCGGTAAACCTTGCTCCTCGCGCCGTAGTAACCCTTGGCTTTCTCCAGCACCTTACGGTGCCGCGCCTTCGCGATGACGCCGCGCTTGACTCTGGCCATCGTCCGCCTCCTAGCTGTACGGCAGCATCTTGCGGACGGCCGGCACGTCCTGCTTCGCGACCTGAGCGATCGGGCGAAGCTGCCGCTTCCGCTTCGGCGACTTCTTCGTCAGGATGTGATTCAGATAGGACTGCGCGCGCTTGAAGCCCCCGTTGCCTTTCGGGCGGAAGCGCTTCGCGGCGCCGCGATTGGTCTTCAGCTTGGGCATGTCTTTCTCCTCGATTTATAGCCCGATCCAGCCTCGCCCAGGCTCGTCGGGCGGCCCGCGGCGCTCGGCCTTGGGCACTTCGTAGTAACCGGTGAGCTGCGCTAACGCTTGCGCGGCGCGATCACCATGACCATCTGCCGGCCCTCGAGCTGGGGAAACTGCTCGACGGTGCCGTACTCCTCGAGATCCTTCTGCACACGCCGGAGAAGTCGCACGCCGAGCTCCTGATGGGCCATCTCCCGGCCGCGGAAACGCAACGTGATCTTCGTCTTGTCGCCGTGGCTCAGAAAGCGAATCAGATTCCGGAGCTTGACCTGGTAGTCTCCCTCGTCGGTCCCCGGGCGGAACTTGACTTCCTTGATGTGCGTCTGCTTTTGCTTGCGCCGCGCGGACTGCGCCTTCTTATTCTGCTCGAACAAGAACTTGCCGTAGTCCATGATGCGGCAAACCGGGGGATCTGCGTTCGGTGCGACCTCCACTAGATCCAAGCCGGCACTTTCGGCAGCCGAAAGGGCCTCCTGAATGCTCATGATGCCGACCTGCTCCCCGTTGGCACCGATCACGCGGACCCTAGGCGAACCGATCTCCTGGTTACGCCTGACGCGTTTACTTTGGACGATATTGTCCTCCTTACGTCCCTCGGCCAAAACGACTGCGGCCGCGGTGTCGACGGAAGGACATTGCTTCCGTAACGTTCACCTACGGCCGCCCTTGAAGAGCCCGCCCCGGCCGATAATGCACGGCCTTTCAGAGCAGTGCGGCATTTTACGAAGCTCCGAGGCGCGAGACAAGACGCCCGCCCGAGCCCGCCGCACCCTTTCGCGCCCGCGGCTCACGTTCGGCCGCTCACGAGAATCACGCCTCGCCGCCCCGTGTCCGCTCGATGATACGGGTGACGTCGTGCAGGCTTTCGACCTCGAAGTCCGCCGCGAGGTCCCCCGGCGAGTGGGTTTCGCCGGACAGACGCCCCTGCGGACGGCGGAGCCACGCGGCGATCATCCCGGCCGACATCGCCCCCTGGACGTCGAAAATCGGCGCCGCGCAGTAGAGCACGTCCCGCGCCTCGAGCCCGGTCTGCTGCAACACCCATCGGTACGTGCGCGGATTCGGCTTCGCGATGCCGGCTTGCTCCGTCGTGCCGACGAAGTCCGGCTGGAACTGTTTGAACTTCGACACGTACATGTCGAGATACTTCGATTCGACATCCGAGTAGATCAGCACCTTGACGCCGAGCTTCTGCTGATTCGTCAGCGCCTCCTCGGTGTCGTCGAAAAGCTCGACTTTCTCCTGGAGAGCAAGGAAGTGCTCGACGTCGTCCACGGTGCCGGGCACGTTCAGAAGCCGGCACGTCGTCACGAGCGATTCGCGCACGAGGTCGGTGACTTGCGCGTAGCGGTAGAACGCCGCGCGGCGATGCAGCCCTTCGAAATGCTTGACCCAGGTTTCGACGAAATCCTGCTCGGTCACGGCCGAGCCGGATTTCTTCAGGATCTCGGCAGCCGCGCCTCGCCAGCTTCCGGCCCAGTTGAACAGGGTCGTCTTCGAATCGTAGAAGATGGCGCGAGGCCATCGCCCGACTATTGCCATGCGTCCGCCTCTCCGATCGCCTCGAGCGAGTTTAGCACCTACGGGCTACGGGAGCGGAATGACCTCGACGAGCTCGACGTCGAACACGAGGCCGGCGTTCGGCGGAATCGTGCCGTCGGGCGTGCCGCGTGCGCCGTAGCCGTAGTCGGCTGGAATGAAGAGCAAGCGGCGGCCGCCGACCCGCATGCCGGCGACGCCCAGGTCCCAGCCGCGAATCACGCGGCCGGCGCCGAGCTGAAAGGTGAACGGACCGAAGCCCCTCGACGAGTCGAACTGCGCGCCGCGCCGATTGCCGGCGTCCGCATCGTACAGCCAGCCCGTATAGTGCACGACCGCCGTATCGCCGTTCTGCACGACCGCGCCGTCGCCGACGACGACATCGATTCCGGCCAGCTCCGCGAGGTCGCCGGACGGCAGCGCGATCGACCCGCTCCATGCGGCGTCGCCGCCCCGGTCGGCGGCCTCGCCGGCTCCGTTTCCGCTGCAGGCCGCAAGCCACACGACCGCGCTCAGCAACAAGCAAGTATGTCTCATTCCGTCGGGCTCCACTCCGTTCCCGTATCGTCGGCAGCCGAAAACGACGAGGGCCGGATCCGCCCCGCCGGGCGTCCGGCCCCGATGCTCGGCTTCGAATGGTATCGGTGCGGACGCATCGACGCGATCCCCGGCTGCGAAACTCTGTTGCCGCAAAGGGACCCCTTCTGGCACCTTGGTACGTGCGGCCTCACGGGTCGAACCGCAGGCTGACACGTTCGACCCCACCGCAGCGAGGTCAACATGCCCGATTCGAGAGCTGGGCGCCGTCCTCCTTCCATCCGGACGATCGCATTCGCGTCCGCCGCGGTGATCGCCCTCCTCGCCATGCCAGTCGCGGCCGCGCTGATCAAGACGGCCACCATGCTCGAGTCGGCGACCTCCAGCATCGTGCGAAACGCGCAAAGCTGGGCGATCGCGAGCGAAGTCGAGCTCGCCCTTCTGATGTATCAGCGCATCAGCAATCTCTACGTCGTCACCCACGACCCAGAGCTCGACGAGACCCGAGCACTCATCGCGGAGCAGATGCGGCGTCTCGTCGAAGCGGCCGAGGCGCGGGTGTCATCGGACGCCGAGCGTGCGCTGCTCGATGAGGTCGCGCTGCATCTCCAGCGCTATTTGGACGAGCGCTCGAAAGTCGAGGCGTCGAGCTCCGAGATCGGCGAGGTGCTGACGAGCACCGGGGCGGTGCTTGAGGAAGCGCTGAAGAAGCTCGAGACGCTGCACGACCTGAACGAGGCCGAAGTCCTGGCCGCTCAAGCCCAGGCGTCGCGCTGGAACCGCGTCGCGCTGGTCGTCGCGGCCGCGTCGGGGCTGGTACTCGTCGGCGGGCTGCTCGCGCTCACCGCCGGCCTGCACCGGTACGTCCTGCGCCCGACGCTCGAGCTGCACGACGCGATCGAGCGCTTCCGAAGCGGTGCCGCCGACGCGCGGGTGCCCGATCGAGGGCTTCTCGAGATCAACGAGCTCGGCCAACGGTTCAACGAGATGGCGGATGCGCTCGCGCAGCAGCGCGAGCGGCAGCTCGCGTTTCTCGCCGGGATCGCTCACGACCTCAGAAATCCGCTTTCGGCGCTCAAGTATGGGCTTCAGGCCATCGCGAACGAACAGTCCGAGACGCGCAGGAACCGCGCGCACGCAATGCTCGATCGGCAAGTCGATCGGCTCTCGCGCATGATCGAGGATCTGTTGGACGCGACGCGCATCGAGGCGGGCTGTCTCGAGCTGCGGCGCGAAACCTTCGACCTGCGGGACGCGGTCGAAGACATGATCCGGCTCTACGCGCCGACGTCGCCGGATCACACGATCCGCGCCGACATGCCTTCCGAGCCCGTGCGGATCGACGGCGACTCTTTGCGGATCGAGCAGGTCGTGAGCAACCTGCTGAGCAACGCAATCAAGTTCTCCCCGCGCGGCGGCGAGATCGTGATTTCCGTCGCGACGGCGGACTCGCACGTCACGCTGGCCGTCGCCGACAGCGGTATCGGTATCCGCCCCGAGGACCGGGAAGCGATCTTCTTGCCGTTTCGGCGTCTCTGCGCGGAAATCGCGCCGGGCGCGGGACTCGGGCTATCGGTCGTCCGGCGCATCGTCGAGGCGCACGGGGGCAGCATTACGGTCGAAAGCACACCCGAGCGCGGCTCGACTTTCACGGTCAAGTTGCCAAGGGCTTGAGTATCGCCCCCCGAAATGGGTATCGTTGCGCCTCCGAAGGCGCGTAGCTCAGTGGTAGAGCACCACCTTGACATGGTGGGGGTCGGTGGTTCGATCCCACTCGCGCCTACCAGCTTTCGCAGCCTCGGGCTCAGCCGGCCACCTCGGCGTCGAGCCCGAGGCCGATCCTCCGCAGTTCCTGAATCTCGTCGCGCAGCTTCGCGGCTTCCTCGAACTCGAGGTCGCGCGCGTGGCGGTACATCTGCTTCTCGAGCTGCTGGATCCTCGCGAGCACCTCCTGCGGGCTTTGCGGCGCACGCGAGACCGTGCGCCGCTCGTCGCGGTCGCGCTCCCGCGAGCGGCGGCGCGGTACGGGCCGCGCCCCTTCCATGATGTCCTGCACGGCCTTGCGAATGGTCTTCGGCTCGATCCCGTGCGCCTCGTTGTACGCGATCTGCTTTGCGCGGCGCCGGTTCGTCTCGTCGATCGCGCGCTGCATCGAGCCCGTGATCCGGTCGGCGTACAGGATCGCCTTGCCGTTCGCGTTCCGCGCGGCTCGGCCGATCGTCTGAATCAGCGAGCCCTCGGAGCGCAGGAAGCCTTCCTTGTCCGCATCGAAGATCGCGACGAGCGATACTTCGGGCATGTCGAGCCCTTCGCGCAGCAGGTTGATGCCGACGAGCACGTCGAACTCGCCGAGCCGGAGGTCGCGGATGATCTCGGTGCGCTCGACGGTATCGATATCCGAATGCAGATAGCGCACCCGGACGCCGTGCTCCTGCA
>CAYMAF010000016.1:0-30196 GCA_964388365.1 uncultured Gammaproteobacteria bacterium | reverse complement strand
GCCGACGAGGCCGCCCCAGCCGACGTCCGCGCAATCGATCCAGACCTTGAGCCCGCGCTCCTGGATATGGCGATACAGATCGAAATACGTGACGCCGGGCTCGACGAGCGCGAAATTGCGCTCGTCGTCGACGCGAAGGATGCGGTTCATCCGCTTCAAGTCGACGATGATGCTGCCGCTCAGGTTCGCCGCCGCGCCCCCGTAGCCGAAGTTCTTGCCCGTCGAGATCGGGTAGAGCGGCGTCTTGTACTTGTTCGCGATGCGGACGATCCGCTGAACCTCTTCGACCGATGCCGGTGCGACCGCGGCGGAGGCGCGCGACTCGAGCGGCGTATCGCGTACCAACGAATACGGATCGCGATAGAGCTCGAGGTCCTCGTCGGCCGTGAAGACCCATTCCGGCCCGACGGTGTCGGCGAATTCGCGAATCGCGCTCTCGAACGCTTCGGCGCTGACGTTCGGTGGGAGGACGGCCATCGCGATGCTCCTTGTCGGTTCGTCTTATTCGAGGTGGCCCGCACGTTCGCGCTTCGCGCGCAAGTAACGTGCATTGTGCGAGTTCGCCGTGCCGCGCAGCGGCACGCGTCCGACGACGTCGATGCCGTGCGCGCGCAGCGCCGCGATCTTCTGCGGGTTGTTCGTCAAGAGCTCGATGCGCGTGATGCCGAGCTGCTCGAGCATCGCGGCGGCGACGTCGTACGTGCGCTCGTCGTCGAGAAAGCCGAGGTGACGGTCCGCGTCGATCGTGTCGAGGCCCCCGTCCTGGAGCGCGTAGGCTCGCAGCTTGTTCGCGAGGCCGATTCCGCGTCCTTCCTGATCGAGATAGAGCAGTGCTCCGCCGCCGAGCTCCGCGATGCGCCGCACCGCGGTGCGAAGCTGCTCGCCGCAATCGCAGCGCAGGCTACCGAGGAGATCGCCGGTCAGACACGCGGAGTGGAGCCGCACCGGCACGACGTTCCGAGGATCCGGCGATCCGATCAGCACGGCGATATGCTCGCCGAGGCCGTGCTCGTCGCGAAACAGCACGAGTGTCGCATCCTGCGCATCCGCGAGCGGCACGCGCGACTGGCTCACGAGCTTCAGGCTTCGCCGCGCCGGCCGTTCGCGTAGCGCGACGTCGTCGATCGCGACGGACAGCACGGACGTGTCGTCGGGCACCGATGCGGCGACGAGCGCGGGCAGCAGCCGTCCCGTCTTCGCGAGCCGAAATCCGGCCTCCGCGAGCTCGGCGTGCTCCGGGTCCGTATCGATGCGCTCGAAGCGTGTCGCACCCGGCTCGAGCACGCCCGCCGCGAGCGCTCGAGCCGCGTCGAGCGCCGTCCCCGGCGGCAGCTCGATCACGACCGCTCGCTCGGCGCTCTCGGCGATCCGCGCGGCGCGGGCTCGTTCCGGCGTCAGGCACAAGAGCAGCGGGCCGCCGGCCTGCTCGAGCCGGCGCACGAGCGGCGCCTGGACGGTTTCGACGGCGGCGACGACGAGCCCGGCACGGCTTTGCGGCGAACCCGTCCCGACGATCCGGATCGCGCGTCCGCGCCGAAGCTCGCCGACCGCCCGATCGATCGAAAGGGCCGCGGCGCTGCCGTTGATCGCGTTGTCGTTGGAGGCTTCCACTTGGGTGCTAGGATAACAAGCTCGAGTGCCGCGACGCGGCCCGTGCGGGCAGGGGAGCTTCGTTGAACGTTCCGCCGACGCCACGAATGACCGTCCCGCCTTCCGATTCGGTGCCTTCCGATTCGGCCGCATTCGCCGCGCGGGTCGGCGCCGGCGAGCGCGCGTTCCGGATGCTGCTTGCGGCGCGCGGCCGGGCTTTCCGCTGCCGCGACGGCACGGGGCTCGGCGTCGACGAGACGGGCTGCGCGATCGAGACCGACGCCGCGGATCCGCGCTGCGTTCTCGTGCGGCGGGACGGCACCTGGGATCCGGTCGACGGCCTCGCGGCCGAGGCGCGCGCCGTCCTCGATCTCTATTTGCCGATTCGCCCGCCGGGCGCGGCCGACTGCATGACGGTCGCGCATCTGGGGCAAAGCCTCGACGGGCAGATCGCGGCCGCATCCGGCGATTCGTACTACGTGACCGGCCCCGCGAATCTCCTGCACTTGCAGCGGATGCGCGCGCTGTGCGACGCCGTCGTCGTCGGCGCCGAGACGGTCGCGACGGACGATCCGCGGCTCACGGTGCGGTCGACGGCCGGCGAGACGCCGGTGCGCGTCGTGCTCGATCCGCGGCGGCGGCTCGACGCGAGCCGCCGCGTGTTCAGCGACGGCGAGGCGCCGACGTTGCTGATCGCCGCCGAGCATCGGGTCGCTCGGCAGTGCGCGCGGCACGGGCTCGCCGAGATCGTCGGCGTGCCGGTGCGCGGCGGCCGCCTCGTGCTCGCCGCGCTGCTCGAGACGCTGCACGATCGCGGCCTGAAGCGCGTGTTCGTCGAAGGCGGCGGCACGACGGTGTCGGGCTTTCTCGAGGCAGGCCTGCTCGACCGGCTCCATATCGCCGTCGCGCCGCTCGTGACAGGGCGCGGCCGTCCGGGGCTCGCGCTCCTCGAGCGTGAGCGGGTCGCCGACGGGCTGCGGCCTGCGCATCGCGTGTTCCGGATGGGTGCCGACGTGCTGTTCGATTGCGACCTTCGCGCGGCCCCATGCGCGGATCGGGATCTCGAGCCGCGGCGCGTGCTATAGCCGGTTCGGGATCGCCGCGATATCGACGTGGCCGACGCGGACTTCGAGCCGGTCGGCGTCGATCTCGGCCGCACGTCGGCGGCGCCACGCGTCGAGCCGCTCCGCGTCGGCCGGCGAGATCTCGGCCGCGGCCGCGACCCAGCCGGCGACGAGCGCGGACTGCAGGCGCCGCGCGCCGGAGCCGATGCGCCAGCCGGACGTCTCGACGAGCACCGCGTAGCCGCGCCGCTCGAACGCGCGCGCCGCGGCGCGGCCGGCTGCCGGGCCGAGCGCCGGTCCGAAGCCTTTGTCGCGCCGCTGGTGCAGGTTCACGAGCGCGCGGACGAGCGCGTCGTCGCGGTGCGCGGGCTCGAGCGACAGCGTGCCGTCGTACGACAACGCGAAGAGCGCGGCCGCACCGGCCGCGGCCGTGCGCTCGGCGAGCGCGTCGAGCCAGTCGAGGGACACGAGATCGAGCAGCGCGGAAGCGGTCACGAGGCCGCCCGCGGGCCATTCGAGATCGTCGAGGCTCGCTCCGAGATCCGTGCGCACGAGCGCGGCTCGGCAAGCGAAGCCGCGGCCTTCGATCGCGAGCGGCCAGGCGTCGGTCCGTTGGCTCGATCGGCCGCGCGGCGCATCGCGGCCGATCGCGCCGGGCGCCGCGGCATCGCTCGACGAGAAGCGCCGAGCCGGGTCGGTTTCGGCCCACCGGCGCATCGCGTCCGGGACCCCGGCGAGCACGGCGTCGTCGCGGTCGACGAGCCGCCAGCGCTGTCGTCCGCCGAGCGTCTGCGCGGTGAAACGCAGGTTCGCGCCCGTGCCGGCGCCGAGATCGACGACGTCGAGCCCCTCGGTGCATCGATGCGCAACCGCCGCGCAGAGCGCTGCGGATCGCGCTGCCCGATCCGCGGGCTCGCGGAGCGCGAGCCAGTCCGGCGAGAAGCCGGTCATGCGCGGCCGCCGCCTCCGGCCGCGAGATCCTCGATCGCCGAGGCGAAGCGCGCGCTCGCGTCGCCCCAGGTCGGCAGCGCCGCGGCACGCTCGCGGGCCGCCGCCGCGAGCCGGGCGCGCAGCGCCGCGTCGGCGAGCGCGCGCCCGAGCGCGCGTGCGAGCGCTTCGACGTCGCCGGGCGGGACGAGCAGCGCCGCATCGCCGACGGTATCGGGGATCGCGCCGCCGGCCGTCGCGACGATCGGCAGCCCGTGCACGAGCGCTTCGGCGAGCGCCATGCCGTAGCCCTCGAAATGCGACGCGAGCACGAAAGCCGTCGCGTGAACGTAGAGCGAGTCGAGCGCCGCGCGCGAGACCTCCCCGTGCAGTGTCACGCGCTCGCCGAGATCGAGCGCCGCGATGCGCCGCCGTATTGCGGCGACGGTCGCGCGATCGCGGCCGAGACTGCCGACGCAGTCGAGATGCCAGTCGACGTGCGCGACGTGTGCGAGCGCGTCGAGCAACGACGCGTGACCTTTCCGCTCGGTCAGCGTCGCGACGCAGAGCAGCCGCGGTGTGCCCCGATTCTGCGGCGCCGCACGCGCGCCGGCTTCGGGCCGATCGGTGCCGGGCTCGACGACGCGGAGCCGATCGCTCGGCACGCCGTCGCGCTCGAGCCGCCGCGCGGTCCAGCGGCTCGTCACGACGATCCGCTCGACGAGCCCGAACGCCGCGCGTTCCGCGCGCCGCGCGCGCTGGCGTAGGCCGTCCGGCAGGCCCGTCTCGTCGGCGACCGGATGGTGCACGAGCGCGACGAGCCGGTGCGCTCGCGCGTGCGCGCCTAGGACCGGAACGAGCCCTGCGAGCCCGAGCCCGTCGATGACGACCGCGCGGCCCTCGGGGATCGCGCCGAGCGCAGCCGCCGCGGCGTCGAGCGACGCGTCGGACGGCCACGGAAAGTCCTCGGCGAGAACATGGCGGCAGACGCGCCAGCCGAGCGCGGCGAGCCCGCGAAGAATACGCGCGTCGTAGACGTAGCCGCCGGTTGGCGTGTCGGGATCGCCTGGAACGACGAAGTCGACCGCCGGCAAGCGTTACTCTCCGCCGCGGCCGGGAAGCTCGGCATCGTAGGCCGCCCATGCGACGTGCGATTCGCGCAGCGTGACGCGTACCGACTGCATCGCGCGCGCGGCCTCGCCGAGCGTGCCCGCGTCGATCTGCTCGGCGATGCGGTCGAAGATGTATTTCGCGAGGAACTCGGTCGTCGTGTTGCGCCCCGCGAAAGCGGGCTCGTCGTCGAGATTGCGATAGTCGAGCGCAGTGAGAACGTTGCGCAGCGCTTTCGACGCGAGCCCGATGTCGACGACGACGTCGTGCTCGTCGAGATCGCGGCGGCGAAGCTCGACATCGACGACATAGGTCGCCCCGTGCAGGCGTGCGGCCGGACCGAAAATCTCTCCGGAGAGACTATGTGCGATCATCAATCGATCGCGAACCGTGACGCTGAACATCCGCCCGTCTCCTTCGCCGCACCCGGACCGCGACGCGGACCCGCCGTCATGCGGCGCTTCGGTATCGAACCCGGTGACACAACGCGCTCGCGCCCGCGAGCCGCGGCATCAGCGCGGGCAGCTCGTCGAGCGTGCTCTCGCCGCTGATCAGCGCATCGAGCCGCGGGTCGGTCAGCAGCTCGAGCGCGAGCCGGAGCCTCCGGCGCGCGTCCCAGCGCGCGCGCCGCTGCGGCGCGACCGCGCCGACCTGGGACGAGCGCAGCGTGAGCCGCCGGCTGTGGAAGGCCTGCCCGAACGGGGCCGCGACCCGGCCTTCGCCGTACCAGCTGAGCTCGACGATCACGGCTTCGAATCCCGCGAGCTCGAGCGCCGTCTCGAGGCCGCGCTCGCTCCCGCTCGCGTGAAAGACGACGTCCGCGTCGCGGGCCGCTTCGGCCGGCGCGGCGAACTCGATGCCGAGCGCCGCCGCGACCTCGGCCTTGCCCGTGTCGACGTCGACGAGCTGGACGCGCGTGCCGGGAATTCTCGCGACGAGCCAGGCGACGAGGCATCCGACCGTGCCTGCGCCGATCACCGCGATCCGGTCGCCGACGCACGGTGCGCCGTCCCATAGCCCGTTCACCGCGGTCTCGAGATTCGCCGCGAGCACCGCTCGCTCCGGCGGAACGCCGGCCGGCAGCGGATGCACCGCGTCGGCCGGCACGACGTAGTGCGTCTGATGCGGGTACAAGCAGAACACGGCACGGCCGCGAAGCGCATCGGGGCCTTCGAGCACGCGCCCGACGCTCGAGTAGCCGTATTTGATCGGGCCGGGCAAGCGGCCGGCCTGGAACGGTGCGCGCATGCGCGCGTGCTCGGAGGCCGGCACGCGGCCCGCGAAGATCAGCGATTCGGTGCCGCGGCTGATCCCGGAGTACAGCGCTTCGACGAGCACCGAGCCGGGGGCGGGAGCCGGCAGCGGCTCGCTGCGGATCTCGCCGCGGCCGGGCGACGCGGTCCAGAAGGCTCGTGCGGCGATCGGCTCGGTCTGCGCCATCGGCGGTCCTCCGCAAGCGGCGCGCCGGGTTCGAGCGGCGCGCGGCGCTCGCAACGATACTTGCAAGCGGCGTAGAGACATGCAAGCGTAGTTTCGATGTCTTCCTCCTCGTCGCTGGCGGCCGTGCACCGTCTGCGCGGCGGCGTTGCCGCAGCGGGCCTGACGGCCGCGCTGCTCGCGGTCGCGGCGGTCGCCGCGGAGCGGAAGCTCGATCTCGGCGGACTCTATATCGCGATCGTGCTCGCGGCATTCGTCGGCGGCGCCGCGGTCGCGTTGCGGGCCGCGTCGTTTCAGCTCGACGGCGCGTTCGGCGCGGCGAATCAGATCACGCTGCTGCGCGGCGGGCTGGTATCGCTCGCGTCCGGTCTCGTGATCGCGGACGCCTCCGCGCCGGTGCTGTGGTTCGCGATCGCGGCCGCCGGCAGCGCGCTCGTCCTCGACGGCGTCGACGGCTCGCTCGCGCGCCGGCGGCGATGCGCGAGCCGATTCGGAGCCCGGTTCGACATGGAGACCGATGCGTTGACGACGCTCGTGCTCGCGGTGCTCGTCTGGCGCTTCGACAAAGCCGGCGCGTGGGTACTCGCGAGTGGGCTGATGCGCTATGCGTTCGTCGCCGCGGGCTGCGTCTGGCCGCGGCTCGGCGCGCCGCTGCCGCCGAGCCGCAGGCGGCAAGCCGTCTGTGTCGTGCAGATCGCGGCGCTGCTCGTCTGCCTTGCGCCGTTTGTCGCGCGCGAGCAGAGCGCGGCGATCGCCGCCGCGGCGCTCGCTCTGCTCGGCACATCGTTCGCCGTCGACGCCGCGCGGCTCGCGTCCACCCCGCGCGCCCGAACGCGCTGACGCGCCGCGATGGCGCGGACGCTCTTCCCGAACGGAGCGCGCGGCGACGATGCGCCTCGCGCGCCGGGCCTTCGCCGCATGCTTCGAACCGCGGCCGCGCTCGCGATGATCCATGCGGCGCTGACATTCGAGAACGCGTGGCCGACCTTTCTCGTCGTGCCGTCGGCCGCGCCTTCGGTCGAAGCCGCGGCCGTCGTTGCGGGTCTCGTGCTGCTCGCTGCGCTCGGCCGGCCGCCCGGCCCGCGCGGCGTCGTCGCGATCGCGATCGGCGTCACGCTGCTCGTCGCGCTCCGCTACGCGAGCGTCACGACGGCCGGGCTCTACGGCCGCCCGGTCTATCTGTACTTCGATCTGCCGCATGTGCCGAGCGTCGCCGCGATGCTCGCGAAGGTCGCGAGTCCGCTGCAGCTCGCGCTGCTCGCCGCGGCGGCCGGAGGACTCGTCGCCGCCGTCGCCGTGGTGCTGAAGCTTGCGGTCGGAGCCGTCGTCGACGGCGTCGAGCACGCCGGCCTCCGAGCCTTGCTAGGTGTTGCGGGCTGTGCGGCACTCGCCGTCTACGCGCTCGGCGGTGCCGATGCGCGCCGGCTTTTCGCTGCCCCTGCGCTCGCCGCGATATGGACGCAGGCCGAGCGTCTCGTCGATGCGCATCGCGCCGTGAAGCGTGGGACCCCGTTACCGCCGGCCGAGCCGCTCGGCGACGGAGCGCTCCCGGCGCTCGACGGAGCTGATGTGATCGTCGTCTTCGTCGAGTCGTACGGCGCGGTCACGCTCGATCGGGACGATATCGCGGGCGCGGCCGCCGAGGCACGCGCGGTGCTCGAGCGAGCGCTCGACGCGACGGGCCGCAGTGCGGTTTCCGCGCGCGTGCGATCCCCGACGTTCGCCGGCGCGTCGTGGCTCGCGCATGCGAGCTTTCTGACCGGGATCCGCGTCGATCACGCCGGCGCGTACGCAGCGCTGCTCGCCGGCGCGCCGGATACGCTCGCGCGCCGCTTCGGCCGTGCCGGATATCGGTCTGCTGCCGTGATGCCGGGGTTGCGCGAGCCTTGGCCCGAAGGCGCCGCGTTCGGGTTCGCCGCGATCCACGATGCGCGCGCGATCGATTGGCACGGCCCCGCGATCGGATGGTGGCGGATTCCGGATCAGTACACGTTCGCGCGGCTCGACGCGCTCGAGCGCGCGCGGGCCGACCGTCGGCCGCTGTTCGCGCTCGTCGCAACGGTCAGCACGCACGTGCCGTTCCGGCCGACGCCGCCGTATCAGGCCGACTGGGCCCGGCTCGAGACTGATCGGCCGTTCGACGCCGACGCGCTCGCTCGGCAGCTCGAGTCCGGTCCGGACTGGCTCGATCTCGGGCCCGCGTATGCCGACTCGCTACGCTATGCATTTCGCACGCTCGCCGGCTATCTCGAGCGCTGGCCGAACGACGACCTCGTGCTGATCGTGCTCGGCGATCATCAGCCCGCTGCGTCGATCGCGGGGCCCGGCGCGTCGTGGGACGTGCCGATTCACGTGATCGCGCGGCCGGACGCGCTCGTCGGTCTCGCGCGCCGGGGCTTCTCGGCAGGACTCTCGCCCGGGCCTTCGCCCGTCGTGCCGATGGAACGGCTCGCCGCGCTGTTGCTCGACGCTTTCGCAGCCGCCGGCGGCGGCGAGCCGGCGAGCGCCGCGTCCCGCTGACGCGGGCTCCGGCTCGGGCGGCGCATCGCCGTCAGACGAGCCGGAAGTCGCCGAGCAGCGCGGCCGCGGACAGGATCAGGATCGCGATCAGCACCGCGCGGACGAACGGCGCGCCGCGCTCGACCGCGAAGTGCGCAGCGGCCCATGCGCCCGCGGCGCTGCCGGCCGCGAGCAGCGCGCCGAGTCCCCAGCGCACCTGGTCGTTCACGACGAAGACCGCGAGGGCGGCGATCGTGAACACGAGCACGATCAGATTCTTCACCGCGTTGCCGCCGACGAGCTCGTAGCCCGCGCCGAGCACGAGCCCCGCGAGCAGGAAGATCCCGACACCCGCTTGAATGAACCCGCCGTATACGCCGATCGCGAAGAAGATCGCCGCCTGTAGCCACGCATTCGCGGGCCGTCCGCTCGCATGGCTTTCGAGCCAGCGGCGCGACCTGAAGAGAACGACCGCGAGCATTACGAGCATCAGCACGCCGATCGTCCGGCGCAGCAGCGCCTCGTCGAGCTCCGCGGCGAGCTCGGCGCCGACCGCGGCGCCGAGGACCGACGGCGCGAGGATTCGGAGCACGCTCGCGCGGGGTAACGCGCCGCGCCGCCGAAACGTCGCGACCGAGACGACGCACTGCACGAGGATTCCGACGCGATTCGTGCCGTTCGCGACGTTCGCCGGCAGGCCGAGCACGATCAAGAGCGGCAGCGTGATCAGCGAGCCGCTGCCGGCGAGCGTGTTGACGAAGCCCGAGACGAAGCCGACGAGCGGTACCGCCGCGAGCAGCAGGAGGTCGTAAGTCATCGCGCCGTGATCATAAGCGCGCGCGCCGCGCCGCGCCCGCACCGTTTCCGAGCAGGGCGCCCGAGGCTGCACCACGAAGGCGCACGGTCGAAGCGCCATTGGCGATTAATTGCCTGAACTTACTCGGTTTTTTGGGGTGGCACGCTTCCTGCTATCGCCGTCGGCAGCGTGCTCTCACGCCGTCCAATTTCACGAATAAGGAAGGAACGACGATGAAGATCGATACTAGGCTCGCTTCGGCCTGCGTCGCGGCGGGATGCCTTGCGGCCGCATCGGCCGCCCGCGCCGAGCTGTCCGCGAATGCGTCGGTGACGAACAACTACGTCTGGCGAGGCCTGACGCAGACGATGAACGAGCCGGCGGTGTCGGGCGGCCTCGACTATGTCTCCGACAGCGGCTTCTATATCGGGACGTGGGTCTCGAACGTCAGCTTCGCGCCGTCGGACGTGTTCTCGTACGAGCACGACGTCTATTTCGGCTTCTCCGGCGGAGACGCGATCACGTACGACATCGGCTATCTGTACTACAACTACGACGATATCGCCGAGTTCGATTTCGGTGAGATCTACGCGACGCTCGGATTCGGCAACTTCAGCATCAGCGCGTTCGTGCTGGCGAATACCGAGGCGGACGAGGGACCGGGGCAGGATTTCGGGTTCGGCAAGTCACACTATCTGTCGCTCGACTACACAGTGCCGCTGCGCAACGAGCTCGAGCTCGCGTTCCATATCGGACGCCACGACGGTGATTTCAGCGAGCACTTCAACGGCGTGCCGGGCGACTACGTCGACTACAGCGTCTCGCTGTCGAAGGGCGGCTTCTCGTTCACGATCTCCGATACCGATCTCGCGAACGACCAGGCCGACGGGCTCGACAACGGCTCGGTGAAGTTCATCGTCGGCTACACGTTCGACTTCGATTTCTGACGAGCGGTCTGGGGTCTGCCCTCGAGAGGGGGCAGACCTTCTCGCTCTCCGGCATCGATCGGTCGGACGCGTCTCACCCGCTTGCGGCCGCGGCGGCGCCCGCGAACGGCGTCGTGCGGCCGGTCTCGAGCCTCGCTACGGCTTCGCGGAGCGCGTCGATGCGTCTCGGATAGAAGCGGCGCTCGTCGATGCAGTGGTCGGCATCGAGCGCGGCGAGCACTCGCCGGACGCTTTCGTTCGCGCCGGTCACGTAGAGCATCTTGCCCGCTCGCCGTGCGTCGCACGCGATCGTCTCGACGGCGCGTGCCGCGGAGACGTCGACGAACGGCACTCGCAAGAGGTCGAGGATCAATACCTCGGCGCCGTTTCGTAGCGACCGTTCGCGCACGTGATGCCCGAGATCCGCGGCGGCGCCGAAGCTGAGCGCTCCGCCGAAATCGAAGACGTGCACCCGACCGTTGGCGCGCCGCAGCAGCTCCGCTTCCTCCTCGGAACCGAGCGGCGGCGGCAGATCGACGATCGCCTGGATCTGCGCGCGCGCCACCTGGCGGACGTATGCGATCGACGCCAGCACGACGCCGACGCCGACGGCGGTGATCAGGTCGACGAAGACGGTGAGCGCGAGCACCGCGGCCATCAGCAGCAGATCCCAGCGCGGGCCGCGATGCGCATTCCGCAAGTAGCTCCAATCGATGATGTCCCAGCCGACCTTGACGAGGATGCCGGCGAGTGCCGCGTGCGGGATCCGTGCCGCGAGCGGACCGAGGCCGAGCACGACGGCGAGCAACACGAGAGCGTGGATCATGCCGGACAGGCGCGTGCGGCCGCCGGTGCGAATATTCACGAGCGTGCGCATCGTCGCGCCTGCGCCCGCGATGCCGCCGAACAGCCCGGCGACCGTATTGCCGATGCCTTGCCCGATCAGCTCGCGGTTCGAGTCGTGCCGTGTGCGAGTGACGTTGTCCGCGACGAGCGACGTCAGCAGCGAATCGATCGCGCCGAGCACGGCGAGAATCGCCGCGGCTTCGACGACGAGCAGCGCGGCGTCGCGGTCGAGCACGGGCAGGCGGGCTTCCGGCCACCCGGTCGGGATATCGCCGAGCACCGGCGCGTTCAGGAAAAGGCCGGCGACGGTGCCTCCGATCAGCGCCGCGAGCGGCGCCGGCAGAACTCGGCCGAGCCTCTTCGGCCAGCAAAACACGATCGTGAGCGTCAGGACGCCGATCATGACCGCGGCGAGGTCGATCTCGGACAGCGCATGCGGGACGTGAAGCAGAGCCGAGATCGTATCGCCGGGCGGCTCGCTGCCGACGAGCCGGCCGATCTGAAGAACGATGATGATCGCGCCGATCCCGCTCATGAACCCGGAGACGACCGGATAGGGCACGAGGCGGATGTACTCGCCGAAGCGGAGCATGCCGAAGACGATCTGGAACAGGCCGGCGAGCACGACCGCGGTGAAGACGAGCTCGGGACGGCCCGGCAGGCTCGCGCCGACGCCGGCGAGGACGACGACCATCGGCCCCGTGGGCCCGGAGATCTGCGCCGGCGTGCCGCCGAGCATCGCCGCAAAGAAGCCGACGAGGATCGCGCCGTAGAGTCCCGCGATCGGCCCCAGTCCCGACGCGACGCCGAGCGCGAGCGCGAGCGGCAGCGCGACGATCCCGGCGGTGATCCCGCCGAAGAGGTCTCCTTTCAAATTCGATGTGCCGATTCGGCGCATCGGGCCGCTCAGCGCGGAGGCGTCGCGGCCGTCTTCTCGGCGAGCAGCGTTTGGTAGCGCTCCGCGAGCGGCCGATATTGCTGCGATGCTTCGTCCCAGCAGAAGACGTCGCCGGTCTCGAGCTCGTACACCCAGCCGTGCAGCTGCAGACGGCCGGCCGCGAGCCCCGCGGCGACGACCGGATGCGTCCGCAGATGCTGAAGCTGCACGAGCACGTTCTGCTCGATCGTCTCGCGAATATGCTCGGGGCCCGCGTGACCGTGACGCGCGCGCACGACCTCGACGGCCGCGCGGGCGTGCTCGAGCCAGTCCCGTACGTGCGTCAGGGAGGCAACCGACTCGGGGTCGAGCGCGCCCGTCATCGCGCCGCAGTGCGTATGACCGCAGACGACGATATGCCCGACGTTCAGAAACGCGACCGCGTACTCGATCGATGCGGTGACGCCGCCGATCGGGCGCCCGTACGGCGGGACGATATTGCCGGCATTGCGGATGATGAACAGATCGCCGGGACGCGTCTGCGTGACGAGATTCGGGTCGATCCGGGAATCGGCGCACGTGATGAACAGCGCTTCGGGGCGCTGGCCGTTTGCGAGCTCCGCGAAGAGCTCGCGGTGCTTCGGGAAGACTTCCTCGCGGAAGCTCACGACGCCGGCGACGACTTGGTCCATGCGAAAGGTCCTGCGGGGTGCGACTACATGGATGGCAGGGTAAGCGCCGGCCAGTGATAACGCTAGACAATCTGTTTATGATTGGTGATCGCCTTCTTCTATCAAGACGATGTCGACCGAGAAACCGCGGATTACGCTCCGCCAGCTCGAGTACTTCGTCGCGGTCGCCGAGGCGCAGAGCTTTCGGCGGGCCGCGGAGCGGCTCGGCATCAGCCAGCCGACGCTGACGTCGCAGATTGCGAGCCTCGAGTCCGCGATCGGCGCGCGGCTCTTCGAGCGCAGCCGCGGCGGCACGCTGCTCGGCGCCCTCGGACGAGAGCTCGTGCGCGACGCGCGCCGAGTCCTCGAGGAGCTCGACGGGTTCGTCGAGCACGCACGGACGCTCGCGGGCGGACCCGGAGGGACGTATCGCCTGGGCGTGGCCCGAACGGTCGGGCCGTATCTCTTGCCGCACGTGCTGCTCGACATCCACCGACAGTACGGCGCGGTGCAGTTCTATGTGCGGGAGGAATCCCCGCACGTGCTCGAGGACGCGCTGCTCGTCGGCGAATACGACCTGATTCTTACGACGCTGCCGATCGCCATGCGCGAGCTTGCGCACGTCTCGCTGTGCCGCGAGCCGTTGAAGCTCGTCGTCCCGAGCGAGCACCGGCTCGCGACCAAGACGACGATTGCCGACGCGGATCTCGCCGGGGAGCCGGTGCTCGCGATCGAGGAAAGTCATCCGCTCCATTCGCAGATTCAGCGGCTCTGCGAGCGCTTCGGCGCGACGCTTCGGCGCGACTACGAGGGCACGAGCCTCGATACGCTGCGTCAGATGGTGCAACTCGGCATGGGCCTCTCGTTCCTGCCGGCACTCTACGTGCATTCGGAGATCCGCGAGTCGGACGAGCTCGCGGTGATTCCGGTGATCGGGGACGGCTCGTTGCGCGAGCATGCGCTCGCATGGCGGCCCGCATCGCCTTCGCGGGTGCTCTTTCGCGAGCTGGCGATGCAGATGCGCCGGACACTTCGCGAGCGGCTTTCGCACGTCACGCTGCCCGTCTGACGAGCCGTGCCGTTTCGCTCTTGCTACGATCTCGCCGACGTCCGAGGGAATCAGCACCGGAGGTAATGACGATGATCCAGCGATTTCTGATCGCCGCGTTTGCGGCCGCCGCGCTCGCGGCGTGCACCGACGAGCCGGCGACGAGCCCGGCCGTCGAGCCTGGCGCGAGCTCCGCCCCGCCCGCGGCCGATACGGCCGAGCCCGCGGCCGCTCCCGAGCCGGCAGGGTCTGCCGACAACGGCGGCATCCCGGAGCGAATCGTGATCGAGCGCCAAGGGGTGATTCCGGAAGGCATCGAGTACGACGAGACGAGCGGCCGCTTCCTCGTCGGCTCTCTTGGGCAGGGCACGGTTTTCGAGGTCGCGCTCGACGGCACGCTGACGCCTTTCGTCACGGATGACGAGCTCGTCTCGTCGGTCGGCATCGAGGTCGACGAGGCGCGTAACCGGCTGCTCGTCTGCAACTCGGATAGCAGCGTTTTCGGCGGCGGCGGTCCGGGGCAGGCGAAGCTCGGCATCTACGCGCTCGACTCGGGCGAGCGAATCGCGATGATCGATCTCACGGCCGCGTACGACGAGACACCCGAAGGCTCGTTCTTCGCGAACGATGTCGCGGTCGGCGCGGACGGCACGGCCTACGTCACGGATACCCAGCAGCAGCTCGTCTATCGCGTCGGCAGCGACGGCGCGCCGACGATATTCCATCGATTCGACGGCGCGCCCGCGCCGAACGGGATCGTGTACCACGACGGAGGGTATCTGCTCGTCGTCGGGCTGATGAGCGGATCGCTGTACAAGATTCCGGTCGACGATCCCGCGGCGGCGACCGAGGTCACGGTGCCGGAGCCGCTCGCCGGCGGCGACGGCATGGTCTTGACCGCGGACGGCCGCCTCGCGGTCGTCAGCAACAGCACGAGCCGCGTGATCCTGCTGTCGAGCGGCGACGATTGGGCGACCGCGGAGATCGCCGGTATCGGCACGTTCGACGGCCAAGGCACGACGGCTGCGGTCGTCGGCGACGATATCTACGTCGTCAAGCCCGAGTTCGCGGATCAGGCGCCGCCCGAGATCGTGCGCGCGGCGTTCGACTAATCGGCGCCGCTCGGCGCGAGCGTGAATGCGTCGACGGTTTCACCCGCGACGAACGGCGCGGGCGAGCCGTCCGACCACGCAGGCCACTGGTCGGCGAAATGTCGTGACAGGAAATGCCCGCTTTGCCCGCCCGCGAGCTGGAGGATGCCCCGCTCGGGGCGGGCGGGCGAGACGACCATCCGAATGACCGCGCCTCGCGACGGCTCCGCGACGCGCACCGAGACCGGCGAGCCGGGCTGCGGCACGGCCGGCAGCGTCAGCCGCCGGCCGAGCAGCGGCAGGCCGGCCAGCGGGTGCGCGGCCGCGAGCCGGTTCACGTCTCCCCACCGCGCTTCGGGCCCCAAGCCGCGGTCGGCGTCGACGGCCTCGACGGTCTCGACGAGAATCGCGCGGAGGAAGGCTGGCCAATCGTCGAAGCCGGCCGGCAACAGATGTCGCGGCCGCTCGTCGAGCACGCGGCGCAGCGATTCGTCGCCGAGCGGCCAGCGGTACACGAATCCCGGATCGGTGGCGAGCGCCGGGGCGAGCAGCGGCCCCAGCACCTCGTCGAGCAGCGCGCGATAGTAGACGTGAAGCAGGCGGAAGCCGACGTCGTCGGCATCCGCCCGTCCGTTCCATGACGCAATCCGAGCCCGTGCGGCCGCGAGCCGCGGATCGGCTTCGGCCTCGTCGAGGACCTCGACCGCGATGTCGCGGATCCGATCGTAGGCTTCGGCACGGGTATCGAGCTGAAGCGCCGCGAGATCGCCTTCGTCGAAGCGGCTGCGCTCGCCGAGCCGGTCCGCGATGCGTTTCGCGCGAAACGGCGGCATGAAGATTCGCCCGAGCGGCTCGACGTCGCCGATCGGAAGCGGACGGCTGTTCGCCGCGTAGACGATATCGTCGGCGGTCCCGATTCGCCGCGGCGGCGGCGCGAGCCCGCGCCAGCCGAGCGTGCCGTCGGCCCACGATCGCGGCGCCGATCCGTCGAAGCCGTCACGCGCCGGCAGCGGACCGTTCGCGGCCCATGCGACCTGCCCGTCGCGGTCGGCGAGCACCCAGCCGAGCGACGGGCCCGCCCAGCCGGTGATCACGTCGAGCGCTTCGTGCACGGTCTTCGCGAACGCGAGCTCGAGCAGGCCGATATTCGTGCCGCCGGGCTCGAGCCACGTCGCGCGGAGCGCGAGCGGACGCCCGAGCCCGTCGGCGCGCGCGACCGGCCCCCAGCGCGTCAGCACGACGTCGAGCGGCTCGGGCTCGGCGCGGCCGCGCACGCCGATCCGCTCCCGCTCGACGACGAATGCCTCCGCCCCTTCGGGGACACGATAGCGGGCCGGATCGCCGGGCAGCGGCTCGACGACGACCCAGTCGCTCTGATCGGCGTAGCTCGCGGTCAGGCCCCACGCGAGATCGTCGCTCGCACCGATGACGATGCCCGGCACGCCCGGAATGCCGACGCCGCGCACGGTGCGGCCGCCGAAGTGCAGCTCTGCGCGGTGAAAGACGTTCGGCAGCCGCAGCACGAGATGCGGGTCGACCGCGACGATCGCCTCGCCGTGCGCGCTTCGCGCGGCGCCGGCCGCCCATGCGTTCGACGCGGCATCGGCCGGCGGCGGCGCGACGACCGGCGGCGCGCCGCGCGGCCGCCGCGCGCCGACCTCCGCGGCGCTGGGGATCGGCAGCGGGCGGTAGCCGCCGGTCGGGTCGGCCGGCGGCGCTCCGAGCGGCCGATCGAAGCGCGACGTCGCCGGCAGAAGGAACTCGGCGACCGGCGGCGGCAGCGACGCCTCGATGACCGCTTGCGGCAGCTCGTACGCATGGTTGCTCGACAGCAGCGTATAGAACGCGAGCACGACGAGCACGGTGTCCTCCGGCGCCCACGGTTCGGGCCGCGCGCGAAGCGCCCAATACTCGGGCGGGCGTGCGCCGAGGTCGGCAAGACCCGCGTTAACGCCGTCCGCATAGGCGGCCAGCCAGGCGCGGTGCCGCTCCGGCAGCGATTCGAGCACGCGCCGTGCGCGCTTTCGGAGCTGAAACACGCGCTGCTCGCGATCGAGCGGGAGTAGGGCCGGCCCCGCGAGCGCGGCGAGCTCTCCGGCCGCGCGGCGCCGGCTGAGATCCATTTGGAAGAACCGCTCCTGCGCGTGCACGAAGCCTTGCGCGCGAAACGCGTCGGCGAGCGTCGCGGCGTGGATCCGGGCAACGCCGATCGCGTCGAGCTCGACGCGCACGCTCGTTTCGAGCCCCGGCACCGACGCTTCGCCGCCGCGCCGCGGCAGCGACGCGGCGATCATGGCGGCGACGGTCGCGGCCGCGACGGCGAGGACAACGACGAGAGCGGCGAGCGGACGGAAGAGTTTGCGCATCGGTTCACGTCACGGGTTCAGCGCAGCATACTTCATGGGCCGAGCGGTTGCGGGGAGCGCTACGGATGAAAGGTTTCGTCAGAACATTCGCCTATCTCGGTGCCGGGCTCGCGGCGGGCTTCGTGATCGCCGCGTGGATGGGGGCCGACGACGGCGTCGAGGCCGGCGCCGACGGCGCGCGGCTCGCGGCGCGGCTGGACGCGCTCGAGCGGCGCCTCGCGCGCGAGGCCGATGCCCGTGCGGCGCTCGCGGCCGAGGTCGAGCGGCTGCGCGCGGTGCTCGCCGCGGCGGCCTGGCCCTCGGCCGGCGAAACCGATTCGCCGGACGCGGCCGCCGGTCGCGGCGCGGAAACGGAGCCCGCAACCGCCGCGCTCGGGCCCGGCGCCGAGCCCGAAAGCATTGCCGAGCGCCCGGCGGTGGGGCTTCGCGGGATCGGCCGGCCGTCGAGCGAGGAGCTCGAGCAGCGGCGCCGCGAGCGCTTCGCCGCCGCGGGGTTCACGTCCGATCGCGCGGAGTGGCTCGAGCGGCGCGTCGACGAGCTGCGCCTCGAGATGCTCGAGGCGCAGCACGAGGCGGCCCGCCGCGGTGAGCCGCCGGACCCGCGTGCTCGCCGCAGCGTCGAGGAGCGGCTCCGCGACGAGATCGGCGACGAGGAGTTCGAGCGGTATCTGACGGCGCTCGGAAGGCCGACCGCGATCGCGGTGCGCGACGTGCTGCCCGGCTCGGCCGCCGAGCAGTCGGGGCTGCGCTCGGGCGACGTCGTCGTCTCGTACGGCGGCCGCCGCGTCTTCGATATGAGCGAGCTCAACCGGCTGACGCTCGAGGGCCGCCCCGGCGAGCCCGTGATCGTCGAGGTCCTGCGCGACGGCCGGCCGATGCAGATCTACTTGCCCCGCGGCCCGGTCGGGATCGTCAGCGGTCGCGGCCGCGGGTTCTAGTTTCCGCAGCCGCCGGGCCGCGCGTTTCCCCTTGCTAGAATCACCCCCTTTCACTTCGGACCGTTCGATGTCGCTGCAGCAGAAATTCGTCCGTCTCGAGTCGCACCTGAAGAGCCTCGTCGTCGGTCAGGAGCGTTTACTGAACCGCATGCTGATCGCGCTGCTCTGCGACGGGCATTTGCTCGTCGAAGGCGCGCCGGGCCTCGCGAAGACGCGCGCGATCAAGGTGCTGAGCCACAACGTCGAGGGCGATTTCCATCGCCTGCAGTTCACGCCGGACTTGCTGCCGGCGGACCTGACCGGCACCGAGATCTATCGCCCGCAGGACGGCTCGTTCGTGTTCCGCAAGGGACCGCTGTTCCACAATCTCGTGCTCGCGGACGAGGTGAACCGTGCGCCGGCGAAGGTGCAATCGGCGCTGCTCGAGGCGATGGCCGAGCGGCAGATCACGGTCGGCTCGGTGACGTATCCGCTCCCGCGGCTCTTCATGGTGATGGCGACGCAGAACCCGATCGAGCAGGAAGGCACCTATCCGCTGCCGGAAGCTCAGCTCGACCGCTTCCTGCTGCACGTGCTCGTCGGCTATCCGGATGCCGAGGGCGAGCGCGCGATCCTCGCGCTGAACCGCGCGGAGGCGAGAGGGCCTCACGGACCGGGCGCCGATCGCGAGCTCTTCGCGGCGTCGGATCCGCTGACGCAGGACGAGGTGATCGCGGCCCGGCACGAGGTGCTCGATCTGTACCTCGCCGATCCGCTCGAGGAGTACATCGTGCAGATCGTCCTCGCGACGCGCGATCCCGGGCGGTACGGCGAGGATCTTGCGGGCGTTCTGCAGTACGGCGCGAGCCCGCGCGCGACGATTGCCCTCGACCGCTGCTCGCGGGCGAGGGCATGGCTCGCCGGCCGCGACTTCGTCACGCCGGAGGATATCCAGGACGTCGCGCACGATATTTTGAGGCACCGCGTGCTGCTCAGCTTCGAGGCCGAGGCGGCCGGCCGGACGCCGGACGAGATCATCGACGCGCTGCTCGCGAGGATCGGCGTGCCGTGATCGACGTCGGCGCCATCGGCCGCGCAGGGCGGGGCACCGCCCGCTCCGACGCCGCGCCGGACCGCGTGACCGTCGAGCGGCTGATCGCGCTGCGCGCCGCGGGCGAGTCGTTGAAGATCGCGACGCCGCGCGTGCGCGCGGTCGGCGCCGGCGGACATCTTTCGCCGTTCAAGGGCCGGGGCGTCGAGTTCGACGAGTCGCGCCCGTACCAGCCCGGCGACGACCCGAGGACGATGGATTGGCGGGTCACCGCGCGAACCGGCAAGCCGCATACGAAAGTCTTTCGCGAGGAGCGGAACCGGCCCGTGATGCTGTGGGTCGATCTCCGCGCTTCGATGCGCTTCGGCACGCAGCGCGCGTTCAAGGCCGTGCGCGCGGCCGAGGCCGCGGCGCTGATCGCGTGGAGCGCGGTCGCGAACGGCGATCAGATCGGCGGGCTCGTGTTCTCCGATGCCGAGCACGACGAGCGCCGTCCGCGTCTCGGGCGCCGCGCCGCGCTGACGTTGCTGCGGCTCGTCGCCGACGAGGCGTTCTGGGGGCCGCGCGAGCCGGCCCGCGACGGCCGCGACACGGGCGCCGAGCACGCGCTCGCGCGGCTCGCGCGGGTCGCGCGGCCGGGGAGCCTCGCGTTCCTGCTCAGCGACTTTCGCGGCCTCGGCGACGAGGCGGAACGGCATATTCGAGATCTCGCGAGCCACGGCGACGTGTTCCTCGTCCACGTCTACGATCCGATCGAGGCTGAACTTCCTCCGCCCGGCCGCTATCGAATCATCGTCGGCGGGCGGTCGGTATCGATCGATACGTCGGATGCCGGGGTGCGCGCCCGCTACCGAGCGCAGTTCGAGGGCCGCAGAGCGCGCCTCGCCGGGCTCGCGCGCGTTCCGGGGGTGCATCTGATCGACTGCGCGACGAGCGACGATCCGCGCGGCGTGCTCGCGCGGCGCTTCGGCGGCGCGCGGTTCGTGTGACGCGGAACTCGCGAAGGGGATATGGGCTCGAGCATCGACTACAGCACGCTGCCGCTCCGGGACATCCACCTCCCCGAGCCTGTCTCATGGTGGCCGCCGGCGCCGGGCTGGTGGCTTTTGCTCGCCGCGGGCATCGCGGCGCTCTTGTTCGCGCTTCATCGGCACCGGCGCGAGCGCGGCCGGCGCGCGGCGCTCGCCGCGATCGACCGGATCGTCGCGGACCTCGAGGCCGGCGCCGATGCGGTCGAGTCGCTGCGCCGGATGTCGACCGTGCTGCGGCGCTTCGCGATGTCCGCGGCGGACGAGAGCGACGCCCGGGTCGTGTCCGGGCTCGTCGGCCGCGGCTGGCTCGAGTATCTCGACGAGCGCGGCGGCGGTAACGCGTTTCGCGAAGGGCCGGGGCGGCTGCTCGTCGACGGCCCGTACCGGCCGGAGGCCGCGGTCGCGCGCGACGGCGCGCTCGCGGCCGCGCTCGTCGTCGCCGGCTGGATCCGAGCGCGGCCGCTCGCGCCGCGCCGTCCGCTGCGCGCGGCGCTCGGCGCGCTCGCGCTGCGCCGCGCCGGAGGCTGAGCCGGATGTGGACACTCGCGTGGCCGTGGCTCTTGCTTGCGCTGCCCGTGCCGTGGCTCGTCCGGCGGTTCCTGCCGCCGGCCTCGGTCGAGCGCGACGCGGCGCTCGTCGCGCCGCCGGACAGCCCCCTCGCCGACCTCGTCTCTGCGCGCGCGGCGGGGCCGGTGCACCCGCCGCGTCTCGTGCTGTTGTGGCTCGTCTGGGTCCTCGCGGTCTTCGCCGCGGCCCGGCCGCAGTGGGTCGGCGATCCGGTCGCGATTCCGATGACCGGGCGCGACCTGCTGCTCGCCGTCGATCTTTCGGGCAGCATGGAGGAGCAGGATTTCCAGCTGAACGGCCGCTGGGTCAACCGGCTCGTCGCGACGAAGGCCGTCGCCGACGACTTCATCGAGCGGCGCGTCGGCGACCGCATCGGGCTGATCCTGTTCGGGCGCGAGGCGTATCTGCAGGCGCCGCTGACGTTCGATCGCGAGACCGTTCGCACGCTGCTCGATGAGGCCGTGATCGGGCTCGCCGGCAAGGAGACGGCGATCGGCGACGCGATCGGGCTCGCGATTCGCACGCTCGACGATGCCGGCATCGACGAAGGGCGCCGCGTGCTGATTCTGCTGACCGACGGCGCGAACACCGCGGGCGCCGTGGACCCGATGAAAGCGGCCGAGCTTGCGGCTCGCCGCGGCGTCGTGATCTACACGGTCGGCATCGGCGCCGATGCGCTGACGGTGCGCTCGTTGTTCGGGCTGCGCCAGATCAACCCGTCCGCCGATCTCGACGAGAAGACGCTGACCGCGATTGCCGAGCTGACCGGCGGGCGATATTTCCGCGCGCGCGACACGGCCGAGTTCGCGGAGATCTACGCGATGCTCGACGAGCTCGAGCCGGCGGAGTCGGACGCCGCGGGCTATCGGCCGGTCAAGGAGCTGTTCTTCTGGCCGCTCGCGGCCGCTGCGCTGCTCGCGCTCGGCGGCGCCGCGGCACACGCCGTGACCGCGGCGGCGCGCCGGCGCGGCGGAGCGAGGGCCCGGAGCGAGGCGGCATATGGCTGAGCTGCATTTCCTTCGTCCCGGCTGGCTGCTCGCACTGCCGCTCGGCATCGGGCTGATTCTCTTCCTGTTCCGGATGCAGGCCCGCGGCGGCGCATGGCGCGACGTCGTCGACCGCGCGCTTCAGCCGCTCGTGCTGACGTCGTCCGACGGCTTCGCGGGGCGCTGTTGGCCGCTGACCGCGGCGCTCGCCGCATGGATCGTCGCCGCGGTCGCGCTCGCCGGGCCCGCGTGGGAGCGCTTGCCGGTTCCGGCGTTCCGGTCGAACGAGGCGCTCGTCGTCGCGCTCGATCTGTCGCGCTCGATGGATGCCGCGGATCTCGCGCCGAGCCGCCTCGCGCGCGCGAAGCTGAAGGTGCTGTCGCTGCTGGATCGGCGGGCCGGCGGACAGACCGGCCTCGTCGTGTTCTCGGCGCATGCGTTCACCGTCACGCCGCTGACGACCGACACGCAGACGATCGCGTCGCTCGTCGCCGCGCTGTCGACGGATATCATGCCGACGCAGGGCACCCGGATCTCGTCGGGCCTCGAGACGGCCGCCGAGCTGATCCGCCGCGCCGGCGCGACGCGTGGACGGGTCCTCGTGATGACCGACGCGGTGCCGACGGCCGCGGATCTCGCCGCCGCACGCACGCTGCGTAGCGCGGGCATCGACGTCGACGTGCTCGCGATCGGCACCGAGGACGGAGCGCCGATCCCCGAGCGGGACGGCGGCTTCGTCACGGATGCGCGGGGCAACGTCGTGATCCCGCGCGTCGATACTGCGGCGCTCGCGCGGCTCGCGGACGTCGGCGGCGGCCGTTTCTCGGTGCTCACGGCCGACGATACCGATCTCGCGAGGCTCGAGCCGCCGGAGGCCGCGGGCGCGCTCGAGGCGGCCGACGACGAGCTGCATGTCGCGGACGCGTGGCGCGATGCGGGGCTCTGGCTCGCCGTGCTGCTGCTGCCGCTGCTCGCGCTCGGCTTCCGCCGCGGCTGGGTCGCAGTCTTCGTCGGGTGCGTGCTCGTGCCGGTTCCGGGCGCGCAGGCCCAGCCGCGCGCTGCGGACGCGGCGCCGACGGCGAGCGCGGACGACGAAGGCCGTCTCGCCGATCTCTGGTGGTCACTCTGGCGACGTCCGGACCAGCGCGGCGCGGCCGCGCTCGAACGCGACGCGCCGGCGCGCGCCGCCGAGCTGTTCGAGGACCCCGAATGGCGCGCCGCGGCGCAATACCGAGCAGGGGATTTCGCGGCGAGCGCAGCCTCGCTCGGCGGGCTCGATACCGCGGCCGCGCATTACAACCGAGGGAACGCGCTCGCGCGGGCCGGCCAGATCGAAGCCGCGATCGACGCGTACGATCGCGCGCTCGAGCTCGATCCCGACGACGACGACGCTCGCTACAATCGCGCCCTGCTCGAGAAACTGCTCGAGCAGCAGGAGCCGCCGCCCGAGCCTTCGGCGGGGCAGCAGCCGAACGGCGAGCAAGACGAGCGGGGCGACGAGGCCGACGCTGAGCACCGCTCGGCCGATGCCGGCGAGTCGGGCGACGGCTCGGAGGCCGAGGCCGGCGCGGGCGGCGAGCGCGAGGCCGGCGAGTCCGGAGAGCGGCAGGCTGGAGACTCCGACAGCGCGCCGTCCGACGCGGCCGGCGACGGCGACGAGCGCTTCGCCGACGCGCCGCCGCCGGAGGGCGACGGCGAGGACCGAGACGGCGGGCCGGAGCCCGGCGAGCCCGACGCGGCCTCCGAGCCGCAGACCGCGGACGCGTCGGAGGCTTCGCCCGTCGCCGCGGACGAGCTCGAGCGCTGGGCGTCGGATCAGGCGGCCGAGCAGTGGCTGCGGCGGGTTCGGCAGGATCCGGGCGGGCTGCTGCGGCGCAAGTTCCTGTACCAGTACCAACGCCTCGGCATCGACCAGCAGGGTAACGACCTTTTCGCAGAGCAGGAGACCGAGCGATGGTGACGGCGCGCATACGCGGAGGCGCACTCGCGCGGCGGCCTGTCTGCGCCGCGGTCCTGCTGCACGCGTCGGCGATGCTCGTCGTGCTCTGGCTTGGGCTCGCCGTGACGCCCGCGCACGCGCAGGACGACGTCGAGGTCCACGCCGCGGTCGATCGGGCGACGCCGCGGCTCAACGAGTCGCTGACCTACGTGCTGACGGCGCGCGGCCGCGTGCGCGGCGAGCCCGACGTCTCGCCGTTGGCCGAGCTGTTCGAGGTTCTGCGGGCCCAGGAATCGACGCGGATCCAGATCGTCAACGGCCGCGCGGAGCAGATCGCCGAATGGATCTATCTGCTGATGCCCCGTCAGCCCGGCAAGGTGCTGATCCCGCCGATCGACGTCGGCGGGCACTACTCGAACGCGGTCGAGATCGAGGTGCTGCCGGCCGAGGCGCACGCCGACGCGCCCGGAGACATTTTCCTCGAGGTCGAGCTGTCGCCGCCGGAGCGCGCGTACGTGCAGTCGCAGATCGTCTTCACGCTGCGGCTCTTCGTCGGGACGATGACCGGCCGGGCGGCGATCACGCCTCCGGAGATCCTCGAAGGCGAGGCGATCATCGAGCGCCTCGGCGACGACGTCGAGTATCGCGTCGATCGCGGCGGCCGCGATTTCACGGTGCGCGAGCGGCTCTATGCGATCTTTCCGCAGCGGGCCGGCAAGATGACGATCGGTCCGGCGACGTTCGAGGCGATGGTCATTCCGCCGCGCGGCTTCTCGCGCGTGCAGAGATTCTCTTCCGAGCGGGTCGAGATCGACGTGCTTCCGGCCGTGCCGCCGCCGGCGTCGCATCCGAACGCGGCGTGGCTGCCGGCGAAGCGGCTCGAGATCACGGAGCGCTGGAGCGGCGGCGCCGACGATGCGCCGGAGCTCGCGGTCGGCGTGCCGACGACGCGGACGCTGACGATCCTCGCCGAGGGGCTGCTCGAGACCCAGCTCCCGGAGCTCGCGCCGCCGCAAGCCGACGGCGTTCGCCTCTATGCGGACCGCCCCGAGCTGTCGCGCGCGACCGGACCCGGCGGGCTCGTCGCGACGCGCGTCGAGCGCTACGCGGTGCTGCCGCAATCGGCCGGCGAGACGACGCTGCCGGCGATCGAGCTGCCGTGGTTCGACGTCGAGCGAGGGCGCTGGCAGATCGCGTCGATCGCTCCGAGAACGCTGCAGGTCGCGCCCGGCAGCGAGCCGGCCTCGACGCCGGCGCCCGAGCCCACGTCGGTCTCGGACGCGGCGCCGGCCGTCCGCGCCGGCCGCGACGCGGGCCTTTGGCCGGCGCTCGCCGCGATCCTCGCGGTCGGCTGGGCGCTGACCGCGCTCCTGTGGTGGCGCCGATCCCGGCAGGCTTCGGCCGCCGCGCCGCCGAGCGCGTCGACGCGACCGGCGGCGGGCGGGGCGGCGAAGCGCCTCCGGGCCGCGTGTGCGCAGAACGATCCAGCCGCGGCCCGCGCCGCGCTCCTCGCGTGGGCCGCGGAGCGCTTTCCCGAAGCTCCGCCGCGCTCCCTCGGCGCGCTCGCTGCGCAGCTTCCGGAGCCCGCGGCCGCCGCGGTGCGCGAGCTCGAGAGCGCGCTCTATGCCCGCGAGCCGAACGGCTGGGACGGCGGTCGGCTCGCGGCGGCCTTCGACGGCCGGATAGCCGGCGCCGCACGAGCGCCGCGCGAGCGCCCGGACCCGCTGCTGCCGCTCTACCGCTGACGGGGACTGTGATCTGATCGACCGCGGCCCCTCGGCCGTTCGGGCATGCTTCTGAGCTGTCACGATTTTCGATCGGCCAGAATGGAATGGAGCGGCCCGCTCTCGACCGCGCAAGCCTCAGGTCTCCGTACGCGGACCAGCTGAACCAGGGCTTCGCGCGGCTGCGCTTCAACGGGCTCCTCGAGAAGGAGTTTCGGAAGTTCTACGTCGCGCAGAACCTGCCTCGCGGCCGGCTCGCCTCGCTGACGGCCCTCGGCCCGTTGTGCGCACTCGCGGTGATTCAGCTGCTCGTCGACGAGCCGAGCCACCGTTTGACGTTATGGCGCACGGCGCTATTCCCGCTGCTCGCGGCGACGTCCGTCGCGGTCTACCTGCCGCTCGCGAAGCGCTACTACACCGCGATCGCCGGCATCAGCGTGCTGATCGCCGGCGGTCTGATCACGTACTTCTCGCATGTCGAAGCCCTCGCCGGAGGCTCGAACCTGCTCGCCGCGCAGGTGCTCGCGCTGCTCTTCGCGTGCGTGTTCCTCGGTCTTTTGTTCGACGTCGCGATCGCGATCGGCACCGTGCTGTTCGTATGGCACTTCGCGGCCGGAGCGTTCCTCGGCGTCGGATGGGAGGAGCTCGGCTATTCCGGCGCGGTCCTCGCGACCGCCGCGGCCGCCGCGCTGATCACGACGTACAAGCTCGAGCACGTGCTGCGCACGAATTTCCTCGAGGCGAAACTGCTGAATTCGCTTGCCGAGCGCGACGGCCTGACCGGCCTCTACAACCGTCGGATGTTCGACGACTACGCGAAACGCGTTTGGCGGCAATCGCGCCGCGACGGGCAGCCGCTCGCGATCGTGATGGTCGATATCGACGACTTCAAGATCTACAACGATCTATACGGGCATCAGGCCGGCGACGATACGCTGAAGAAGGTCGCCGAGACGATCGCGCGCTGCGCGAAGCGGCCGTTCGATTTCACGGCGCGCTACGGGGGCGAGGAATTCGTGCTGCTGCTCTACGGTCCGCCGACGGATTATGCGCGCTCGCTGCCGGAGCAGATTCGCCGCGATGTGATGGCGCTCGAGATCCCGCACGAAGGCTCGGCCGCCGGAGACGTCGTGACCGTCAGCGTCGGCGTCGCGGTCGCCGAGCCCGGCTGCAGTAGAAGCCTCGCCGGCGCGTTGCAGATCGCCGACGAGGCGCTGTATCAGGCGAAGCAGGAGGGACGCAACCGGGTCGTCTTCAAGACCGCGGACGACTCGGAGGTGCAGACCGGCAATTTCCGCGTGCGGTTCCGCGCAGGCGCTTGAGCCGAGCCGGCCCCTTCACCACTTGCCCTGATTCGGCATCGATGCCCACGGCTCCTCGGGCGGCTTCGCTTCGCCCTTCTGCAGTAGCTCGATCGAAATGTTGTCCGGCGAACGAATGAATGCCATGCGACCGTCGCGCGGCGGGCGGTTGATCGTCACGCCCATCTCCATGAGCCGACGGCACGTCTCGTAGATGTCGTCGACCTCGTACGCGATATGCCCGAAATTGCGCCCTTCGGTGTACTCCTCGGGATCCCAGTTGTACGTCAGCTCGATCTGCGCATCCTCCTGCCCCTCGGGCGCGAGAAACACGAGCGTGTAGCGCCCGGCTTCGTTCTCGGAACGGCGTATCTCTTTCAGTCCGAGCTTGCGACAGTAGAAATCGAGCGATTCTTCGAGATCGCTGACGCGCACCATCGTGTGCAGGTAACGCAAGGCGGGTTCCTCCGCGGCGTTCCGGACGGGACGACGGCCCGACGGGACGGCCGATGTTGTGACGTGGTCCAATACAACTATACATTCTACAGTCCGCTGCGACTAAGTCGGCACCGAGCCCGATCCTTGACGATTCCTCGCATCGTTTTCGTTCCCGGCATGAAGCCGAAGCCTCCGCCGCGGCCGCACAAACGCGAGCTGTTGCGGACGCTCGTTGCGGCGCTCGCGTGGGCGCGGCCCGAAGCCGCGCGATGGCTCCGCGGGCACGAGGATCAGTTCACGCTCGTCTCGTGGACGCATCGCTTCTACGGGCGCTACCGCGACATCGCGCTCGATCTGCCCGGTATCGAACGGCTGCTGCATCAGCCCGAGGCGAGCGATGAGGATCGCGCCGAGATCGATTCCGCGGCGCGCCGCGTGCGCCGACTCGGGCACCTCGTCGGGGATGCGCTGCCGTTCATCGGGCGTCTCATCGCGAGGCCGGAGCTCCGGCTGACGATGACGGAGGTGCACCGCTACTTCGGCGACGAGGACGGCATCTCGAGCGAGATCCGCTCGCTGCTGAAGACCGTGATCCGGCAAGCGTGGCTCGCCGGCGAGAGGGTCTGCGTCGTCGGGCATAGTCTCGGCTCGGTCATCGCATACGACGTGCTATGGGAGTTTTCCCGCGAGGACGGCGATCCCGAGCGCATCGACCTCTTCGTCACGCTCGGCAGCCCGCTCGCGACGCGGTTCATCCGCCGTTCGCTGCGCGGCGCGGAGCGAAAGGGCGCCGAGCGCTATCCGGCGAACATCCGTCGCTGGGCGAATTTCGCGGCGAAGGGCGAGACGATCGCGCTACGGCCGATGCGGGCCTATTTCGGACCGATGCAGCAGCTCGGGCTCGTCGAGTCGCTCGACGATGAGACCGATCTCTACAACCATTTCCGCGGCGACATCGGGCTGAACGTGCATAAATCGTACGGCTACCTGATCCATCCGCTCGTCGCCGGACGCATCGGGGACTGGCTGCTCGAGGCGCCGGCCGCCGCGCGGGCGGCCGATGCCGTGTCGGCCGCGTCTTCGAGCTCGTAACCGAAGGCGCGCTAGTCGAGCTGCGGGCGGACGCGGATATCGATGCGCCGATTGCGTTCGCGCCCCTGCGGCGTCTCGTTGTTCGCGATCGGGCGCGTCTCGCCGTAGCCGACCGCGCTGACGCGGAAGGCCTCGACGCCGAGCTCGCTGATGAGGTAGCGGCTGACGGCTTCCGCGCGCTGACGCGACAGCGCCATGTTCGATTCGTCGCCGCCGTACGAATCGGTATGCCCTTCGATCACGATCTGCGAGCCGGGGAAAACGTCGATCGCCTGCCGTACCTTGTCGAGCAGCGGACGGTGCGCCGGGTCGATGTCGGAGCGGCCGCTCGCGAACGTCAGGCCGACCATCCGCAGCAAGACCTCGTTGCCTTCGCGAGAGACGCGCGCCTCGTCGCGCTCGAACATGCGCTCGATCCTGTCGAATTGCTCGCGCACGCGCGCTTCCTGCTCGAGGCGCTGAATCAGCGCGACGCGCTCTTGTGAGACGCCGCCGAGGCGCTCGTCGAGCTCGCGGATCTCGTCCTCGAGCTCGGCGATGCGCGCGCGGCTCGCTTCGAGATCGAGCGCCGCCTCGCGTTCCCGTTCGCGCAGATCCTCGATATAGGCAACGAGGTCCGCGGCAATCGCGTCGATGCCGCGCTCGAGGTCGGCGGCCTGATCCGCCGCCGCGGCGACCTGGACCAGCGGCTCCTCGTACGCGAGGATCACGTCCTCGAGCTGCCAGCCGTCGTCGCGCATCGCGCGGATGCGCTCTGCGAGGTAGATCGCATGCCGTGCTTCCCGATTCGCCTGCTGCGCGAGGCTTCGCGGCAGATCCGTGTCGTAGCGATTCTCGTTGAGCTCGCGCTCGGCCTGCTCGAGCAGCTCGCGCGCTCGTGCGAGCGTTCTCGGCGCGTATCGGCCGACGCGGGCCTGATCGGCCTGCGCGAGCAGCGCTCGCGTCTGGCTCAGGTATTGCGCCTTGATCGCCGTGAGCTCGGCATCACGATAGAGCGCCTCGGCGTCTTCCGCGCGGCTGCGTGCGCCGCGCAGATCGCCGGCCTCGAGCCGCCGCATCGCGCCGGTGAACGATTCCTCGGCGCGCCGCCATTGGTCGGCCGCGAACGTCTCGGCGCTCGCGTTCACCGCGTCGCCGCGGGTCTTGATCAGCGACGCGAGCGAGATCTTCGCGATCTCCGCGGCCTCGGCGGCTTGCTTGAACGCGCGCGCCGCCTCGCCGAGCCGGCTGCGGATGCGTTCCATGCTTCGGCCGCGCTCGAGATCGGATTCCGCGGCCGCGTACGCTTCGATGCCCTTGCCGAACGTGTTCGGTGCGAGCATCGGCGCATCGGCGTCGACCGCCGCGGTGCGCGCCGCATCGGCCTCGGCGAACAGCGTGGTCCTTACGTCTTGCGCCGCCGCGTGAACGGCGATCAGCGCTGCAATGCAGAGGAGGATTCGGAGCATCTGGGGAATCCGCATCCGGAGAGGGCTTCTAGGTAATCGTTCGGGGGAAAGGCTGTCAAGCGAGCCTCGTCCGCAAGCGAAAATTCTTGAGGGCGATATTGTGCGCGCGTTCACAGCAAACGTCCTTCGTGCCCGCTAGATTTATGCCCATGGGCGTCAAGTACTACACGCACTTCATCCTGGTGGGCTCGCCGATGGACGGGCACGATCAGGAGTTTAGCGGAGTCGTGGAAGTCAACCAGCCGACCGAGCAGCGTTACGGCGTGAAGGATATCGAGGCGCTACTGGCGCGAAACTTCGACCTTCATTCCAGCGACGTCCGCTTGCTCGACTGGGCCCGTCTGCAGTAGCGATTGCTTCATCTGTTTCCCCCTGTGTTCGCCCGGCGTTCGCGCCGGGTTTTTTTTTGTGCGCCCGGCAGGGCGCACTCACTTGGAGGTGAAAGTCCTCCACA
>CAYMAF010000015.1:0-30883 GCA_964388365.1 uncultured Gammaproteobacteria bacterium | reverse complement strand
GGGTCGCGGTGCTCCGCGAGCAGGGCGTCAACAGCCAGCACGAGATGGCCGCGGCCCTCGCGCGCGCCGGCTTCGAGCCGCACGACGTCCACATGAGCGATCTGTTCGCCGGCCGCAACCGCCTCGACGCGTACGCGGGCCTCGTGATCTGCGGCGGCTTCTCGTACGGCGACGTGCTCGGCGCCGGCGAGGGCTGGGCGAAGACGATTCTCTATCACGATGCCGTGCGCGAGGAGTTCGCCGAGTTCTTCGCGCGCGGCGACACGTTCGCGCTCGGCGTCTGCAATGGCTGCCAGATGCTCGCCGCGCTCAAGGCGTTGATACCGGGCGCGGAGCACTGGCCGAAATTCGTTCGCAACCGCTCGGATCAGTTCGAGGCGCGCTTGTCTCTCGTGCGCGTCGAGGACAGCCCGTCGATCTTGCTGCGCGGCATGGCCGGCTCGCGGCTGCCGATCGTCACGTCGCACGGCGAAGGGCGCGCCGCGTTCGAATCGGACGCCGCGCTCGAAGCGTGCGACGCCTCGCTCGTCGCGCTGCGTTATGTCACCGGCCGCGGCGAGACCGCCGAGCACTACCCGGCGAATCCGAACGGCTCGCCGCGCGGCATTGCCGGGCTCGCGAGCGCCGACGGCCGGGTCACGCTCCTGATGCCTCATCCGGAGCGCTGCTTCAGAACCGTGCAGCATTCGTGGCATCCCGCCGGCTGGGGCGAGCGCGCCCCGTGGCAAAAGCTGTTCGACAACGCCCGCGCGTGGATCGGCTGATTCCCTTCCGCACGCCGTAACGGCGACGCCGTCGAATTGTCGGAGATTCGATACGTCTGCCGATGCAGACACTTTGCGTAGTGCCCGCCGCCGCGCCTAACGTGCCGTAACGGCGCGTCGGCCGGCCTGTCGGCCCGCGTCCGTCGGATTGAGACCTGGCTCATGGACCGGGAGGCGAGCCCGACCCTAATGTGATTTTCCGCCGAGCGAGCGTCTGCCGGGCAAGCGGTATCGCGGCTTCGGGTATTCGACCGCTCGTGCCGCTGCGGCCCGGATGCCACGCCGCATCGGCGCCCGACGGCGCCGGCCGGGGACGAGCGAGAGCCGCAGATGAAAGTCAGCCGATCCATAGTCATCACGGTGTTGCTGGGCGCCGCGGCCGGCGCGGACGCGGCCGGATCCGAGCCGCCGAGCGCGGCCCCGGACTTCGTGCTGAAGAGCGCCGCCGGTCCGAACTACCGCCTCTCGGAGCAGCGCGGCGAGATCGTGATGCTCGCGTTCACCGCGTCGTGGTGCGGCGACTGCAACCCGTTTCTCGAGCACGTCGCGGAGCTGTCCGCCCGCTACGGAGAGGCGGGCGTCGTGTCGTTCGCCGTGAGCCTCGACCGGGATCGGCGCGGCGCGGCGTCGGTCGCGGACCGCGCGAACCTCGATTTTCCGGTGCTGCACGATCCGCGCGGCGACGCGGCGAAGCTGTACGACGTTCGTCGGCTTCCGCATCTCGTGCTCGTCGACCGCGGCGGCGCCGTGCGGCACGTGTTCTCGGGGTACCGGCGCGGCGACGAGGAACGGTACCTCGCGCGGCTGCGCGAGCTGCTGCGCGAGCTGTGAGCGGCGCCGCGAGCGGGGCGAGGGGCGCGTCGCTTAGGGAGTGAATCGATGCAACAGCGATTGACCGACGCCGGGCGCGAGTCCGGCAGGGTTTCGATCGAGCCCGTCGGACGCGTCGTCCGCGGGCTCGCGCGAGCGTTCGCCGCGGCCGCGTTCGCCGCGGCCGCGACGTTCGCCGCGGCCGAGGATCGATCGCCGGTTCCGCAGTTCGAGCCGGACGGCGGCGCGGCGAGCGCGGCGGCCGCGAGCGGCGCGGCCGAGTTCCGCACGCTCGACGAGGAGGTCCAGCACCTGAAGAAACTCGCCGTCGATCTGAACCGGGATCTGTTCTTGCTCGAGGAGGAGCTGCTGTTCCCATCGAGTACGCAGGTCGCGGTATTCGTGTCGATGGACGTCGGCGAATTCTTCGCGCTCGACTCGGTCGAGCTCGAGATCGACGGCAAGAACGTCGCGAGCTACCTCTACACCGAGCGCGAGATCGACGCGCTCCATCGCGGCGGCGTGCAGAGGCTCTATGCGGGCAACGTGCGCGCAGGCGAGCACGAGCTCGTCGCGTTCTTCACGGGCCGCGGTCCGCACGGCCGCGACTACCGCCGCGGTGCGACGCTGACGTTCGAGAAGGGCATCGGGCCGAAGTACATCGAGCTGCGGATCTCCGATCGGGAAACGCGCCTGCAGCCCGAGTTCGTCGTCGAGGAGTGGGAGTAGGCGGGTGACGGGGCCGCGCGCTTTCCGCCGACGAGCCGCGGCCGCGGCCGCGGCGTCGCTCGTCCTCGCATCGCCGGCGGCCGACGCCCGCGAGCGGGACGCGCCTGCCGGCGTGCGCGATCTCGCGTACGGCGAGGTGCTGTTTCACTTCTATCAGCAGGATCACTTCGGCGCGCTCGTGCGTCTTACGGCCGCGCTCGCGCGGGACGAAGTCCCATCGCATGCGGTCGAGGCCGAGCTTCTGCTCGGCGCGCTGTATCTGTCTTATGGGCAGCACCGGGTCGCCGGCGAGATATTCGAGCGGCTGCTCGCCGAGCACGACGATCCGGCAGTCCACGACCGGGCGTGGTTCTTTCTTGCGAAGATCTGGCGGCAGCGCGGCTACCTCGCCGAGGCCGAGGCCGCGCTCGCGCGCATCGGCGAGCATCTTCCAAAGACGTTCGAGCCCGAGCGGCGGCTGCTCGCCGCACAGCTCGCGATGGAGCAGGGGCGGTTCGACGACGCGGCGCGGCTGCTCGCGCACGCGCACGAGTCCGACGACGAATGGGCGCGCTATGCCGAGTACAACCTCGGCGTCGCGCTCGTGCGGCTCGGACGGACTAGCGAAGGGGCCGCGATGCTCGAGCGGATCGGCAGCCGGCCGCTCGGTCCGGGCCGAGGCGAGGAGCACGCGGCGCTCAGGGATAAGGCGAACCTCGCGCTCGGCTACGCGTGGCTGCAGGCGGGCGAGGCGGCGCTCGCGAAGCCGCCGCTGCAGCGCGTGCGCCTCGAAGGGCCGTTCTCGAACAAGGCGCTGCTCGGCGCCGGCTGGGCGGACGCGGAGCTCGCCGAGTACCGGGCCGCGCTCGCGCCGTGGCTCGAGCTCAAAGGGCGGACGACCGTCGATCCCGCGGTCCAGGAATCGCTGCTTGCGGTGCCGTACGCGTTCGCTCAGCTCGGCGCCGACGGTCAGGCGGCCGAGCATTATCTCGACGCGGTCGCGGCGTTCGACGCGGAGATCGGCCGCATCGAGAGCTCGATCGCCGCGGTACGAAGCGGTGCGCTGATCGACGCGTTGCTCGGGCAATCGGACACTCAGCCGGCCGGCTGGTACTGGCGGCTCGACGCGGTCCCCGATACGCCGGAGAGTCGTTATCTCTACGAGCTGCTGTCGACGCACGGCTTCCAGGAAGCGCTGAAGAACTACCGCGACCTGCTCCTTCTGATCGACAACCTCGATCGCTGGGCGGAGAGCCTGTCCGCGTTCGACGACATCCTCGACACGCGTCAGCTCGCGTTCGAGCGCCGGCTTCCGGTCATCGGCGCGAGCCTCGACGAGCTCGATCTCGATCAATCGAGCATGAGGCGCGTCGAGCTCGAGTCGCGGATCGCGGCGATCGAGCGAAGCCGGGACGTCGTCGCGCTCGGCACCGCGGAGCAGCAGCGGCAGTGGCGCGAGCTCGAGGAGATGACGGTCTCGCTCGCGCGGCTCGGCGATACACCCTCCGCGAACGAGCTGCGGCGCAAGCACCGCTTCCTGCAAGGGCTTCTCAAGTGGGAGCTCGAGCGCGACTACAAGGCGCGCCTGTGGGAGCTGAAAGCGAGCCTGCGCCGGCTCGATCTCGAGTTGAAAGAGGCGCAGGCGCGCCGCCACGGCGTCACCGTCGCGCGCGATGCGTGGCCGATGCAATTCGCCGCGCTGACGGAGCGAATCGGCGAGCTCGAGCCCCGCATACGCGCGCTGCGCGCGTCGGCGGCCGCGGCGCTCGAGCGGCAACGAGCCTTCATCGAGGCCCGCGCGATCGACGAGCTCGACGCGCGCCGCGCGCGGCTCGCGACCTATCGCGTGCAGGCGCGTTTCTCGCTCGCGACGATCTACGATCGCGCGTCGGCGCGCGTGATGCCCGTTGCCGAGGAGACGGGCCGATGACGGGCGGCGCATGGCTCGCGGTCGCCGTGCTTGGCGCGATCTGGCCGTTCAATCGTCACCGCGATGCGGCCGACCCCGTGACGATCGAGTCGCTCGAGTCGCGGGTCGTCGACGTCGACGTCGACGCGAAGATTCCGGCGAGCGAGGACAAGGCGATCGAGAGCTACCGCGAGTTCCTCGAGCTCGCATCGGATGATCCCGTGCTGCGCGCCGAGGCGATGCGCCGCCTCGCAGACCTCGAGATCGAGACGGCCGAGGCCGCGTCGCTTGGCGACGGCGCGGGCGACGCGCTCGCGGGCAGCGTCGAGCTTTATTTGCAGTTGCTCGAAACGTATCCGGACTATCGGAAGAGCGACCTCGTGCTGTATCAGCTCGCGCGTGCATACGAGGCTCGCGGCGACCTCGAGCGCGCGCTCGAGACGCTCGAGCGGCTCGTGACCGAGCACCCGGACACCGCGCACTACGACGAGGCGCAGTTCCGCCGCGGCGAGGCGCTGTTCGTCGACGGCCGCTACGCCGAGGCCGAGGAGGCCTACCGCAGGCTGCTCGAGCGGGGCCCTGCGACCGCGTTCCACGAGCAGGCGCTCTATAAGCACGGCTGGTCCGTGTTCAAGCAGGATCGCTACGAAGAGGCGTTCCAATCGTTCTTCGCGCTGCTCGACGTCGAGCTCGGCGCGAATCCCGGCATCGATTCGGCGGCGCGCTACGACGGTATGAGCCGCGCCGCGCAGGAGCTCGTCGACGATACGCTCCGGGTGATCGCGATCGGCTTGTCGTATCTCGACGGCCCCTCGTCGGCCGCGGACGCGCTCGCTCGGCTCGGCCCGCGGCCCTATGCATATATCGTCTTCCTGAGCCTCGGCGATCTTTATATCGAGCAGGAACGCTGGCACGACGCGCATGATGCGTACGTCGCGTTCGTCGAGCTCGATCCGTGGCACGAGAAGGCGCCGCTGCTCGGCATCGAGGCGCTCGGCGCGCTCGAGCGCGGCGGCTACGCGGATCTCGTGCTCGACGGCAAGCGCGCGTTCGTCGAGCGCTACGGGCCGTCGAGCCCTTATTGGCAACGCTTCACGTTCGACGAGCAGCCCGAGGTCGTCGGACATCTCAAGACCAGCTTGACGGACCTCGCAACCCATCACCACGCGGAGGCGCAGCGCACCCACGCCCCGGAGGAGTATGCCGCCGCGGCGCGCTGGTACCGCGCGTACCTCGCATCGTTCCCGGACGGCGACGACGCGGCCGCGACGAATTTCCTGCTCGCTGAGGTGCTGTTCGAGAGCGGCGCGTATCGCGACGCCGCGGACGAGTACGAGCGGACGGCGTACGCATACCCGTTCCACGACAAGGCGGCCGAGGCCGGCTACGCGGCGCTTCTCGCGTATGCGCGCCACGAGAGCGCGCTCGCCGGCGAAGCCCGCGCCGAATGGCACCGCCGCAGCATCGACAGCGCGCTGCGTTTCGCCGCGACGTACCCGTCGCATCCGGAAGCGATCGCGGTCGAGACCGACGCCGCGGAGCGGCTGTTCGCGCTCGGCGAGCTCGAGGCGGCGCGCGACGTCGCGCTCGGCGTCGTCGCGCGCGGGCCGGCCGATCGGAGCCTCGAGCGCGTCGCGTGGACGGTCGCCGCGCACGCCGAGTTCGATCTCGCGCGCTATGCCGAGGCGGAGGCCGCGTACCTTCGGCTCGCGGCGCTCGTGCCGGCTGACGATCCCGGCCGGGCCGATCTCGCCGAGCGCATCGCGTCGTCGATCTACAAGCAGGGCGAGCAGGCCGAGGCGCGGGGCGACGATCGTGCCGCAGTCGAGCATTTCCTGCGCGTCGGCGCGGCCGCACCGGACTCTCCGATCCGTGCGAACGCCGAGTACGACGCCGCCGCGGCGCTGATCCGGCTCGAGGAGTGGTCGCGCGCGGCTGCCGTGCTAGAGGAATTCCGCAGACGTTTCCCCGAGCACGCGCTCGTCGACGACGTCGCGGCGAGCCTGTCCGCCGCGTATCTCGAGGCCGGAGAGCCCGCGCGCGCCGCGGCCGAGCTCGAGCGGGTCGCGGATGGGACGGGCGGTGAGGACGTGCGCCGCGAAGCGCTATGGCGCGCCGCGGAGCTCTACGCCGAGGGCGGCGACCCGGCCGCCGCGAGCGCGGCGTTCGCGCGCTACGTCGAACGGCATCCGTCGCCGGTCGCCGTCGCGGTCGAGGCGCGGCAGCGGCTCGCGGAGCTCGCCGCCGCGACGGGCGACCGCACCGCCGAGCTCGACTGGCTCGCGTCGATCGTCGAGGCCGACGCCGCCGCGGGCAGCGAGCGGACCGAGCGCACGCGGCTTCTCGCCGCACGTGCCCAGCTCGAGCTCGCCGAGCCGCTGCGCGATGCGTTCCGTGCCGTCAGGCTCGTCGCGCCGCTCGATCGCAACCTTGCGCTGAAGCGCGAGCGAATGGAGCGCGCGCTCGAGGCTTACGGCAAGGCCGCGGACTACGGTCTGCTCGAGGTCACGACGGCCGCGACGTACGAGATCGCCGAGCTCTACCACGCGCTCGGCCGGGATCTGCTCGAATCCGAGCGGCCGCCCGAGCTCACGGCGGACGAGCTCGAGCAATACGAGATCCTGCTCGAGGAGCAGGCGTTCCCGTTCGAAGAGCAGGCGATCGACGTCCACGAGGTCAATGCCGCGCGGACCGCGGACGGCGTCTACGACGAGTGGGTGCGGCGCAGCCTCGACGCGCTCGCGGTGCTGATGCCCGCGCGTTATGCGAAGTCGGAGATCGGAGAGACCTTTGTCAGCGCGATACGTTGAGCTTTGTCGTCCGCACGCATTCGCCGCGCTCTGCGCGGCGCTCGTGATGGCCGGCTGTGCCGGCGCGCCTACGAATGGGCCGGACGCGCATTCCGCTCGCGCCGAGCCGCGCGCCGTGCGCGGCCCGGCCGGCGAGCCGGCGGATCTGCCCGGCGACGCGCTCTCGTCGCACTCGGCCGCGGTCGAGGCGATGCAGAGCGGCGACGATGCGGCGGCGCTCGCCGAGCTCGAGCGGCTGATCGCGGCGTACCCGGAGCTGCCGGGGCCGCGCGTCAACGCGGCGATCCTGCACCGCCGCGCCGGGCGCATCGACGCAGCGCGCGAGTCGCTCGAGCGCGCGCTCGCGATCGATCCCGATCATCCGGAGGCGAACAACGAGCTCGGCATTCTGCTGCGCGAGATCGGCGAGTTCGACGCCGCCGAAGCGGCATATCGGCGCGCGCTCGCACGGCGGCCGGATTACGCGCTCGCGCTCTACAACCTCGGCGTGCTGCTCGACGTGTACCTGCGCCGCCCGACCGACGCGCTCGAGTGTTACGAGGCCTATCAGGCCGCGCTCCCCGAGCCCGACGAGCGCGTCTCTCGGTGGATCGTCGATCTGCGCCGCCGCATCGGCGCCGACGACGCCGCGGCGCGATTGGCCAGAGGAGATCGAGGATGACGACGAAACGGACGGGTGCGGCGGCGCTTCTCGCGAGCGTCGCGGGCTTTACGGCCGCGGTCGGCGCGCAGCCGGCCGACGGGGACGCCGACGCGGCCGCGGCTCGAGCGGCGGAGGCTCCGCGATCGGTCGCTTCGTATTCCGGGAACGCTTTGGATCTGGGAACCACGTCCATCACCGGCAACCAGGAATTGCCTAAGGTGCTCTACATCGTGCCGTGGAAACGCTCGGACTTGGCGGATCTCGTCGGCCGTCCGGTGAATACGCTGCTCGACGAGGTGCTCGCGCCGATCGACCCGGACGTCTTCGAGCGGCATCTGGATTACTACGGCTTGCTGTATGCGGAAGGCGCGGCCGGACGGGCCGCGCCCGGGCGAGCTGAAACCGAGGAGGAGTGACCTCAATGGAGACCATCGTGGCCGTCTATTCCGCCGTCGTGAAGTTCTTCGCCGACGGCGGAGTATTCATGTATCCGATCGTGATCGTGTTCGGTCTCGGCGTCGCGATAGCGATCGAGCGCTGGATCTACCTGACGAGAACGACGGCGAGCAACAAGGCCGTATGGAACAAGGTCATGCCATATCTGCGGACCGGCAATATCGCGGGCGCGCTGCAGGTCACGAGCAAGTCGAAGGCCGCGATCGCCCAGATCATGACGTACGGCCTGAACCGGGTACGCTCGGCACGCCGGCGCGAAGACGTCGAGCAGGCGATGGAGGAGAGCCTGATGGAGGTCATGCCTCGCCTCGAGAAGCGCACGCATTATCTCGCGACGTTCGCGAATATTGCGACACTGCTCGGCCTGCTCGGCACGATCATCGGCCTGATCAGCGCGTTCACCGCCGTGTCGAACGCAAACCCCGCGGAGAAGGCGGACCTGCTCTCCGCGAGCATCTCGGTCGCGATGAACACGACGGCGCTCGGCCTGATCGTCGCGATTCCGCTGCTGCTCGTGCACAGCCTGCTGCAAACGAAAACCACGGAGATCGTCGACAGTCTCGAGATGGCCTCCGTGAAGTTCCTGAACTCGGTCATGGAGCGGGCGACGGCGCCTTCTTCGCCCGCGCCCGGGTCGGCGAGCTGACCGATGGCCCTCCGCCGCCGGCGCCAGCGCCGCCGTCATGCCGAAGTCGCGGAGATGAACATCACCGCGTTCATGAACCTGATGGTCGTGCTCGTGCCGTTCCTGCTGATCACCGCGGTGTTCTCGCGGATGTCGATCCTCGAGCTGAACCTGCCGACGTCGCAGACGGATGCGCAGGAGCTGCCGGACGAGCCGACGTTCCAGCTCGAGATCACGGTTCGCGAATCGGCGATCGAGGTCGGCGACCGGACCGCGGGCGTGCTGAAGCGGTTCGACGCGGCGGACGGGCAGCATGATCTCGAAGGGCTCGCGGAGTACCTGCTCGAGGTGAAACGGCGCTTCCCGGACAAGCTCGACGCGACGCTGTTGCTCGAGCCCGAGATCCCGTACGAGCTGATCGTCGCGGTCATGGACCGCGTGCGCGCGGCCGAGCGGCTCGACGACGGCTCGCAGCGGATCGTGCAGCTCGAGCTGTTCCCCGAGATCGCGATCGGCGACGCGACGCTCGCCGCGGCAAGCCGGTAGGGGCGGGAGGGATCGCGATGCGCTTCCGAAGCCGCGCGGCGAGGATGAGCAGGCGTCATGCGCGCCGCAAGGGCGCCGCGTCGCTGAATCTCGTATCGCTGATGGATATCTTCACGATCCTCGTGTTCTTCCTGCTCGTGAACTCCGGCGACGTCGAGCAGCTATCGAGCCCGCACGACGTCGAGCTGCCCGAGTCGACCGCGAGCACGCCGCCGCGAGAGAACGTGATCGTGCTCGTCACCGGCGACGAGGTGCTCGTGCAAGGGCGAGCGGTCGCGCGCGTCGACGAGATCCTCGCCGACGACGCGCTCGTGATTCCGCCGCTGAAGGCCGCGCTCGAGGCGCTGACCGAGCGTTCCCTGCGGCAGGAGACCCGCGACGACGTCGAGAGCCGCGAGGTGACGATCATGGGCGACAAAGCGCTGCCGTATCGGCTGCTGAAGAAGATCATGGCAACTTGCACCGACGCCGATTACGGCCGGCTCTCGCTCGCGGTGCTGCAGAAGGTCTCGGACGGCGCGGTCGCGGCCGCGCGCGGGGAATAGGCGGAGCGCAGGACCGATGGCACACGCCGCCGTGCTCTATCGCGAATACGATCTGCCGTGGACGACGGAGGCCGAGCAGGAGCGGCGTTTTCGCCGCCTGCTCGGGATCTGTGTCACGGGCTTTTTCGCGTTCGCGCTGCTGCTCTCGGCGCTGCCGGTGCCGGAGAGGGATTCGGCCGAGGTCGCCGAGATTCCGCCGCGGTTCGCGCGGCTCGTGCTCGAGCGGCCGGAGCCGCTGCCGCCGCCGCCTCCGGTCGAGCGCCGCGAGCCGGAGCCCGAGCCCGTTCGCGAGCCCGAGCCCGTCGTCGAGCAGCGCAGCGTCGCGCCGGAGCCCGAGCCGGCCGCCGTCGAGACGCCCCCGCCGACGCCGGCGGACCGGGCGCAGCAGGCGCGCGAGCGCGCGCGAGTCGCGGGGCTGCTCCCGTTCGCCGAGCAGCTCTCCGCGCTCCGCGACAACGACGCGCTCGGCCGTCTCGACGCGCCGCAGGCCGCGGCCGGCATGGCGTCCGACGCCGCGCCCGCGGCCCCCGAGCGCTCGCTGATCACGTCGCGCGCCGGGCGCGGCAGCGGCGGCATCAACACCGCGGCACTGAGCCGCGACACCGGCGGCGGCGGGCTCGCGGGCCGCGCGACGACGCAGGTCGAGAGCCCGATCGCGCCGCTCGCGTCCGCGAGCGGCACGGCGTCCGCCGCGGGCCCGGCCGATCGGCCGGCGCGCAGCCGGGACGAGATCGAGCGCGTCTTCGACCGCAACAAGAGTGCGATCTATGCGCTCTACAACCGAGCGCTGCGCGAGAACCCGACGCTCGAGGGCAAGCTCGTCCTGCGCCTGACGATCGCGCCGGACGGACGCGTGACGGCTTGCGAGATCGTCTCCTCCGAGCTCGGCGATCCGGATCTCGAGCAGAAGCTCGTGCAGCGCGTGATACTGTTCCAGTTCGAGCCGAAGGACGTCGAGCCGATCACGACGACGAAGCCGATCGACTTCTTCCCGGGCTGAAGCCGCCGCCGTCAGCGGCGGCGCCCGCGCGCGTTCGGGCTCGGATCGTCCCAACCGGGATAAGCGCGCGCGGATAGGGGATAATGCGCATATGCCGCACAATACCCTTCCGATCCTCGAGCTCGAGGACTTCGCGATCGAGCTCGCCCATACCGCCGGCGGCATCGCCCGCGCGCATTTCCGTAAGTCGTTCACGATCGAGAACAAGGGCGCGGCCCGCTTCGATCCCGTGACGAATGCCGACAAGGCGATCGAGCGCGTGCTGCGCGCGGCGATCGCCGAGCGCTATCCGGACCACGGCATCGTCGGCGAGGAGCAGGAGGCGCGCGGCGGCAGCGCGCCTTACCGGTGGTATATCGATCCGATCGACGGCACGCGCGCGTTCATGACCGGCTCGCCGCTGTGGGGCACGCTCGTCGGCTTGACGCGTGACGACGCGCCGCTGTTCGGTCTGATGTGCCAGCCGGTGCTCGAGGAGGTGTTCCTGGGCTCCGCCGGCGGCAGCTGGCTGATCCGGCCCGACGCGCGCGAACGGCTGAAGACCCGGTCGTGCACGTCGCTCGCCGATGCGGTGCTCGCGACGACATCGCCGGAGTTCTTCGACGAGCCGTCGCTCGCGGCGTTCGAGGCGTTGTCGGCGCGGTGTCTGATGACCCGCTACGGCGGCGACTGCTACAACTACGCGATGCTCGCCGCCGGCTTCGTCGATCTCGTCGTCGAGTGGGGTCTGAAGGCCTACGATATCGTGCCGCTGATCCCGATCCTCGAAGGCGCGGGTGCGATCGTCACCGACTGGAGCGGCGGTCCGGCGGTCGGCGGCGGCGCCATCGTCGCGGCGGCGACGCCGGAGCTGCATGCGGCCGCGGTCGACGCGCTCGGCGCTGGGCCGGGCGGCGGCGCGTAGGCCGGGCTCGCGCCGCTACGCCCGCCACCGAAGCCACGCGTCGAGCAGCCATTGCCGCAGCGGCGAGAGGCGCTCGCGCCGCCGGCCTTCGGCGGCGCGCCGGAGGAATTCCGACAGCGTCGGATACGGCAGCGGCGCGCTGCCGATCGCTCCGAGCCCGAGCCGCAGCGACATCGCGATCGTGATCGGCGCGACGAGCTCGCCGGCCGCGCGGCCGACGATCGTCGCGCCGAGGATTCGGTCGCTGCCGGCCGCGGTCAGGATCTCGGCGAAGCCGACGCTCGCCTCCATCCGGCCGCGGTCGAGCTCGTCGAGGCGGAGCGTGTGGCGGTCGAACGCGACGCCGTCGCGCTCGAGCTCGCTCGCGAGCGGACCGATCTGCGCGATCTCGGGGCTCGTATATGTGCAGCGCGGGACCACGAGCCGGTCGGTCGTCGCGATCGGCGCGAACAGCGCATTCTTCACGACGATCCGCGCGTGAGCGTCGGCGTTGTGCGTGAGCTGCGCGCTCGAGCAGACATCGCCCGCGGCATAGATTCTCGGGTTCGTCGTTCGGAGATGACGGTCGACGACGATGCGGCCCTCCGCGTCGAGCTCGACGCCGACCGCGGCGAGGTTCAGCTCGTCGGTCGTCGGTTGACGTCCCGCGGCGACCAATAGCTCGTCCGCAACGATGTGGATCCGCTCGCCGGCGGCGTCGACGTCGATCGAGACGCTCGCTCCGCGCCGCTCGACGCTCGAGATCTCCGCGCCGACAAGGATCGATACGCCCGCGTCGCGAAGCGCTGCCGCGACCGCGCCGCTCGCGCGCGGATCCTCGCCGGGCAGCACGCGCGCCGCGCGCTCGATCAGCGCGACGTCGGCGCCGATGCCCGCGAACGCCTGCGCGAGCTCGCACCCGCTCGGGCCAGCGCCGAGGATCGCGAGCCGCTTCGGCGGCCGCTTCGAGTCGAACAAGGTCTCGGTCGTCAGCGGGCGGCTGTCGGCGAGCCCGCGGATGGGCGGGAGCACGGGGTGCGAGCCGGTCGCGATGACCGTCCGGCGCGTCACGAGCCGCGCCGAGCCGACTTGAACGAGATCCTGATCGAGGAACTTCGCCGCGCCGTGGAACACGTCGACGCCGGCGGCCGTGAAGCGCTCGACCGCAGCGCGCGGCGCGAGCGACGCGCGCACGCGGCGCAGCCACTCGAACGCCTCGTCGAAATCCGCCGCGCGGCCGCGGACCACCTCGAGCAGCGCCTTCGACGGCACGGCACCGAAGTTCAGGCTGTCGCCGCCCATCGCGTTTCGTTCGACGAGCGCGACGCGGGCGCCGAGCTGCGCCGCGGCCAGCGCGGTGCCTAACCCGGCCGGGCCCGCGCCGATCACGACGAGGTGATACCGCTCGCGCGGCACCGGCTGGCGGTATCCGGCCGGCAGCACGAGCCGGCGCCACTCCGTGTCGTGGTCGCTGCCGGGATAGCTGCCGGAGGACGATACGCCGTGCACGTCAGCCGCCATCGCGAGACTCGGCATCGAGATGCGCCGCGAGCATCCGGTTCGCCTTGCGCGCGATGATGAACGTGAGCGCGCCGGTCGCGGCGAGGCCCGCGACGAGAAGCACGACCCGGCTCGGCCCGTGCTCGAGGCTTCCCGACGTGAGCTGCGTCAGGTCCTTCGCGAGCGTGCCGACGTATGCATAGGCGAACGTCATCGGCAGCATCCCGATCCACGTCGCGAGAAAGAAGTCCCGAAACCTGACAGCCGTGAGACCGAGCCCGTAGCTCAGCAAGCTGAACGGGAAGATCGGCGTGAGCCGCGCGAGCAGCACGATCACGAAACCTTCGTGACGCGTCGCGGCATCGAGCGCCCGGAACCTCGGCATGCGCGCGACGCGTTGCGAGATCCAGTCCCGGGCGAAGAAGCGGCCGACGAGGAACGCCGCTGCGCCGCCGAGCACGCCGCCGGCCGACACGAGGACGACACCGACCGGAAGCCCGAACACGAAGCCGGCGGCGAGCGTCAGGAGCGAGGCGGGAACGACGAGCACCGCCGCGACGATGTACGCGCCGACGAATGCGATCTCCGCGGCGCCGGGATGCGCCCTGATCCATGCGACGCCCGCGCCGAGCCATTCCGAGAGCGGCGAGACCGCGATCGTCGCGAGCAGCGCGAGCAACATGCCCGCGAGGATCAAAGGCTTCACGTGATGGGTCATCGCGCGGTCTTCCGGCGCCGCGGATCAGATCCGCTGGCCGCCGTCGATCTCGAGGACGCGGCCGTTGATGTAGTCGTTCTCGAGGAGGAAGACCGCCGCGTGCGCGATCTCGTCGGGCTCGCCGAGCCGCCCGACGGGAATGCCGGCCGCGATCTTCTCGAGGATTTCGGCGCGCATCGACGCGACCATCTCGGTCGCGACGAAGCCCGGCGCGAGCGCGTTGACCCGAATCGCGTGCCGCGCGAGCTCCTTCGCCCAGACGACCGTCAGCGCCGCGACGCCGGCCTTCGCCGCGGAATAGTTGCTCTGCCCGAAATTGCCTTCGCGCGAGAGGCTCGAGATGTTCAGGATCGAGCCGCCGTTGCCGAGGCGAATCATTTGCGCCGCCGCTTCTCGTCCGCAGAGGAAGACGCCCGTCAGGTTCACGTCGATCACGGCCTGCCAGTCCTCGAGCGACATCTTCTCGAGCGGCTTGCTTTCCTTCGCCTTGACGAGCAGGCCGTCGCGCAGGATCCCGGCGTTCGCGATCGACGCGTCGAGCCGCTCGAAGTCCTCGACGACCCGCTCGTAGAGATCGACGACTTCGTCCTCGGCCGCGACGTTCGCCGCGTACGCGCGCGCCGCGACGCCGAGCTCGGCGCAGGCCGCGCGCACGGGCTCGACCGCGTCGGCGTCGAGGTCCACGAGCGCGAGGTTCGCGCCGCGCTCGGCCAGCGCCCGGGCGGTCGCGGCGCCGAGTCCCCTCGCGGCCCCGGTGATCAGGATCGTCTTGCCTTCGAGGTCCATCGTCGGGTGCTCCGCCGGCCCCCGCCGGCCCATCCCAAGAGCTTAGCAGGCTCGAATGATGCTATGCTCGCCGGCCCCGGTTCCCGCGGTGACTTCCCGTGCTCCGCATCCAAGGCGTGCCGATGAGCTTGTCCAGGCATTTCGATCGAATCGCGATCGCGCTGTCGGCGGTGTGCGTCGTCCACTGTCTCGCGATTCCGTTGCTCGTCGCGCTCGTGCCGCTCGCGGCGATTGGCCTCGGCGGCGGGCATTTCCACGCGCTGATGCTGTGGCTCGTCGTGCCGGTCAGCGCTGTCGGCTTCGTGCTCGGCGTGCGCGTGCACGGGCGCTGGGACATCGTCGCGGTCGGCACCGCGGCGCTCGGGCTGCTCGCGCTCGCCGGCACCTACGGGCATCACCACTGGCCGGCCGCGGCCGAAGCGCTCGCGAGCATCGCCGCGAGCCTCGTGCTCGCCGCCGCGCACTGGGTCAACTTCCGCGAGGTCCGGAGGCTGCATCGGCACGGCCGCTGACCGGGCCGGCGGCCGCGATCGCGCCGTGCTCGAGCACGAGGCGGTGCGTGTACCGGTCCGCATCGACGTCGACGTGCGTCGCGCAGACGATCTGTGTGCCTTCTGCCGCATATTCGTCGAGCCGAGCCGCGAGGAGCTCGATGCGGGGACGGTCGAGCCCTTCCCACGGCTCGTCGAGCAGCAGCACCCGGGGCCGTCCGACGAGCGCGCGGGCGAGCAGCACGCGGCGGAATTGTCCGTACGAGAGCTCGGTCTGCAGCCGCTCGGCGAGGTGAGCCAGATCGAATTGCTCGAGCAGCGCTTCGACCCGTGCGCGCTCGTCGGCGGCGAGCGGACGGACGAGACCGAGGCTCGAGTCGAAGCCGGACGCGATCGCGTCGCGGACGGTCGTGCGATAGCGGTAGCCGGCCTGAAGCTCCGGCGAGACCCACGCGATGTCCCTTCGCAGCGCGCGGATGCTCCGCGGCGAGCCGAGAGCCGGCCAGTCGATCGAGCCGCCGACCGCCGGCCGCAGTTGGCCGTGTAAGAGCCTGAGGAACGTGCTCTTGCCGGAGCCGTTCGCGCCTTGAATGAGCCAGTGCTCACCGGCGGCGAGACGCCAGTCGATGCCGCGCAGCACGCGGCGATCGCCGAGCCAGACGTCGGCGCGGCGGACCTCGATCAACGGCAACTCGGCCGCGGGCATCGCCGGGGGCGCCGACCTCGGCCGCCGGGGACCGAGGGCCGCCGGCGCGGCAGGAGCGGGCGAAGGTCGTGCCGGGCCCTGCTCGACGATGCGCCCGGCGTCGATGCGCGCGACGTGCGTCACGACATCCGGCAGCTCGTCGCGAGCGTGCGCCGTCACGACGATCTGCGCGCGCGCCGCGGCACGGCGGATCGCATCGCCGACGGCCCGCCTCGAAGCGGTATCGAGGCCCGCGAACGGCTCGTCGAGCAGCAGCACGACCGGATCGAACGCGAGCGCTCGGGCGATCAGCACGCGGCGCTGCTCGCCGCGCGAGAGCTCGAGGAACGGACGGTCCGCGAGGTGCGCGGCGCCGCATTCGGCGAGGAGCGCGGTCGCCTCGGCGCGGTCTTGCGGCGCGACGGCGAGCCGCGGCACGTCGGTGCGCTTGAGGCCCGCGAGCACGACGTCGACTGCGGCGAAATTCCATTCGCGGCGGACGTAGAGATCCTGCAGCTCGGGACCCACGAGCGTGATCCGCCGCCGCGCCTCGATCGCGTCGCGCTCGGGGCCGCGGCCGAAATCGTAGCGCCGACGGCCGCGATCCGGAGCGGGCCAGCGAGTGCCCTCGAGCAGCCGAAGGAACGTCGACTTGCCGCTGCCGTTCTCGCCGACGATCCCCCAGTGCTCGCCGACCGACAGCCGCCAGTCGATGCCGCGCAGCACCGGTGTTCCGTCGATGTCGACATCTGTGTTTTCGAGCTCTATCAATGCTCGCGGGGCTTGCGTAGCGTCGTCCATGAGCACGTCAAATCGTCGGCCGAAGGGCGCGCGTACCTTAGCACCTTCGAAATGCGGAGTGCATCGCGGGCGCCGCACGGCGATAATCGGCCGCGTTCGATTCGAGACGTTGCCGCAGAGGAGGACGGTTAGCGGATGCGCCGAATAGAGAGTCTGGACGAGCGCTATCGGCAAGAGAGCGGCACGCTGTTCATCACCGGGCTGCAGGCGATCGTTCGCCTGCTGCTGACGCAGCGTTACCGCGACCGCTCGGCCGGGCTTTCGACGGCGGGCTTCGTCTCCGGCTATCGAGGCTCGCCGCTCGGCGGGCTCGACCGCGAGCTGTGGCGCGCGCAGAAATTTCTCGATGCGGCCGATATCCGCTTCCAGCCGGGGCTGAACGAGGATCTCGCCGCGACGTCGATCTGGGGCTCGCAGCAGACGGGCCTGTTCCCCGGCGCCCGCTACGACGGCGTGTTCGGGCTCTGGTACGGCAAGGGGCCCGGCGTCGACCGTTCCGGCGACGCGCTGAAGCACGGCAACGCCGCGGGCACGTCGCGGCACGGCGGCGTTCTGGTCGCCGCGGGGGACGACCATGTCTGCAAGTCGTCGTCGTTGCCGCATCAGAGCGAGTTCGCGTTCATCGACGCGATGATTCCCGTGCTAAATCCTTCCGACGTGCAGGAGATCATCGAGCTCGGGCTTCTCGGGTTCGAGCTGTCGCGCTTCTCGGGCTGCTGGATCGCCCTCAAGATCACGCAGGAAGTCGCCGACGCGACCGAGGTCGTGACGCTCGCGCCCGACGAGCTCTCGATCGTGCGGCCGGAGATCGAGTTGCCGCCCGGCGGGCTGAACATTCGCTGGCCGGATTCGCCGAACGACCAGGAGACGCGGCTCAAACGCTACAAGCTGCCGGGCGCGCTCGCGTTCGCGCGCGTCAACGGCTTGAACCGTTTCGTGATCGATGCGCCGCGCCCGCGCTTCGGCATCGTCACGACGGGCAAGGCGCATCTCGACGTGATGCAGGCGCTCGAGGATCTCGGCATCGGAGCGCGCGAAGCGGCGGATCTCGGCATCCGTCTGCTCAAGATCGGCATGAGCTGGCCGCTCGAGCCCGAGATCGTGCGGGAGCTTGCGGGCAGCGTCGACGAGATCCTGGTCGTCGAGGAGAAGCGGGCGCTCGTCGAGAGCCAGATCAAGGAGCAGCTGTATAACCTTCCGGCGTCGAAGCGGCCGACGGTCGTCGGCAAGGAGGACGAGCACGGCGCGCCGCTGTTGCCGTCGTCCGGCGAGATCACGCCGTCCGGCATCGCGCGCGTGCTCGCGGCGCGGCTCGCGCGCTTCCACTCGAGCCCGCGCATCGACGAGCGGCTTCGCTTTCTCGACGAGCAGGATGCATCGCTCGCGTCCCTCGTAACCGAGGCGCAGCGCCTACCGCATTTCTGCTCGGGTTGTCCGCACAACACGTCGACGGTCGTCCCGGACGGGAGCGTCGCGCTCGGCGGCATCGGCTGCCACTACATGGCGATGTGGATGGACCGCAGCACGGTCACGTTCACGCATATGGGCGGCGAGGGCGCGACGTGGATCGGGCTCGCCCCGTTCACCGAGATGCCGCACGTTTTCCAGAACCTGGGCGACGGCACGTACGCGCACTCCGGCATTCTCGCGATCCGTGCGGCGGTCGCGGCCGGCGTCAACATCACGTACAAGATCCTGTTCAACGACGCGGTCGCGATGACCGGCGGTCAGTCGGTCGAAGGCCGGCTCACGGTCGGAAAGATCGCCCGCCAGCTCGCGGCCGAAGGCGTCGAGCCGATCGTCGTCGTCACTGACGACGTCGGCCGCTATGCCGACGGCGGCGATCTTCCGCCGGGCGTCGCGGTGCACGACCGGCGGCGGCTCGGCCGCGTGCAGCAGGAGCTGCGTGAGCGCGGCGGCGTCTCGGCGCTGATCTACGATCAGACGTGCGCGGCGGAGCTGCACCGCAAGCGCAAGCGCGGCCTCGCCCCGCAGCCGTCGAGACTGGTCGTGATCAACGATCTCGTCTGCGAGGGCTGCGGCGACTGCAATCTGCAATCGAATTGCCTGTCGGTCATGCCGTACGAGACCGAGCTCGGCAGGAAGCGGCGCATCAATCAGTCGTCGTGCAACAGCGACTCGAGTTGCCTGAAGGGCTTCTGCCCGAGCTTCGTGACGCTCGAGGGCGCGCGCCGTGACCCGCCGGTGCCGCTCGCGTCGGAGACCGTCCCGCGCCTGCCCGATCCCGAGCCCGCGCCGATCGATCGGGCGTACAACATATTGATCGCCGGCGTCGGCGGCACCGGCGTCGTGACGGCGAGCGGGCTTCTCGGCCTCGCCGCGCATCTCGAGGGCAAGCACGTGCGTCAGCTCGACCAGACGGGGCTCGCGCAGCGTTTCGGCGCGGTGCTCTCGCACGTGCGGGTCTCCGAAAGCCGCTCGGATGCCGCTGCGCTGCGGATCCCCGCCGGGCAAGTGGACCTGCTGATCGGCGCGGATCTCGTCGTGGCCGGCGGCTCGGAGACGCTCGCGATGCTCTCCGCGGGCCGCTCGACGGCGATCGTGAACACGCATCACGAGATGCCGCCGAGCTTCATCCGGGATCCGGATTTCCATGTGCCCGAGCAGCAGGTGCTCGCCGCGCTCGGCCGGCGGAGCCGCCCCGGCGCGCTCTCGACGCTCGACGCGACGCGGCTCGCGTCCGCGCTCTTGGGAGACAGCGTCGCGGCGAACGTGTTCCTGCTCGGCTTCGCGTTCCAACGCGGCAAGCTGCCGGTGCACGGCGACGCGCTTTATCGCGCGCTCGAGCTCTACGGCGTGAACGTCGAGCAGAACAAGCTCGCATTCGACTGGGGGCGCTTCACGGCGCACGATCCCGCGGCCGTCGAGGCGCTCGCGGCCGGAGAATCTCCGGCGCCTCGAGTGAGCGCGACGCTCGAGGAGACGATCGATCGGCGTGCCGAGTATCTCGTCGAGTATCAGGACCGCGCCTACGCGGATCGCTATCGGCGCCGCATCGAGCGCATCGAGCGTCTCGAGCAGCGATTGCGGCCCGGCAGCCGTGCGCTGACGGAGGCGGTCGCGCGCAGCTACTTCAAGCTGCTCGCGTACAAGGACGAGTACGAGGTCGCGAGGCTGCATACCCAAAGCGATTTCCTCGCGAGCCTCGCGCGGAACTTCGGCGACGGCTTCAAGCTGAAGTTTCATTTGTCGCCGCCGCTCCTTGCACGGCTCGATCCCGATACCGGGCGGCCGAGGAAGTACGAGCTCGGCGGCTGGATCGTCGGGCCGCTGAAGCTCCTCGCGCGTCTCAAGCGCCTGCGCGGCACGCGGCTCGACGTATTCGGTTACTCGGCCGAGCGGCGGATGGAGCGCCGGCTGATCCGCGAGTACGAAGAATTTCTCGACGAGATCGAGCGCGAGCTCGACGGCGGCCGGCTCGAGCTCGCGGTCGAGATCGCGTCGCTGCCGATGACGATTCGCGGCTTCGGTCCGGTGAAGGCGAGCGCCGTCGCGCGCTACGACGACGCGCGCCGAGCGCTTCTCGCGCGTTATCGAGGACGGCCCGCGCGCGAGGACGCCGCCGAGGTTCGCCGCGCGTCGGCCGCGTGACGCGAGCGCGCGAGTCTGCCGCGCGGCGCGGTGCGCCGGCCGGCGGCTTCACCGTCTTCGCGCTTCCTCCGCCGCGGTTGCGCAGCGTATGCAACGGTCCGCGAAAGGATGCACCTTGAGGCGCGCGAGCGGGATCTCCTGGCCGCAGTCGACGCAGATGCCGTAAGTGTCGTTCTTGATCTGATCCAGCGCCTTCGCGATCTTCGTCAGCTCGAGGCGCGTCTCGTTGCCGAGCGCGTCGATGACCTCGGCGTTCTCGAGCTCCTGTGCCTGCTCCTGCGAGTCGGCGCTACGTCCCGAGCGCAGGTTGTCTTTGAGGTTCTCTAGCCGAATCGACAGCTCTTTCTGCTTGGCCAGGAGAATTTCGCGAATCTCGGCATAATCCATCGTCGGCGATCTCCTTCGGCGGTTCTGCCTTCACGCGGCGGCTGCGCTCCGCTCGAGGCGCGAGAGCGTGGCGGACGTGACGGCACCGGGCGGTGCTTGCGGTTCGCGTCTGGACCCGTCACGATGCGACGGGCATCCGCAGTCTTCGGTGCCATGCGGTCGTTCAAGCATAGCTCGTCCGGCGAGGTTACCCAACCGGGCGCGTCGGTCCTAGTCGTGACTGGCCGCAGCGACCGATCCGAGGCGAGCCTGCTGATCGCGCTTCATCGTGCGGGCATTCCGCTGACCGTGCTCGGGCGAGCCGACTCGGCGCACGTGCCGCGGCTCGAGGAGGCCGGCGTCGCCTATATGCCGCTGGCGCTGCTCGGGGCACGGGATCGCTCCGGTATCGAAGCCGTTCGCTGGTATCTCGATGCGCTCCGGCCGGCGATCCTGCACTTGATCGGCCGCGAGGCGATCTCTAACGGTCTCGTAGCCGCGAAAGGGCGTAAGACCAGGATCGTCTTGCAAAGAAAAATCATTGGCGATATCGCTGCGGTCGGGCTGCTCGACTGGGCGGCCGGCCTGCGGCCGCGCGTCGACCGGATCGTGTGCGGTGCCGAGTCGATTCGCCGCGGGCTGCTCGATCGCGGCTTCGGTCCGCTCAAGATAGCGCCGGAGAAGCTCGTCACCATCTACCCGGGCCACGAGCTCGAATGGTATCGTGCCGAGCCGCTCGATCTCGCCGTCGTCGGCGTTCCGAGCGGCGCGTTCGTCGTGTCGTCGATCGCCGGTTCCCGCCCGGAGCTCGGCGTCGCTTGGTTTGCGCGGGCCGCCGAGCACCTGCCCGCGGGCTTGCCGATCCATTTCCTGCTGCTCGGCCGAGGATTGACGAGACCCGCTGCCGCACGGCTCGTGCGCCGGTCGCCGTACCGCGATCGGTTCCATGTGCTCGGGTTTCGCGAGGACGCGTCGCGCATTCTCGCGGCGAGCGATGCGCTGGTCCGTGCCGGAGCGCGGTGGGACGGCGTGCCGCGATCCGTCGTCGAGGCGATGATCTACCGCACCGTGCCGATCGTCGCGGCGGGCAGCGGCAGCTCCGAGCTCGTCGAGCACGAGCGTTCCGGGCTCGTCGTGCCGAACGGCGACGGTCGGGCGCTCGCGACGGCGCTGCTGCGCCTTTACCGGGACCGCGGGCTCGCCGTCGAGCTCGGCCGCAACGCGTGTCGGCGGATCGCGAGCGTCTTCACGGTCGAGAAGGCGGCTGCGCGCACGGGGCGGATGTACCGGGAGCTCATCCGCGGTCTTTCAGGCGCTTGAAGGACGCGAGGTGGCGCAGCGCCGCGCGCTGGTCGCCGCGCTGCTCGAGCAGCCGCGCGAGGTTGAAATGCGCCTCGGGCACCGGCGGATCGCACTCGAGCGCCCGGCGATATTCGCTCATCGCCTCGTCGATCTCTCCCTTGTCCTCGAGAACGACGCCGAGGTTGAAATGCGCGATGCCGTGGCCGGGCGCGATATCGAGGGCCTCCCGGTACAGCGATTCGGCCTCGCCGAGCGCCTGGGCCGCGTGCCGCATCCGCCCGAGATTGATCCGCGAGTCGACGTGCCGCTTGTCGACCCGGAACGCGTTACGGTAGGCCGCTTCGGCGTCGAGCGTCGCGCCGACGCTCTCGAGCGCGATGCCGAGCTCGAACCAGTCGTCGGCCGATTTCGCGAGCCGCGACGCGAGGGCTTCCGAGCGCCGCTCGGCGAGCGAGACGCGATCGGCTTCGGGCGGCGCGGAGAAATCGAACAGCGTCTGGCCGGATTCCGGATTCCATGTCGTGTTGCTCGCCGTGACGAGAACGTCCCGGCCTTCGAGGCGCAGGCGGATCGACGATAGCGGCCGTCCGCCGAGCTGGCGGCCGAGCGTGCGCATTGCGCGCCAGACGCGGCGAGGGTGCTGATGGCCGTTCAACAAGCCCTGCGCCTGACGGAGCATGACGATGTCTTGGAACGAGAAGCGCAGCCGCCCGCGCTCGTCGCGCGCGGGCTCGGCGATGACCGAGCGGGCGAGCGCGCGGACCCTCTCGGGTGCCACGCCGAGCAGATCAGCGACTTCGCGCGTCGAGTACGCCTTCATCGGCGAATGGCCCCCGGCTGATCGGACCGACGGAATGCCGTCACGTGTGCCCGCGGGCGATTGTAGCGCAAGTGCGGCGGGGCAGCGGGGAAGGGCGGCACGAGTCGGCGATCTCCGACGGGCGTCGCGGCCGAGATGCCCGTGCGCCTAGGGGGCGATCAAGCCGTGACGAATCGCGATCAGCGTGAGCTCGGATTGGTTCACGACGCCGAGCTTCTGCTTCACGTTGTAGAGGTGTGTCCCGACCGTCGACGCGGACAGTTTCAGCTCGTCGGCGATCTTCTGCACGGTCGCGCCGCGCGCGAGCCTCAGGAAGACGTCGAACTCCCGCTCCGATAGCCGCTCGAGCGGCGATCGTCCGCCGCCTTCGATCTCGTCGAGCGCGAGCTTGCGAGCGACCTCGGCGTCGATGAACCGGCCGCCCGCCGCGACGGATGTGATCGCTTCGATCAGCGTCTCGGGCGCGCTGCGTTTCGACAGGAACCCGAGCGCCCCCTCGCGCAGCGCGCGGCGGGCGTGCATCGGATCATCGTGCGCCGAGAGCGCGAGCACGCGCGCGCGATGGTCCCGCGCGCGGATTCGTTTCAATGCTTCGAGCCCGCCCATTCCCGGCATCGCGATGTCGAGCAGCACGACGTCGGGCTCGAGCTCGGCGTAGAGTCGGCAGGCTTCCTCGCCGGAGGCCGCCTCGCCGATCACGGTGATCTCTTCGTGCGTCTGCAGCAGCAGGCGAAAGCCCGTGCGCACGACGGCGTGATCGTCGACGAGCAGTGCGCGGATCATGCGGGCTCCGTCGCCGTCAGCGGAATCTCGGCCGCGAGCCGCACGCCGCGAGGCGAGCGGTCCGCGACCTCGAAGCGGCCGTCGAGGCGCTCGACGCGGTCGGCGAGGCCGCGCAGCCCGAAGCGGCCGGGACGCGTCCAGTTCGGCGGCAGGCCGCGGCCGTCGTCCTCGACCGTGACCCGGACCCGGTCGCCGTCGGCCGAGACGTCGATCTCGACGCAGCTCGGCTGCCCGTGCCGCAGCGCGTTGATCAGCCCTTCCTGGACGATGCGGTAGATCGTCAACGCGACGCTGTGGCCGAGATCGCAGTCGATCGCATAGTGCGCCGACAGCGCGACGGTCGGGCAGCGCCGCTGCCAGTCGCGGACGAGATTCTCGAGCGTCTCGCCGAGCCCGAGCGAGTCGAGGGTCAGCGGCTCGAGCCGCGGAATCAGGCCGTGCATCGCGTCGTAGAGGCGTCCGGCCTCGTCGGCGATCAGCCGCGCGGTCTCGCGCGTCTCGTCCGCCGCGCCGTCGGGCCGCGCGACGATCGCGGCCGCGAGGCTGCGGATCGCGGTCACCGACTGGCTGAACTCGTCGTGCAGCTCGTGCGCGATCAGCCGACGTTCCTCCTCGATGCGCTGCTCGATCAAGCGGCCGAGCTCGCGCCGCTCCTCGAGCTTGAGCTCCGCCTCGCGCGCTTTGCGCTCGGCGTTGACCTTGTCCTCGACGGCCGCGGCCATCGCGTTGAACGCATCGCCGATGACCCGTGCCTCGGCGCCTTCGAGCGGCGGCAGCCGGAAGCCGAGCTCTCCGCCGCGAAGCCGAGCAAGCCCATCGACGATGACCGGGATCGGCCGGAGTGCACGGCCGACGAACCAGAAGGCCGCGCCGTTCACGCCCGCGAGCATCACCGCGGCGACCGCGACGAGCCAGACGAACGCGTCCCACGCGTCGAGCACCGCACGCGACGCGTCCGCCTCGAGCAGCAGCATGCTGCCGTCGGGCAGCTCGAACCGCTGGCGAAACTCGGCCGGAGCGAGCAGCCGGTCGAACCAGCCGGGCGCGTCGCGTCCGGCTTTCCACGTCGATGCCGGCGAGCGATACAGCACGTCGCCCGCCGGCGAGACTAGCGTGATGTCGTGCGCGCGGACCCGGCCGAGCGCGTCGAGGAACTCGAGCACCAGCTCCGGCCCCGCGCCGTGCCGCTCGAGCGATGCGAGCTGGCCGAGGAGCTGCGCCGCGACGCGATTCGCTGCCGTGATCTCCTCCCGGATCGACGCGCGCGCGCTCTTCACCTCCGCGGCGAGGAGAACGGCGACGAACGCGGCCGAGAGACCCGCGACGACGAGATTGAGGCGCATACGCAGCGTCATGGCTCACCGGAGTGTGCATCAGTCGGCTCGGGCGGGTCACGTCCGGGGCCGCGTGTTCATGAAAATCATGAGCCGAGATTCATGAAACGCCGGTATCGCGCGTTCGCCCCGTTCCGCGATGCTGGCTGAGGCCGAAACGGGCCGCGATTCCAAGGAGAGCACCATGCGTTGGGAGACACCGCAAGCGATCGATCTTCGGTTCGGCATGGAAATCACGATGTATATCTCGAACCGCTGACGATCCACGGCGCGGGCGCGGCGGTTCCCCCCGGGACGCCGCGGCTCCGCGCCCCTTCGACCGATGCGCATTACCGTTCTCGGATCGGCCGCCGGCGGCGGCTTCCCGCAGTGGAATTGTCACTGTCGGAATTGCGCGGGCGTGCGCGACGGCACGCTGCGGGCGATGCCGCGGATGCAGTCGTCGATCGCGGTCTCGGGCCGCGGCGGCGATTCGTTCGCGCTCGTGAACGCGTCGCCGGATCTTCGCGCGCAGCTCGACGCGCACGCGCCGGCGAAACCGCGGCGCGGACCGCGCGATACCGGCATCGCCGCGATCGTCCTCGCCGACGCGCAGATCGACCATACCGTCGGCCTCTATCTGCTCCGCGAGTCGGGCACGCCGTGGACGGTTTACTGCACCGATCGGGTCCATGAGGACCTGACGCGCGGTAATCCGGTGCTCGGCGTGCTCGAGCACTATTGCGGCGTCGAGCGCCGCCGGATCGCGCTCGACGGCGAAGCGTTCACGGTTCCTGGCGCCGACGGCGTCGAGTGGCGCGCGCTGCCGGTCGCGAGCAAGCCGCCGCCGTTCTCGCCGAGTCGTCACGCGCCGTTGCCCGGCGACAATATCGCGCTCGTGCTGCGTGATACCGCATCCGGAAAGTCCGCATTCTATGCGCCTGGGCTTGCCGAGATCGACGCGCCGATCGAGGCTGCGATGCGCTCGGCCGACTGCGTGCTCGTCGACGGCACGTTTTGGGACGACGACGAGATGATCGGCGTCGGCGTCTCGAGCAAGCGCGCGCGCGATATCGGCCATCTGCCGCAGAGCGGCCCCGGCGGGATGCTCGAGCGCCTCGCGGCGCTGCCGGACGCGACCCGGAAGATCCTGATCCACATCAACAACACGAATCCGATCCTCGACGAGCGCTCCGAGGAGCGCGCCGAGCTCGAGCGGCGCGGCGTCGAGGTCGCGTTCGACGGCATGGAGATCGAGCTTTGAGCGATGCGCCTTGGGGGCGGCACGAGTTCGAGCGGCGGCTGCGCGCGCTCGGCCGCCACTACCATATCCATCATCCGTTCAACGTGATGTTGAACAGCGGCCGCGCGAGCCGCGAGCAGATCCGGGGCTGGGTCGCGAACCGCTACTACTACCAGATCTCGATCCCGATCAAGGATGCGGCGATCCTGTCGAACTGCCCGGACCGCGGCTTGCGGCGCCGATGGGTGCTGCGGATTCTCGATCACGACGGGCACGGCGGCGACGACGGCGGCATCGAGTCGTGGCTGCGTCTCGCCGATGCGGTCGGGCTTTCGCGCGAGCGCGTCGAGAGCCTCGAGGACCTCTTGCCGGGCGTGCGCTTCGCGGTCGACGCGTACGTCGATTTCGCGCGTCGGGCGCCGTGGCAGGAGGCGGTCTGCTCGTCGCTGACCGAGCTCTTCGCGCCCGAGATCCACGAGCAGCGTCTTGCGGGCTGGCCCGAGTTCTACCCGTGGATCGAGCGCGAGGGGCTCGCGTATTTCCAAAGCCGCGTCGGTCTCGCGAACCGCGACGTCGAGCACGGGCTCGCGGTGACGTTCGAGCATTTCTCCGCGACGCGAGCGCTGCAGGAGCGCGCGCTCGAGATCTTGAAGTTCAAGCTCGACGTGCTCTGGCAGATGAACGATGCGCTCGCGCAGCGCTACGGAGTGACGACATGAGCGGCATCTCGGCGACCGCGAAGCCACGGCTCGGCAGCGGCTTTCGCTTGCAGTGGGAGGCGGCGCAGCAGGCGCACGTGCTGCTGTATCCCGAGGGCATCGTGAAGCTCAACGGCAGCGCGGGCGCGATCATGAGCCGCTGTGACGGCACGCGGACGCTCGAGGCGATCGTCGACGAGCTCGAGCGGGCGTTCGAGACGAACGGCCTCGCCGCCGATGTCGAGGCGTTCGTCGCGCTTGCAGTCGAGCGGCGCTGGCTCGAGATCGACGAATGAGCGCCGAGGCACGCTCCGTGTCTCCCGCGATCGGCCCGCCGCTGTGGTTGCTCTGCGAGCTGACCTACCGTTGTCCGCTCCACTGTGTGTTTTGCTACAACCCGACGAACATGAAGAGCATCGCGTCCGAGCTCGATACGTCCGATTGGGTCAGGGTGCTGCGGGAGGCGCGTGCGCTCGGCGCGGTCCAGCTCGGGCTGTCCGGCGGCGAGCCGCTCGCGCGCGGCGACGTCGAGGAGATCGTCGCCGAGGCGCACCGGCTCGGGTACTACGTCAATCTGATCACGTCCGGCGTCGGGCTGACCGAGCCGCGAATCCGCGCGCTGAAGGAGGCCGGGCTCGATCATATCCAGCTCTCGTTCCAGGACTCGACGCGCGAGATCAACGATTTCTTGAGCAGCACGCGCACGTTCGATTTGAAATCGAAGGTCGCTGCGCTGATCAAAGGCTACGGCTACCCGATGGTCCTGAACGTTGTCCTGCACCGGCTGAACATCGACCACATCGAGGATATCCTCGAGATGGCCGATCGGCTCGGAGCGGAGTATCTTGAGCTCGCGAATACGCAATACTACGGGTGGGCATGGAAGAACCGCGATGCGTTGCTGCCGAGCCGCGAGCAGGTGCGGCGCGCCGAGGAGGCGACGAATCGCTTTCGCGAGCGGATCGGACAGCGGATGCGGATCTACTTCGTCGTTCCGGACTACTTCGAGAAGCGGCCGAAGCCGTGCATGAACGGGCTCGGCTCGATCTTCCTGACGATCGCGCCGGACGGCGTCGCGCTGCCGTGCCACTCGGCGCGGATCCTGCCGGGGCTCGAGTTTCCGAACGTCAAGGACACGAGCGTCGACGAGATCTGGTATCGATCCGACGCGTTCAACCGCTTTCGCGGCGAAGGCTGGATGAAGGAACCGTGCCGGTCGTGCCCGGAACGGAGCCGGGATTTCGGCGGCTGCCGGTGCCAGGCGTACCTCCTGACCGGCGATCCCGCGAATGCCGATCCGGTCTGCGAGCTGTCGCCGCATCACGGTCTCGTCATCGCCGCGGTCGAGCACGCCGAGCGGGCGGTGAACGCCGGCGGGCCGACGCGCGCGATTCCGCTCGTGTTTCGCGATCATCGCCGCTGAGCGCGAAAGGCGCGCGTCGGCGTCGAGTGCCGGGCTGAGGGAGAGCGAGATGGAATGGCTCGCGCCGCTGTTTTTGGCCGCGGTCCTGTGCCGGGCCGCGCTGCGCGTGTGGCTCGCGACGCGGCAGATCGCGGCCGTCGCGGCCCGCCGATCGAAGGTGCCTCGTCTATTCGCCGACGCGATTTCCATCGCGGATCACGAGACGGCCGCGGACTACACGATCGCGCGGATGCGGATCGCGCGCGTCGGCGCGGTCGTGGGTGCGGCGGTCGCGCTTGCGCTGACGTTCGGCGGCGGCATCGCGGCCGCGGACGGGCTGTGGCGCGGCCTAGGCCTGTCGCAGCCGTGGCTCGGGCTCGCGGTCGTGCTCACCGTGCTCGGCGCGCTCAAGCTCGTCGAGGTCCCGTTCTCGGTGTGGCGCACGTTCGGGCTCGAGGCGCGCTTCGGCTTCAACCGCACGTCGCCGCAGGTGTTCGTCGCGGATCTCGCGAAGCGGACCGCGATCGGCGCCGTCATCGCCGCGCCCGTCGCGCTCGGCGCGATCGTGCTGATGGAGCGGGGCGGCGCGTGGTGGTGGGCCCCGGCGTGGGTCGGCTGGCTCGCGGTCATGGTCGGCCTCGCGTGGGCGTGGCCGCGCGTTTTCGCGCCGCTCTTCAATCGCTTCTCGCGAATCCAGGATGTCTCGCTCGAGAAGCGGCTCCAGTCGTTGCTCGACCGTTGCGGGTTCTCGTCGGACGGGGTCTTCGTGATGGACGGCTCGCGCCGCTCCGCGCACGGGAATGCGTACTTCACGGGCTTCGGCAGGAACAAGCGGATCGTGTTCCTCGACACGCTCCTCGAGAAGCTCGATCCGCCGGAGATCGAGGCGGTCCTCGCGCACGAGCTCGGGCATTTCCGGCTGAATCACGTGCGCCGGCGGCTCGTGCTGTCCGCGCTGCTGTCGCTCGGCGGCCTCGCGCTGCTCGCGTGGCTCGCGGGGCACGAGGGCTTCTACGCCGCGCTCGGCGTCCCGTTGCCGTCGCCGCATGCGGCGCTGCTGCTGTTCGTCGTCTGCGCGCCCGCGTTCACGTTTTTCGCGACGCCGCTCGCCGCATCGTGGTCGCGGCGGCACGAGCTCGAGGCGGACGACTTCGCCGTGCAGCAGACCGGCGCCGGTCCGCTCGCCCGCGCGCTCGTCAAGCTCTATCGCGACAACGCCGCGAACCTGACGCCCGATCCGCTCTATTCGGCGTTCTACGATACGCACCCGCCGGCGCTGGTCCGCGTCGCGAGGCTGCGGGCGATTCCGGTGCCGGGGACGGAAGCGCGCGTTTCGACGTGATCGCGTGCGGCGCGGCGAGCGGCGCTGCGCCCGCGGAAGATTCCCGCGCCGACGGCCGCGTGCCGCGCCGGCTAAGCCTGCACCGGAACGTCGAAGCGCTCGCAGTAGCGGCGGAACCGCTCGAGCTCGGTGTCGCGGTCGAGGCCGTACTCGGCGAGCGAGTAGCGGTGCACGCCGTGCTTGTTCTTCGGGTTCGCCGCGAGGAAGCGCGTCATCGCATCGCGCGCTTCGCCGGTCAGCGGCCAGCCGAGGAACTCGTAGACGCGCTCGATCGTCGCGAGCGGCTCGCCCTCGATGTCGTCGTACGCGACGTCGAGGAACTGATCGGCCGGCGCGAGATCGCGGACCGAAAGGAAGCGGTCGAGCGCGCCGGCCCAGCGGCCCGCCCAGTCCGCCGCGATCTCGGTCGGCTCCGCACGGTCGCTGAACGCGCGGCGCAGCACCGTCGCATGGCTCGCCATTGACGCCATCACACGCAGCGGATCGCGATGCGTCTGGATGATCTTCGCGTCCGGGTAACGCTCGAGCAGCGCATCGAGCGCGAACAGATGGCCCGGCGCTTTCAGCACCCAACGCTGACCGGGACGGCTCGCGTCGAGGTGCTGTAGGAATCGGTAGTGGAAATCGTACGCGAGCTTTTGCGAGTCGCGCTCGAACCAGTCCTCGTACGAGCCCACGTCGTGCGTCGTATGGAACTGGATGCTCATGAACACGTTCGCCGTGATCGCGATGCACTCTTGCGGCAGATCCGGCGCGATCGGGTGAATCCGCTTGAATTCCGGCGCGAGCCGGTTCGCCCATTCGAGCCGCGCCGCGGTTTTCGCACGCAGCTCGGCTGCGGCCGCGTCGCCGCGCGGGCGCCGCGCGGGAAACATGACCTCCCACGTCAGCGGCACGCGGTTCGCGGGGTCCTGGCTCATGAGCCCGTGCAGCAGCGTCGTGCCGGTGCGCGGCAGGCCGATGATGAAGACCGGCGCGGCAATCGGCCGCGATTCGATCGAAGGATCCGCGGCACGCTCGGCTTCGATGTGCAGCAGATTCTCGAGCAAGCTCACGAGCATCTCGCGGACCGTGATGCGGCCGAGCGTCGTGAGATGCGCTTCTCGCCGATAGGCGTCGAGCAAGCGCTCGAGCGGCTCTCGGTAAGCCCATGCGCCGAAGTCGGACAGACCCGCTCGGCGGCGTGCCGCGCGCTCGAGCGACTCGAGCTCGAGCGACGGACCCTCGAGCCCCAGGCGGCGCAGAGCTCGGCCGCCGGTGTTCAGCGCGCCGACGGCGGCCGCGACGCAACTCTCGGAAAAGCTCATCGGTCGGGAGAAGGC
>CAYMAF010000014.1:0-32067 GCA_964388365.1 uncultured Gammaproteobacteria bacterium | reverse complement strand
TGAGCTTCACGGCGGTCGGGGTGATCATCGTCGCGATGCTCGGCGTCGGCGTCGCGGAGGAGGCTGGACTCGTTCGCGCGCTGATCCACAAGCTCGTGCTGGTCGCGCCTCGCAAGGCGATGACCTATATCCTCGTGTTCATCGGCATCATGTCCAGCATTGCGGCCGATGCCGGCTACCTCGTGCTGATTCCTCTAGCCGCGGCCGCATTCCTGAGCCTCGGCAGGCATCCCCTCGCAGGTCTCGCGGCCTCGTTCGCCGGCGTCGCCGCGGTATTCAGCGTCAACATCCTGATCAAGCCGCTCGACGGCATCCTCACGGGGATCACGAACGACGCGATTCACATCCTCGATCCGTCGCGATCGATCGAGCTAACGGCGAATTTCTGGTTCTCGGTGGCGTCGGTGATCATGCTGACGATCGTCGTCACGCTGATCACCGAGAAGATCGTCGAGCCGCGGCTCGGGGAATATACCGGAGAGCGTCCGGAAGCGGTTCGCGACGACGAAGGCATGGCCACCGAGGAATCGCGCGGCCTCAGGTTCGCGACGTACGCGCTCATTGCGACGCTTGCGGTGTTCGCGCTCCTGACCCTGGTGCCCGGCGCGCCGCTTCGCAATCCCGAGACCGGCAGCATCCTCGCCGATTCGCCGTTCATGAACGGCCTGATCGTCTTCGTCACGCTCGTGTTCCTCGCGGCGGGCTGGGCATACGGATACGGCGCCGGGACGATGCGAAGCACCGTCGATGCGATCAACGCGATGGAGAAGGCGATTCGCGGCCTCGCCGGGCTGATCTTCCTGCTGTTCGTGATCAGCCAGTTCCTCGCGTTCTTCACCTATACGAACCTCGCGACGCTCGCCGCGGTATCTCTCGGCGACGCGCTCGAAGGCGCTGGGCTCAACGCGCTGACGTTACTGATCGGCTTCGTGCTCGTCGTCGCGATCCTCGACCTGATCATGACCGGCGCGATCCCGAAGTGGGCGATCTTCGCGCCCGTATTCGTGCCGCTGCTGATGCGCCTGAACGTCGACCCCGAAGCCGTCCTCGCCGCGTACCGGGTCGGTGACAGCCCCGTGAACGCGATCTCGCCGCTGAATGCTACTTCGCGCTGATCGTGTCGTTCGCGATGAAGTACGACCCGAAGGCGGGCGTCGGGACCGTAATTGCGCTGATGCTCCCGTACGTCGTGATCCTGTTCGTCGTATGGACGTTGCTATTGGCCGCCTGGCACCTATTCGGTCTCCCGTGGGGACTTTGACGTCGGCGGCCGCTCGTAAGAGATAGGAGCCTGAAGCGATGACGACCGAAAGCGTTCGACCGATCTCCACGGCGATGCGGGAATCGACGAGCCGCACCTTGGGACCGATTCAGCTCGAAGCGACGCGGGCCGCGCCCGCGACGATGAAAGCCAATGTGCTCGTCGTGGGAGCGTTCGCCGATGGAACGTTGCCCGCGGCGGCCGCCGAGATCGATTCCGCTTCGAAAGGAAAGCTCTCCGGGCTGATCAAGCGCGGGGACCTCGAGACCAAGGCCGGCGCGACCCTCCTGCTTCACGACGTGCCCGGTATCGCGGCGGAGCGCGTGCTCGTCGTCAGTCTCGGCCCGGCGGAGAAGCTCGGTGACAAGGCGTTTCGTGACGCGCTGAGCGGCGCGGCGAAGGCGCTCGGGAGCGGCAAGGCCACGGATGCCGCCGTGACGCTCGCCGCGATCGATCTTCCGGGCCGCTCGGCCGCCTGGCGGGTCCGCGAGGCCGGGCGGATGCTCGCGGACGGGCTCTATCGCTTTGACACGCCGAAGACGAACGGGCAAAGCGAGCCCGACCGGGGCGTTCGCAAGATCGCGCTCGTCGGCGGCGACGACGTGACCGAAGAGATCGAAACCGCGGTGCGCCGCGGGGCCGCGATCGCCGAAGGGATGGCCCTCGCACGCGATCTCGGCAACCTGCCGGCGAATGTCTGCACCCCGGAGTACTTCGCCGAGACGGCGCGCCGGATGGCGAAGGAGCTGCCGATCGAGGTCGAGGTGCTCGAGCGCGAGGACATGGCGAGGCTCGGCATGGATGCGGCGCTCTCGGTCGGCCGGGCGTCGGACAGCCCCTGCAAGCTCATCGTCATGCGTTATCGCGGCGGCCGCGACGGCGCGAAGCCGATCGTGCTGATCGGCAAGGGCGTCACGTTCGACACTGGCGGGATTTCGCTCAAGCCGGGCGAGAACCTCGACATGATGAAATACGATATGTGCGGCGCCGCGAGCGTGTTCGGCACGATGGAAGCCGTCGCGCGGCTCGAGCTGCCGATCGATCTCGTCGTCGCGGTCAACGCCGTCGAGAACATGCCAGGCGGCAACGCGACGCGGCCCGGTGACGTCGTCCGGTCGATGTCCGGCCAGACGATCGAGATCCTGAATACCGACGCCGAAGGGCGGCTCGGCCTTTGCGACGTGCTGACGTACGCGGAGCGGTTCGATCCGGAATGCGTCGTCGACGTCGCGACGCTGACCGGCGCGTGCGTGATCGCGCTCGGCACGGTCGCGAGCGGCCTCTTCTCGAACGACGACGCGCTCGGCGACGAGCTGTTCGAGTGCGGCGCCGAGTCCGGCGACCGCGCATGGCGAATGCCGCTCTGGGACGAGTATCAGGAGCAGTTGAAGAGCAACTTCGCGGACATGAGCAACCTCGGCGGGCGTCCGGCCGGCAGCGTGACCGCGGCCTGCTTCCTCGCCCGCTTTGCGAAGAAGTACCCGTGGGCGCACCTCGACATCGCGGGAACGAATGCCGTCGCCGGGGAAGACAAAGGCGCGACGGGCCGGCCGGTCCCGCTCCTCGCGGAGTTCCTGATGCGGCGCGCGGACGTCGCGGCGCTTCGTGCGCTCAGTTAGACAGGTGAACGCCGACGCCGCGAGCGCTGCAGCACAGGTCACGGAGGCGGAAGCCCGGAGCGAGCTGCACGCGTCGTGGATGCCGATGCTCACGATCGCGCTCGCGCAGATGCTGATGGCGTTCAACGTCTCGACGCTGCAGGTGTCGATCGACGGCATCGCGTCGAGCTTCAACGCGCCGGCGACGACGGTCGGCACGGCGATCGTGACCTACTCGCTCGTCGTCGCGGGCCTCATCATGCTGGGTGCACGCATCGCGCAGGTGCTCGGCTCTCGGCGCGTGTTTCGGCTCACAGTCGCGCTGTTCGGCGGCGCCATGGTCCTCATGGCGTTGAGCCGAGGCGTTCCGATGATGCTGGTCGCGCAGGTCGTCGCGGGACTTGCGGCGGCCGGGCTCGTCCCGGCGCTCGTCGTGATGATCGCGGACCACTACAGCGGCCACCAGCGCGCGAAGGCCCTCGCGTGGCTCGGCGGCGCACAGGCACTCGGGATCGTGCTCGCCTTCCTGATCGCGGGGTATATCGCGACGACCGTCGGGTGGCGATTCACGTTCTTCGGGCTCGTCGCGGTCGCCGGCCTCGTCTATCTGTTGAGCGGCAGATTCGACGTGCGGCCGACGCGCCCTGGGATCAGTATCGATTGGATCGGCATCGTGCTCGCGGCCGCGGCGGTCGTGCTGATCAGCGTCGGTGCGAACAACCTCACGGATTGGGGCGGGCTGCTCGCACGGCCTGCCGCGCCGTTCAGCGTTCTCGACATGTCGCCGGCGCCGCTGATGATCGTCGCGGGCCTCTTTTCGATCGAGGCGTTCGTCGTGTGGTCACGGCGGCGCGAGGCGCTCGGCCGGACACCCCTCGTCGCGCTCGATGTCCTCGACACGGCGACGGAGCGCGGGGCGCTGCTCGCGATGTTCACGATCGGCGCGATCGGCTCCGGGCTCACGTTCTTGATCCCCCTCTACATTCAGGTCGTCCAGGGCGGCACCGGTCTCGACACGGCCGCAGCGGTCATTCCGTTCTCGCTCGCGAGCTTTGCGGCGGCCGTGCTCGTCGTCGGTCTGTATCGCTTCGCGAGCCCTCGGCTCATCGCGCGCGGCGCGTTCCTCGTGACGACGGTCGCGCTCGTGCTTCTCGCTGCAATCATTCGCAACGAATGGGGCGGCGGCATGGTCGTCGCCGGGATGACGCTCGCGGGCATGGGCGAAGGCGCCTTGGTCGCGCTCCTCTTCAACGTGCTGGTCTCCGCGTCGCCGAAGGAGCTCGCAGGCGATGTCGGATCGCTGCGCGGCTGCACGAACAACCTCGCCGCCGGCGTCGGCACCGCGGTAGCATCCGCGCTCGTCGTCAGCGTTCTAGGCGCCGGCGTGCACCGTAACCTCGTCCATAATCCGCTGATCCCGGACGAGCTGAAGGCCGAGTTCAATCTGAACGAGGTGCCGTTCGTCAGCAACGATCGCCTGCTCGACGCGCTCGCGACGACCGCCGCGACCGACGAGCAAACCAGCGAAGCGGTGCGGATCAACACGGAGGCGCGGCTCGTGGCGCTCAAGATCTCGTTCTTCGCGCTGTCCGGCCTCGCGCTGCTCGCCTTCTTCCCGTCCGGTGCGTTGCCGGGTCACGCGCAGGACAACGCTCCGGGCCGCGAGTGATCCTGTGGCGCGGTCGGTCCCGACACCGGCCGCAGCCGCCGAGAAGCGCGTCTCGTGGATGCCGCTGATCGTCGTCACGCTCGCGCACCTGCTCCTCGTCTTCAATCTCACGACGCTCAAGGTGTCGGTCGACGCGCTTGCGGAAGGTCTCGGCACGTCCGCGAGCTCGGTGAAGACCGCGATCGTGCTGCACTTCCTCGTCGTCGCCGCGTTCATCATGCTCGGCGCGCGGATGGCCCAGCGCTTCGGCCCACGGCGCGTGTACCGAGCGACCGCCGCGACGATGGCCGTGGCGATGGTGCTGATGGCCGCCGCTCGAGACGCAGGCTCGATGATGCTCGCGCAGACGATCGCAGGCATGGCATCGGCGGCGTTGATTCCGACCTCGGTCGTGGCGATCTCGGACCACTACGCCGGCCGTCAGCAGTCTCGGGCGCTCGGCTGGCTCGGCGGCGTGCAGGCCCTCGCCATCGCGCCGGCCTTTCTCGTCGCCGGCTATCTCGCGACTTCGGTGCAATGGCGTCTGACGTTCGCGCTGCTCGCCGTCTTCGCGGCCGGGCTCTGCCTGTCGAGCCTTCGGCTGCGCGGCACCGACACCCGCGCGACGATCCATATCGACGCCGTCGGCTTCATCTTCGCCGTGGCCGCTATACTGCTGATCGGCGTCGGCGCCGACAGGATCGCGTACTGGGGCGCGTGGCGAGCACGGTCGGCGGCGCCGCTCCGGCTCTTCGATCTGTCGCCAGCACCCGTCGCGATCCTCGCGGGCATGCTGCTGTTGTACGGTTTCATCGCGTGGACGCGCCGATGCCGAGCGCACGGCGTGATGCCGCTCCTCTCGCCCGAGCTGATCGGCGGCATCCCGGAGCGGTGCGCATTGTTGTCGATGTTCGCGATCGGCGCGATCGGCGCGGGCTTGACCTTCCTGATCCCCCTCTACATCGAGGTCGTGCAGGGACGCACGAGCCTCTACACGGCCTTCGCGCTCGTGCCTTTCACGCTGGCGAGCTTCGTGACCGCGATCGTCGTCGTACGCGTCGACTCGCGGCTCGGCGCGCGGCGCATTGCACGGGCGGCGTTTCTGCTCGTCGCGTGCGGGCTCGCGCTGCTCGGCGCAACCGTCCGCAACGACTGGAGCGACACGATGGTCGTGCTCGGCCTGATCGTCACCGGGCTCGGCGAAGGGGCTCTCGCAACCGTCGTGTTCAAGCTGCTCGCATCCACCGTGCCGAAGGACTTGGCGGGGGAAGTCGGCTCCGTGTGCGGCAGCACGAGTTTTCTCGGCTCGGGCGTCGGCACGGCCCTCGCAGCCGCGCTCCTGATCGGCGTGCTCGGCTCGAGCGTGCAGCGCCACGTGTCCGCGAATCCGGTGATCTCCGCGGACCTGCGGGCGCAGTTCGACCTCGACAACGCTTCGTTCGTGAGCAACGATCGACTACTGCGCACGCTCGAGCGCACGAACGCGACCCCGGAGGAGATCAGAGAGGCGGTACGCATCAATACCGAGGCGCGTCTCGTCGCGCTCAAGGTATCCTTTTTCGTGCTCGCCGGCCTCGCGCTGCTCGCCTTCATTCCCGCGGCCGGAGTGGCCGATTCCCGGCGACCACCTTACACAGCTCGCCACCGAAGAACAGCATCTGGAAGACGGCGTTCATCCACAGCATGAGCACGAGCAACGCGCCGAACGCGCCGGACGCGCTCGGCGCGCTTCCGAAATAGAGCCCGTAGAGCGTGAGCGCCTCGGCGGCGACGCCCCACGCGACGGTCGAGAGAGCCACGGCGAGCCACACGTCTCGCCAGCGAAGACGGACGGGCGGCAGGGACTTGTACAGGATCGCGAACGTGGCCGCCGCGAGCAGCAGCGCGCCGACCGGCGGGAGCATTCGCTCGATCCATCCCAGCAGGGGCAGCCCGCCGAGCGCGCGCGCGATCCATTGAGAGACCGCCATCAGCGCGAGAGCGGCGAGAAGCAGTGCGCCACCGCCGAGCACCATCACGAACGAGACGGCCCGCTCGAGAAGCGTCTGCCGGACGACGCTGCCGACGCGCCCGGCGATCAGCGGAGGATCACGCTTCCAGATCGCCCGGAAGCTCAGTCTTAGATGTCGAAACAGCACCGACGCGCTGAGCAGAAGACCCGCGACAGCGAGCACGGTCGCGCCGATCGACTCCTGCTGCAACGCGTAGAGCAGACTCTCGATCGTCGCGTGCACCTCGCTCCCGAATCGGATCTCGATCTGCTCGAGCACCTGGCGCTGCGCCTCGGCGGCTTCGTCGGAGAAGCGGAGCAGCAGGCCGAGCCCCGATAACAGCAGGAGGAGCAGCGGCACGAGCGAGACGAAGGCGTAGTACGCCATCGCCGCGGCGAGGTAGCGTGCGCGATCACGCTCGTATTCGACCCAGGCGCGACGCAGCACGCGGAGGATGCCAGGACGGCCGTGCATCCGGATCGAGCTCTCATGCTCTCGAGCCTCTGGCGGTTTCTGCACCAACGGTGCCAGCGGCGCTCGTGTCTCCGCCGCCTTCAGAACGCGCGCCCGATCGCGAACGAGAGCCCGAGGTCGCTCTTCTCGAGTCCCTCGGGCGGATCGCTGTCGTAGCTTTCGTAGAGGCTCACGCTCCAGTGCACGTTGCCGAGCATCGCGCGCTGCAAGCGCGCGTCGAGCTCGACGCGCCTTCGGGAGCGGTCGAAGCTGAAGAACGTCGTCGCATTCACACCGACCTGGGTGTCGCCGCCGAGCTCGAACCAGTCCCATTCGGCCGACACGAACGCCTCGGCGCTGTCCTGCGTACCCGGAATGCCTCGATATCGCTCGCGATCCCAGGCAAGGCCTCCATACAGCGCCAAGGCGGCACGATTCGACTGGACCAGGTTGCGGCCGGCGCCGAAGCCGACTAGCGTTCTCGTATCGAGATCGAGCTCGAGGTCCTCTTCGAGGTGCAAGCGGCCGATCGCGAACCAGCGATTCTCGAGCAAGCGCCGCGATCTGATCTGGAAGTAGTTGCGCCTCTGCGCCGTTTCGCGATCGACCTCACTGACGATCGTGTCGAGTGAGAGCGTCGTCAGGTAATTGCGCATCCGGTTCTCGGCTTCCGCATCGAGCCTCAAGTCGAGCTCGTCGTTCGCGGTGAGAAGATCGATGCCGAAATCGACGTAGCCCGAGGTGCGTTCGGCGGCCGTGGCCGCGATCGGAGTAATGCGGATCACGTCCTCGGTCTCGACGGCGACGGCGGCCGTGCCGCCGCTGACGGCGAGCCGTCCGGGTGACGGCGACAAGATCGACCCGGTAAGCCGCTGTCCGGAGCCGAGCTCGACATCGAATTCGCGCGGGCTCGTCAGCGCTTCGACATTGCTCCAGTCGATCTCGACCGCTCCCGCTCCGTCGATCGAGAACGTCAGCGTGCCGCGCGAGAGCTCGACGAGCTCGCCCTCGAGCCGGTTGTCGGTGGTCAGCACGACGAGGTCGCGCTGGTTCTCTTGCGCGCCTGCGACGCACGCCGCGACGAGGAGCGCCGGACCGGCAGCGCTCGAGATGAACTTCCGCATAGAGCCTCCCTGCCGCCGTCACGGCTCGGCAGCGCGCCTCGATGCTAGCGGGTGCTCGAGCCCCGGTAACTTGGACCTTCGTCTAATGACCTGCCACGCACGCGACGCGTGAAAACGACGAGCCTCGCGCCCGGCGCGGCCGCAAAGCGAAGTGGCGCGAAGCTCGTAGGCCAGGCCAGCAGCGCTGCATTATGGAACATGCCGACCAGCTCGCAGCGACGCGTGACGCGTTACTGTGAACGTTCTCCTGGCGCCGACGGCACGCGGCAATATCCTAGAGCCGACCATGTTCCGCCTGCCCCGAGCGGACGTCACGCGGCCACGTGTATGGGTTGCGCATACAACTACGCTGTGCGACGCTTCCGTAGCAACAACTGCACGAGAGCCGGTGACCGAGCCCGTACGTATTCTCATCCTCGAGGATAATCCGCTTGATGCCGAGCTGGTCGTGCGCCAGCTTCGCCAGGGCGAGCTGGATGCGACTCATCGCGTCGTCGCGACCGAGCGCGATTTTCGTTCAGCCGTCGCGGACTTCGCTCCGCACGTCATCATCTCGGACTTCTCCCTGCCGGAGTTCGACGGGCTCACGGCGATGCAGATCGCAGCCGCCGTCGCGCCCGGGACTCCCTTTATTTTCGTCTCCGGCACGATCGGAGAAGAGCGCGCGATCGACGCTCTGAAGCGCGGCGCCGCGGATTACGTCTTGAAGGACAACCTGAACCGGCTCGTGCCGGCGATCCAAGGCGCGTTACGTCAAGCCGAGATTATCCGGGCCCGCGACCTCGCCGAGGAGATGCTTCGGGCGCGGGAGGCCCGCTTACGCGACATCATCAACACCTCCCACGCATGGATCTGGGAATGCGACGAGGAAGGCCGCTATACGTTCTCGAGCCCGAGCGTCGAGCGCGTGCTCGGCTACGGTCAGCACGAGGTGCTCGGCCAAGACATGGCGAGCTACTGTCATCCAAGCGACATGGCCGTCTTCGCCGGGTTGTGGGACGAGCTGAAGAGCGGCAAGAAGCAGCTCGCTCAAGCGACGCTGCGTTGCGTTGCGAACGGCGGGGAACCGCGCTGGATAGACCGCGACGCCGTCGTCGTGCACGACGATGAAGGCCGCTTTCTCGGGCTCCGCGGAGCGGACCGCGACGTCACCGAGCGTAAGAGCCAGGAGCTGCGAATCCAGCGGCTGAACCGCGCGCTCAGGTTCCTGTCCGAGGCCAACACCGCGATGCTGCGCATTCGCGCGCGCGAGGAATTGCTCGAGGAGGCATGCCGTATCGCGGTGCGCCGCGGCGGCTACTGCGCGGCCACGATCTACTTGCGGCCCGCGGAGGGCGACGTCCCGATCATTCGACGCGCGGTCAACGAGCGGCGAACGCGCGCTCTGCCCAAGGAATCGCTCGACGGCGATGGGCCCGTGGCACGCGCGCTGCGAACGGGCCGGCCCGTGGTCGTCGAGGATCATGAAGCGGCGCCCGGTTTGGCGGCGCGCGAGGAGCTACGCAGTCTCGGGCTGCGCGCTTCGGCGGCGCTGCCGCTGCTGCTCGACAAGACGCCGGTCGGCGTTCTGCATCTGCATGCCGCGGAGGCTCATGTATTCGAAGCGGCCGAGCTCGATCTGCTAGCGCAGGTATCGAGCAATATCGCGTTCGCGCTGCAGTACCTGCATAGCAAGGACGCCGCGCGCTTCCTGCAGTATTTCGATCCCGTTACGACGCTGCCGAAACGCAAGCTGTATCTGAGACGGCTCGGCAGAGCCATTGCGGTCGGCGGGCGACGGCCGCTCGCCGTGCTCGTGCTCGACATCAAGAGTCTGAGCGTCGTCAACGATAGCCTCGGCCGTGCGGCCGGCGACCTCGCGTTGCAGCTCGTCGCGGAGCGCCTGAAGAGCTTCTTCGGTAACGCGCAGTCGGTCGCGCACCTCGGCGGCGGGACCTATGCGGCGCATACCTATCTCGTCGACGACGGCGAGGTCGCCGACGTGCTGCTCGCACGCGTGCTCGCGCTGTTTCAGGACCCGCTCGATCTGCTCGAGCAGGAGGTCCGGCTCTCGATCCGCGTCGGCATCGCAATCTACCCTCATGACAGCGAGGACGCGAATGCGCTGCTGAACGGCGCCGAGACGGCGCTCGCCCGAGCGAAGGATGCCCGCCAGGAGTATCTGCGGCACAACGCGGACATGAACGTCGAGGCGGCACGGCGCCTCAATCTGATGAACAGTCTGCGCCGCGCCGTGACGGAGCGCGGCTTCAGCTTGCACTATCAGCCGAAGGTATCGCTGTCGACCGGGCGGGTGGAGGGTGTCGAAGCGCTGCTGCGCTGGCGTGATCCGGCGCGCGGCTTCGTCAGGCCCGACGTGTTCGTGCCGATGCTCGAGGCCGAGGGCCTCATCGATAACGTCGGACGCTGGGTGATCGAGCAGGCGCTCGACGAGACGGCGGACTTGCGCTCCGCCGACGGCACGCCGCTCGCGGTCGCGGTCAACGTGTCGCCGTTGCAGCTGCGACAGCACGACTTCGCGCGTAACGTGCTGGACGTCGTCGGGGCTCAGAAGCGGGAGCAGCCGAACCTCGAGCTCGAGATCACCGAAAGCATGCTGATGGAGCGGATCGACGACACGATCGCCCTGCTCGTCAAGCTGCGGGATCGCGGCGTCTCCATTCAGATCGACGATTTCGGCACAGGATACTCGTCGCTCAGCGTGCTGTCTCGGCTGCCGGTGGACTGCCTCAAGATCGATCGCAGCTTCGTCAACCAGCTCGACGAAGGCGTGCAAGGCCGCTCGGTCGTGCAGACGACGATCTCGCTGGCCGCGTCGCTCGGCTTACGGACGATCGCCGAGGGCGTCGAGACCGAAAAGCAATTGCGAGCGCTGTGCGAGCTCGGCTGCGAATCCGTTCAGGGCTATCTGGTGTGCCCGCCGATGCCTCGTTCCGATCTCGGCGAATGGCTGCGCTCGGTGAACGGTCTGATGCCGTCCGATCTCCTCGGCGTCTGCCAGGCGGCACGAGATAGCACGCGCCGCGGTCAAGCGCTGACATGAACGGAACGACGGCGCTCGCGGCCCGCGTCGGTCGCGCCCTCGCATGCGCCCGGCGCACGGCGGGTGCATCGTCGGGCATCGTCGTCTCCTTCGTCCGCGCGAGCGGGCGCGTGCGCTTCGAGATGGATCTGGACGAAGCCGCGATGCGGCCTGCGCATGCATTCGGGCATGCTCGCCGTCACGGAACGCGTGCGTAGGGCTCATAATGATGTTCCGCAGCATTACCCGCTCGGTTCGCAACAAGCTGTTGCTCGCAGTGCTCGCAACCACCGGCTGCGCGCTGCTGATCACCGCCGCAGCCGTCGCGTACTACGACTTACGCCGCTTCCGGGAGACGCTCGTCAGCGACGTCACGGCGACGGCGAATATCCTCGCGCTCGCGATGACGCCGTCGCTCGAGTTCGACGACCCGCAGCCGGCGACCGAGTTCCTAGGGCTGTTGCGCGCAAAGCCGGCCGTGACGGCGGCGGCGACCTACACCGCGAACGGCGCGCTGTTCGCGCATTACGTCGCGGACGGAGAGTCGTTGCCGGACCTCCCGCAGAGCGACGGCTATCACTTCGTGGGCGACAGACTCGAGTTCTTCAAGCGGGTCATCGCCGACCAAGAGATACTCGGTACCGTCTACGTGCAGGCCCGCTACGACGTCGGTCGCCGGCTCGCGAGCTACCTTGCGATTCTCTGCGCGGTCCTGCTTGCGAGTCTCGCGGTCGCCGCGCTCATCGCGCATCGGCTACACCGGGGCATCACCGGCCCGATCGCGTCGATCGTGGATATCGCCCGGGACGTGCTCGAGAAGCGCGACTTCTCGGGGCGGGCCGCAAAAACGTCTGACGACGAGATCGGCGTGCTTGTCGACGCGTTCAACAACATGCTCGACGAGGTTGGCGACCGTACCGGCGTGCTCGAACGCACGCAGGAAGAGCTGAAGACCCTGAACGCCGAGCTCGAGCAGCGCGTCGCGGCGCGCACGGTGCAGCTCGAAGCAGCGAACAAAGAGCTCGAGAGCTTCAGCTACTCGGTCTCCCACGACCTGCGAGCGCCGCTGCGCGCGATCGGAGGCTTCGCGGAGCTGCTTTGGACCGACCATGCCGAGGACCTCGACACGGAAGCCCAGCGCAAGCTAGGCATCATCCGCTCCGAAGCCGCGCGTATGGGCACGCTGATCGACGAATTGCTGGCCTTCTCTCGGCTCGGCCGCAAGTCCATCGATCTCGCCGAGCTCGACATGAAGGGGCTCGTCGACAACGTCTTCACGAGATTGCGCGCCGACGCCGGCGGCGACCGCGTCGAGCTGCGCGTCGGCCGGTTGCCGCGCGCTTGCGGAGACCGTGCCCTGCTCGAGCAGGTCTGGGTGAACCTGCTGTCGAATGCGATCAAGTTTTCCTCCAAAGCGGAACAGCCTATCGTCGAGGTGGGTGCGATCAGCGAGGAGCACGAGCACGTCTACTACGTTCGGGACAACGGCGCGGGATTCGATCCGCGCTACAAGGCGAAGCTCTTCGGCGTGTTCCAGCGGCTTCACGACGACAGCGAGTTTCCGGGGACCGGCGTCGGTCTCGCGCTCGTGCAACGCATCGTGCTGCGGCATGGAGGCCGCGTGTGGGCGGATGCGACACTGGGCGAAGGTGCCACGTTCTATTTCACACTACCGAAGGAGGTCGGCGATGGAGGAGTATGAGCACGTAGAGATCCTGCTGGCCGAGGACAATCCCCACGACGCGGAGCTCGCGATCCGCGGCTTGAAGAAGCACAATCTCGCGAACAACGTCGTCTGGGTGAAGAACGGCGAGCAGGCGCTCGACTACGTGTTCCGGCGGGGAGAGTTCGAAGGCCGCAGCAGCGAATCGCCGCGCCTGATCCTGCTGGACCTCAAGATGCCGAAGGTCGACGGCATCGAGGTCACGCGAATCGTCAAGAATGACGAGCGCACGCGCCATATCCCCGTCGTCATCATGACGTCGTCGAAGGAAGAGAAGGACATCGTGAACAGCTATAGCTGCGGCGCGAACAGCTATATCGTGAAGCCGCTCGACTTCGCATCGCTCGTCGAGGTCGCGGCTCAGGTCGGCTTCTACTGGCTCGCGATCAACCACTCGCGCACCTGACACGGACAGCGGCCGTCCGCCGTTCGCGCTCGTCGGCCCCCGGAGACGACAATTTTCCACCAAGGAAGCTCTACTGATTAGCGACAGCGCTTGCCGGGCGACGCCGATCCGTTCGAAGTGGCCGTAAGGTCCGCCAGGGCCGATCGGATGCCGCCAACGACATTCCAGACGCTCTCGCAATTTCGGGAACGGAACGCGCACGTGCCCGGCATCTAGTTCGCTCTATACAGGCTTCCCGCCTCGCGACCGCGCCCCTTCGCTTCGATTCGCCCTGCCCTGTCGTCTCAGAGCCGCGCTCATCGCGGTGTTGGCATTTTGCTTGCACGCGCAAGCAGCTGAGCGTCTACGAGAGCCGCCCTTACGGGATATCCGGAGCGCCGCGCGGCGGCCCGTCGAGGAGGGGGCGATATGACTGACGGGTGCTTGCAGCCGAACGCATTCTGCCGTCTTTCTGTCGTGGTGCCTTGCTACAACGAGGAGGAGAGCCTTCCGGAGCTGTACCGGCGGGTGACGGCGGCTTGCGCCGCCGCCGTCGGCAGCGCGTACGAGCTCGTGCTCGTCGACGACGGCTCGTCTGATCGGACGTGGCCGCTGATCTCGAGCTTGTCGGCGTCGGACCCCCACGTCGCCGGCGTGAACCTATCGCGCAACTTCGGACATCAGCTCGCGTTGACCGCCGGCTTGTCGGTATGCAATGGCGGCCGGATTCTGGTGCTCGATGCGGATCTGCAGGATCCGCCGGAGCTGCTGCCGCAGATGATGCGGATGATGGACGAAGGCGCTGACGTCGTTTACGGCCAGAGAGCCGCGCGGCTCGGCGAGACCCGGTTCAAGCGGTGGTCCGCCGCGGCGTTCTATCGGATCCTGAACGGGCTGGTCGACATCCGCATTCCGACGGATACGGGCGACTTCCGATTGATGAGCCGTCGCGTCCTCGATCGTCTTAACGATATGCCCGAGCAGTACAGATTCGTCCGCGGGATGGTGAGCTGGCTGGGGTTTCGCCAGGTGCCGATCGTTTACGAACGGCAAGAGCGCTACGCCGGGACGACGAAGTATCCGTTGCGCAAGATGTTGCGTTTCGCGGTCGACGCGATCACGAGCTTCTCGGTCAGGCCGCTGAGAATCGCATCCGCGTTGGGATTCGTTTTCGGCATTCTGGGCCTTCTCGGGCTTTTCTATGCGCTCGGAAGCTGGCTCACGGGCAATGCGATCCAAGGGTGGGCGAGCGTCATCGTCGCCGTGCTGATCTTGAGCAGTGCCCAGCTCATCGTGCTCGGAATCTTTGGGGAGTACCTCGGACGCTTGTACATCGAGAGCAAGCACAGACCCAATTTCGTCATCCGAGAGATCGTTCGGCGCCCGGCCGGCAAGGAGGCGCGAACGGACGTCCGCGCCGCCGAAGCTCAGATATCGATGCATTGATCGGCGCATCGATCAAAGGCCGCGAGCTTGCGTCTTTCGGGCTCGTCGGAGTGCTGAACACGGGGGTAAGCTTCATCGTGTTCGAGCTTTGCTACGTCGCGCTCGAGCTCGCGGGTCTCGGGACGGCGCCGCTTCGCCTTTTCACCGTCGATATCGAATCGATGCAAGCCGCGGCAGCAACCGCCGTCGGCTACGGCGCCGGCGTCGTGAACAGTTTCTTGCTAAACCGATCGTGGACGTTCAAGGTGCGGTCTCGTCGTCGCGGGCAGTTCGTCCGCTTTGCGCTCGTCAATCTGCTCGGGCTGCTGCTGAGCAGTGCGGCGATGTTCGTTCTTGTCGACGTGCGCGGGCACGAGCGCATACCGATCTGGCTCTTGACCACGATCGTCGTGACGGGACTCAACTTCGCCGGCAGCAAGTATTGGGCGTTCGCGCCGCGCTGATATCTCGTCTACGAGCCCGAATGCGTCGGCGCTCGTAGACGAGAACCTCGCGAACAAGCACTGCGTAGAGAAGATCCGACCGGTCGCCGCGCCGGAGACCGCTCACTCAGCCCCCGACGACCCCATCCGGATTGTGATCGGCGATCAGGTTGAGCTCGATGCCGTGCTCCAAGTACGCCTTGCAGCCAGCGAGAACGAGCGTGAAACCGCCCATCGAATCGATGGCTCGGGCGACCTTTTCGTCATCGGTACCGGTAAAGCCCGACTCGACGATGCTCACGAGCGTCGCACTTTCGCCTTTCGGAGTGAACGTCCATTCGACGGGGTTCGGCCACTCGATCAGTATCCGACTGTCGGGCTCGATCGACCTCACGAGAACTTCGGCCGTGACACCGTACATATCCCAGTACCACGTCGTCGCTCGACCTTCTTCGAGCCGACCGTCGCCGCGTGTAAACCAGAACCGGCTCGTGACGGCCGGGTCCATGAACGCTTCGAAGACCTGTGTCACAGGCCTTCTGATCAGCATCTCCGCGCGAGCCACAGGTTCGGTGCTTAGCATGTCGCTCTACTTCCTCGACTTCATGAAGCACAAGCCTGTGAGCTTACCCGACACGAGAGCTGACGACGACACCGTCAATGCGGGTGCCTGCTTGGGCAGCGGCCGGCCGTGCTCGCGATCGCCGGCGCCGACTCCGTGCTGGTGAAAGGAAACTCTCGCCGGAGATCGACTCGCTCACTCTGCGTCGACGGAACCGGAAGGCGCATCCGCGTCTTCGGCGCCGGCGGACCGATCGTCGTCGCCGCCGGGCGGATTCTTCGGCTCGGATATCGACGAGGTCTGTCCGCGAGCGCAGAGAGGCTCGCTCGGATGCTCCACTCCCGTCCGATAGGCGATCCCGGGCTGACCTTCGGCGCGATTCGCATGCATTCGCGCGGCGACCAGACGCAATTGCAGCCCGGCGATCAACGACTTCAGGCTGTATTCGAAGGCTTCCTCACTGTCCAAGCCTTCATCGTAGGGCGGAGTACGCCCTTCGTGCTCCTGTTCTGCCCTAGTCCAGCCCATGACGAACCGGCCGACGAGGTGGGATGCAAACAAGGCTTCCTTCCTGCTAAAGCCGGCTTCGCACAACGGACGTATATATGCATCAATGCTGACACGCAGCGCCGGCTTGGCCTGCTCGAGGATCTTGGCCCCGTCTCTGCAGGAGAGCATCTCCCGCCGGGCCGTTCTAGCGACGCGCTCGAGCCAGTCTTCCCACTTGCATCCCGGCTCCGGCTCCTTCGGCTCACCGAAGAAAGATATGGCGATCGCGTCGATGATCTCCTGCTTGCTCTTGAAATAGCGATAGATCGCCGGCCCCTTGACGCCGAGTCGCTCGCCCAGCTGGCGCGTCGTCAAGGCTTCCAGCCCTGACTCGTTGATGATGGCCCGCGCCGCCTCGACGACGACTTCCCGCGTTAGCCGCATGCCTCCACCGGTCAGAACAAGTCCAAATGATTCAACGTAACCAATCCCTCCAGACTCTGTCCACCGAGCTCGCAGATCCGTGCCGGCTCAGAAGCGCCTTTCTCCGCCGGGCAGCGCGGATCCTGGTAACGAGGAACGGGCGACGGCTCGGCGGGAGCGAGGACCTCTAACCTTCGCTCTCGCCGAGCAGGGCCGGCGGCCCGAAGCCGAACCTCGCAGAGCCTGCGTCACCAGTTGAACTGCGCCGACACTCCGTAGGTGCGCGGCGGTTCGAGATACCCGCTGCCGTTCACACCCGGCGTGCCCGATGCTCCGGTAATCACGGCTTCGTTCGTAAAGTTCTTGACGTACGCCGTAAGCCGATAACGCTCATCCTGCGGCGCATAGGTCAGGCTGAACTCTCCCGTCACGAAATCGTCCTGGTACGACAGAGGATTCACCAAGGTTCCGGCCGGCCCCCAGTCGCCGGCGTTCGCGTAACGCCGTGCATCGCGGTAAACGTCCGAGCTGTACCGACCCGACAGCTGCGGCGTCAGCCGCGCACCGCTTCGCAAGTGAATGTCGTGGCTGTAGCTGATCGTCGCAGTCCAAGGCGGCATCGAAATTTTCGAGCCACTATAGTCGTTGAAAACGCCGGGCGCAGGAGTCGGAACGATATATCGTTCGAACTTTCCTTTCGTGTGTGCGACGGTCGCCGACAGCCTCGCCGCAGTCGTCGGGAGATACACCACCTGGATCTCTCCGCCATAGATCTCGGAGTCTCCGGCGTTCGCGATCCGACGTACCATCGCGTTGCCGAAATCGGGATTCGGTGCGACGAACGTCGCCTGGTAGTTCGCGTAGTCGTTATAGAAGAGCGATGCGTTGAATGTTAGGCGTCTGTCGAGCAGACGATTCCGAATGCCGATCTCGTAAGCCGTCAGCTCCTCCGGATCGAACGCGGCGTTGGGCCCGGCGACGAGGCTTACGCCGCCGGCCTTGAATCCGGTCGCGACGCTCGCATACAGCATCGAATCGTCGGCGACGTCGTATTCGAGCGCCGTTCTCCAGGTCCATTCGTTCCAGGAGAACTCGATACCGTCGATTCGCGATACGAGCACCGGGCCGAAGCTGTTCGTCCCGCTCTCTTCCTTTCTGTCGCGAGTGAAACGAAGCCCTGCGGTCAAACGCGCCCGATCGCTCAGCTCGTAGGTCGCCTGCCCGAAAGCCGCATAGGACGTCGTTACGACGTGCTGCGCGATCGTCGCCGCGAACGTCAGCCCGACGTCGTTCACTCCGCGGAAGTAGTAAGCGCCGGCGAGCCAGGAAAGCGGCGACGTCTCGGCCGAGGCGAACCGGATCTCCTGCGTATGCTGCGTATCGTAGACGTAGCTGCGAATGAAAACGTTGCCGCCGTCGGTCGCGGTGTCGTTCTCCTTCTTCTTGTACGCCGGGATATAGGTCAGCGTGCCGAGCTTCAGGTGCCAATCTGCTTGAATGGACGCTCCCCACTGCCAGACGTCCTGGTAAGGCGTCTCGGGCGTGGGGTAGGCCGTCCACGGATCCCCCTGGAAGGGGTAGATCGCGGGCGCATTGCCCTTGCCGCCGTACTTGCCGTAGTCGCCGCGAAACTCGAGCTGGAAGTCCGAATCGGGATCCCAGAGCACCTTGACGCGCCCCGAGACGATGTCCGCGTCGTCGCTGCCGGTATTCAGATAACCGTCGTGATACTTGTAGTCACCGACGAATCGTGCAGCGACCTTCTCCGCAATAGGCACGTTCAGCACGCCCGTGAAGTTGCGTGCATCGTAATTGCCGACTCCGGTGACGATATACCCGCCGAGCTCGCCCAGCTCCGGAGACTTCGTGATAACGTTCACGGTTCCGGCAATGGCGTTGCGGCCGTAGAGGGTGCCCTGAGGCCCTTTCAGGACTTCGACGCGGTCGACGTCGACGAACGCCATGAACGACGATTCCTGAAACGGGTTGTAGACGCCGTCGACATTGAACGAGATGCCGGGGTCGATTTCACCTCCGCCCTGCATGCTCGTGACGCCGCGAATGTTGATGAGCGCACCCGCGGGTGCGCGACGGACATCGACGCCGGGCAGATCTCTCAGGATGTCCTCGGTGCGGGTCTTGTTGAGAACCAGCAGATCGTCTCCACTCAGCACCGAGATCGTGATCGGAGTGTTCTGCACGTCCGCTGCGCGAAACTGTGCGGTCACCACGACTTCCTCGAGCGGGGAGCCTGTTACCTGCGCGGCCGCGCTCGTCGCGATACTGTAGATGACCCCTGCTGCGCACGAACGGCGCAGGATGTACTTGCGCATATCCCCCTCCCATCTGTGCCGAGCGCTCGGCACGGGTGTCGTTGGTCAAGCTTGGATTCGTTCACGACACGAAGCGCTTCGAATCGCCTTCGCGAGCCGACTCGCGGCCGAGCAGGCGTCAGGACCCGGTTCGCGCACTCGATGTCGGCGGTTTACTGTCCCTCGTGCCGGCAAACCATGCGGGAAGGCTCCATGCCCTCGCCTTGCACGCGCATGCAGGTCGGGCGGTAGCGGTCGTGAACGTAATACGCGTTGTGGAAATCTTCCTCTCGCGGATTCTCGATGCAGTCGTACTCGTGCTGGTGACGGCCTTCTGCTCGTTGCCAGCTGCGCTGGATCGTGAAAGGTTCGCTGTAGAACTCCGGGTCGATCAGAGTGATCTCGATATCGATGCGCTCTCCGTCCGCGGATCTGGAGAATTTCTCTACAGTACGTAGCTGCGAGCTGGTCGGTTGGCCGTGCGCGTCGAGCTCGGCGAAGCCGTTGAACCCTACGCTTTCGACGACGAGCGTATCGCCCTCCCAACGACCGACGGAATGACCGACATAGCTCGGCTCGAGATCAGCCGGATGCTCGGCATTGAATTGGATACGCCGAATCATACGGGGCATCTCGTACAGAATGACCAGCTCGTCCGACGTCTGCATGACCATGATCAGCTCGCGAGGCATGGTCATCGACGAGACCGCACCCGGACGACATGTGGTCCATGCGGTGTGCATGATCCTGCCGCTGTCCATCGCGGCGCGGTTCTGCTCGACGAGTGCTTTTCCGGCGGCGTTCAGGGGCGTATCGGGAATGAGAACGTGGAAGCCTACCGGCTCCCACATGCCGTGCAGATCGCGGCGCGCGTTCGACGCTTCATCGCCCGAAGACTGAGCCTGGACGGAAGCCGTTTGTATCAGCGCGATCGCGATCGCAGTCGCCGCATGCTTCGTGAGGCCTTTGCTCATCTCCAATCCTCCACGGCGGGCTCGCCGCGCGCGATCCTGTCGGGGCATACGTCATCGCCGACACGCGCATTCGGGTCGCGTCGGAAGGTCGCTTTCGCTTCCCAGGCCGACGTATAGAACTCGGGGTCCTCGATGGTGAATCGGTTCTCCAGACGGCCGTCCGGCAAGAGCCGTATACGTTCCGTGAGGACCATCTGATCGGAGCGAGGCAAGCCGGCGGCGTCCAGCGTCGTGACGTCCGTCAAGCCAACCGTGCGAATGACCAGCGTGTCTCCTTCCCAATGCCCGACGGGAAACCCCATCGTCGTCGGATACCAGTAATCCGGCTCGCCGCCGGCCATATCGACGACCCGAAACCAGCGGTACCAGCCATGGACGAACGCCAAGCGGTCATGACTCGCGATGATCTCGAATGGGTAGGGCATCAACATGATTCGCGGCATGCCCGGCCCTGCGCACCACATCGTGCGGTCGAAAGAGATATCGCCCGCCTTTCGTTGAGCGATCCTCTGCTCGTATATCGCGGCGCCCTCACCCGTCAGCGGAGGCCGCTCCCCGTCTACCGTCCGCATCTCGTCCGGGAAAGGCTCCGGCATCCACACTCCGACGAGCTGTGCCAATACCGCTTCGTTTGCCGAGGCTTGCGGAACGCCGGTCGCCGGTAGAACGACGAGCAGCGCCGCTAGCATGCAAGCCTGACGGAGGCTGTAGAGAGATCGTGACCGCACTTCGTCCTTTCCTTCTTCTGCTCGGGGGGAGACGGGACTCGATCGGCTAATCGCTTGGGCGACTATTCGCTTTGGCCGCCCCCGAACCTTTCGCCTCTGACCTGCGCTGCGACGCCGAGAAGCTCGGTCCCGTCCTGCATCGTCAGGACGCGCAGCGTTCCGTAGGCGCTCCCGTTCCGAGCCGGCGCGATCTGGAGCGTGACGTGGTCACCCACCTTGACGGAATCCCTGCGCCAGCCCATTCGGGCGTTGATCGCCGGAGATCCGATCTCGACCGACCACTGCTCCGGCTCGGCGCTTTCATCAGCGCTGACCAGCACCTGGAGGTACGAATGCGGATTGGTCCACTGAACCTCCTTGATGACCCCTTCGATGGTCAGGGTTTTCGTATAGTCGAACTCGGCCGTCGAATGGTGAGCTCTCGCGCCCCAAGCCATCGGCAATAGCAGCGCGGCCGTCAAGGTCGCCCGGTGGATCGATTTGCTGAATCGCATTCCGCGTTCTCCTAGGCCTGATCGCTGGGAAACGGCGGCGGCCCTCCGCCCCCCAAACTGTTACCGGACCTAACGTCTAGGCACCAAACAGTTATCACTGATAACCGAAGCGGAAGATATAGGGACCCAGCCAGGAGTGCCAATCGTTTTTCTTGATGTTGAACGATAGAGCAAGCTGATCATCCCGGCACGAGAGCTCGGAGCTCGGCAAGCGCGAGTTATCGCCGTTAACGGGTAGACGAAAAGCCGCTAACGGCCGAGCCGCTCACCGGAGCTCGATGGCGGCGGATCTCCGACGGAAGTGAGCGGCCGAGCGTGGACGCCAATAGGATCGGCCCGGAAGGACGAAACGGCGATTGCGGCCCGGCGCGATCTCGATTCGACGTGAAAGGGGGAGGCCGCCGAATCAACGGCCTCCAAACAATCCGGTCGCTTCCGCGAGCTCCGAATTTCCCATATCCATGACGATCTCGCGTCGCGCGATCAGCCACTCGCCGTCGACCTTGCGGTACTCATCCTCGTAACGCCCCAGGCTCAGAATCTCGGGGCCGACTCCGGGACGCACGACGATCGTCATGACATAGCAGAAGCCGGTGGCCGTCGTGGGGCTCGTGAGGTCGATCACCGAGTTCGTGACGATGTGACGCAACGCGCCGAACGAGCGCTCATCATCCGCCGCGCCCGCGTTGAAGCGCTTGCGGTCGTTGACACCGATCGCGTGCAGGGCCTCACGGCCCTTCGCGAGCAATCGGCCGCCGGCTCCATATAGCTCGGCATCCTCGGTGAACACCAAGGCGTACATATCCGGGTCGGTGAGGTCGTGCGCAAGCGCATAGCGGGACTGCAATTCTTGAATCAGGAAGCGCTCCAAGGCGTCCTCCGCGCTCGCCGCGAAGGCCGTCTCCGCCGAGCCGATCGGCAGCAGCGCGGCGGCGAGCGTCAAAGCCAGCATTCTCGTCGTATTCGCGTACATGCTTTCTCCTTCTGTGTGCGATGCTTTCCAGCGAGCGTCGGGCTCAGGAGCCGGACGATTCTCCGATTCGAGCCGGAGCCGGCCATGATTCCACGAACGGCGCTTTCCCCGATACGGCCGGAAGGCGAGAAAAGCAGAGCACCGCCGTCACCGCAAGGCAAGCCGCGGCGGCCGCGAGCGCTTCGTAGCCGAAGAGCGTGATCAGCGTCCCGCCGAGAAAGGGGCCGATCGCCGAGCCCACCATCAGCATGGCCGGTGTCGCAGCCAGCGCGCGGCCGCTCGTGTCGATACGCGCGAGCAAGCCGAAGGCGAACGTGTGCGTGAACACCATGACCGCTGCCAGAACGGATCCCGCGAAGGCATAGGGACCGAACGCCGGAGACAACATGATCGTCGCCGCCAGCGCCACCTGCACCAAAGGCCCGATCAGCACGACCCGCCGCGCCGCGAGACGCTTCTCGAGCAACGCCGCGAGCGCCGCGGGGAGCAGATTCACGAACCCTATCGCGATCAGCACGCCGTTGATCGCTTGCTGCGTGAAGCCGCGATGGATGCCCACGTTCTCGAGAAAACTGAAAGTCATCGCCTGCACCAATGTCATCGACGCAATGCCGGCGATGCCGAACAAGACGACCTTCGGCAAAGAAGGAAGCGGCGTTTCGCCATGCGCTGCTTCGACCGGCAACGGCGCGGGCGACGGGAAAGCCAGCGCTGACGCAACGGCGCCGACGGTCATCACGCCGGCGAACGCGTGAAACAGTGCCGAACCTCCGAGCGCCGCGATCAGTTGCGGTGTGCCGCCGAGAAACACGACCGCGAACACTCCCAGTGCGATCCCGACGAGCGCAAACAGACGGTGAGGATTCGTGCTGCGTGCGATCGTGCCATGAGTGACACTCAGCGCGGCGCCGGCCGCGACGCCGGACAGCGCGTGGAGCACGGCGAGTACGACATAGTCCGTCGTGCCCGCAGCCGCCCAGAAACCGAGCGCGGAGATCCCGAAGCCGACGCTGGCGACTTTGCGGCCGGGAAGCTGTCGAAAGCGCGGTGCCAGCACGACACTGGCCAACACGACGCCGGTCAGAAACAGCGTAGGCAGCCCGCCTGCCTGCTGAGCATCGAAACCGTAGTGGGTCGTCAAGACGCCCACCCATATCGAGAGCGCGACGAGATCGACCATTCCGGCGCAGTGCGCGACCATCAAAGCGGCGCGGCCGCGCGGACTCTCGACGGGAACACTCATGACTTCTCCTTGCTCGTACGCCGTTATCGGCTTCCTGGGCGGACGCAATCGTACCAACGCTTCGTGGACTCGAGAAAAGGGAATGTCTTGAGAATGTAGGTTACATTTCGGATTGGTGCTAATCGGATACGATGTTCGAATCAACGCGAGATGCGCGAGCACACGGAGCAGTCGGATGCATCAGGAAGCGGCACGATGACGGATTGGACGTCGTCGAACGGAGTGACGGTCGAGTGCCGGAGGGGCGATATCACCGCGCAGCCGGATATCGACGTCATCGTCAACGCGGCCAATGCGGAGCTGCGTCCGGGCGGCGGCGTCGCCGGCGCGATCCACCGAGCGGCCGGACCTGGACTCTACGAAGAATGCCGGCCCCTCGCACCAATCCGGCCGGGCGAAGCGGTCATTACCGGCGCGCACGAGTTGCCGAACCAGTACGTGATTCACTGCCTCGGCCCCGTCCACGGCCGCGACGAGCCTGCGGATCGGCTGCTGTCCTCCTGCTACAGAAACGCGTTGCTGCTCGCCGAGGAGAAGGGCAGTGGCTCGATCGCGTTTCCGGCGATCTCGACCGGTGTGTTCGGTTATCCCGTCGAGGCGGCGGCGCGGACCGCGATCGAGACGGTGCTGCAGACGTTGCCGCACCTCTCCGCGGTTCGGAAAGCCCGGTTCGTCCTGCACACGGAAAGCGATTTGCGAGTCCACGAGCAAGTGCTGAGCGCGCTGACCGCGGACGTTCGTTGACCGCGCCGGCCGCGCGCAGGCGGCCGAGCCTGCCGTTGCGAAAATGGAAGACCGGTGTCCGGTTGCGGGACGGCCGCTCGGCGGACCCCGCGTCGCGTTGCGGCCTGCGGCGCGTCGCACGTGCGCGATCGCGCCGCCGTCGGCTTCTGCCGCTACTCCCCGGGCGGCGGCGGCGCGCCCATGACCAGCGGAGCCGGCTCGCCTTTGACCTCCTTGATCGCGACGTAGAGGTTGTTGAGCGTGCGAGTCTTCGGCGTGCTGCCGTATTCGAGGCCCTTCTTCAGCTCGTCGCTCAGATACGCCGCCATCGTCGAATCGTCGGCGAAGTAGCGTTCGTAAGCTTCGACGTAGTCGAGGCCCTCGGCAACGGCGCGCTCGGCGACATCGACGATCTTGTGGATATAGGCGACGTAGCCCAGAAAGCCGTCCCAGTCGATCACCTTGCCGTGACCTTCGACAACCTTCTCGACGCCGGCCGCGCTCGCCGCGGCGACGAGCTTGTCGAGCGACTCGGCCATGCCCCGCACAGTCCCGCCCGATGGAGTATCGAACAGCGGCCCCATCTCCCAGGCCATCACGTCGCCCATCAGCAGCGCCCTTTCAGCTGGGATGATCACATACGTGTCCCCGGTCGTATGCGCGGGGCCGAAATTGTGCAAGACGATCGTGTCGGGGCCTTTCCCGAGGGTCATCATGCTGTCATACGTGATCGTCGGCACGGTTCCGACGTTGTAGAACGGCGAACCCTCCTCCGGCACGGCATTCACGTGCATCGCGACGTCGACCGTCGGATCGGCCTCCACGAAGAACGCATTCGAGCCGAGGTGATCGGGATGGGCATGCGTATTGACGATGAGGGTGATCGGCTTGTCCGTCACCTTGCGGACTTCGGCGAGGATCGCCTCGCCGTTTCCGGGCATCTTGGTGTCGATCAGAACGACGCCGTTCTCGCGCACGAAAACCGTCGTGTTCCCGCCGCCGCCGAAGATCTTGTAGAGGTTATCGCCGATCTTCTCGATCGGCTCGGGCGGCGGAAGCCCTTGCGAGAGCGCGGCATTGAAGCCCAACGCCACGACGACGAGCCCCCAAATCATCACGAACCGCTTCATCAGTCGTTCTCCAACCGGAACATGGCACATCGGCGCACGAGAGTACCGGATGGCCCTTCGGATCGAAACCCTACTTGTCTCGCCAGACGGCGTGCGTTCGCGACCCGCGACGGCCGCGAGCTGTGGAAAGCCCGCCTGCCCGCGAGCGCCCGGGCGACGCCGTTGATCTACACGACCGAGAAGGACGGCGGCGCCCGGCAGATGGTCGCGATCGCGGCCGGCGGGCACGACTTCGCCGATCTGCCGCTCGATACGAAGCTCGTGGTCTTCTCGCTCGGTCCGCCGCCGCGCCTACCTTGACGTAGCGCCCGGCCGCCAGGCGGAAGCGGCCGCCATGAACGCGAGAGTCTCCCCCTCGAGCGCCGAGTTGTCGCCCGGCGGGAAGTAGCTGAGCTTCACGACGACGGTTCGAGTCGCAGGGTCGATGTAGATGTACTGCCCCTGAAGCCCGATCGCGGCATAAGCGTCGCTGCCGCCGATCGTCCACCACTGGAGCCCATAGCCGCCTCGGCGCGCGTCCTCGTCTCCGGCCGGCTGCGTCGACTCCCTGACCCATTCCTCGGAGACGATGCGCCGGCCGTTTGCGACGCCGCCGTCGAGCATCATCTGCCCGAAGCGGCCGAAATCGCGGAGCGTCGCGTTGAGGCCCGCGCCGCTGAACTCGCGCCCGACTCCGGGCGGCCCGTCCATGATGTAGTACGCATCGGCCTCAGCGCCGAGCGGCTCCCAGAGGCATTGCGCCGTATAGGCCGCGACGGAGCCGCCGGTGACCCGCTCGACGAGCCATCCGAGCACCGCGGTGTCGATCGTCTTGTACTGGAAGTGCTCGCCCGGCGGGTGGATTCGCGGCAGCGTGCGCGCGACGTCCGCGAAACGCGCGGTATTCCGGACGAGCGCGGCGATATGGTTGCTCGCCGCGATACCGGGATTCTCGAAGTCGTAACGCTCCTCGTAGTCGACGCCCGATCGCATCTGCATGACATGCCGGATCGAGACGCCGTCGTAGCCGCCGCCCGTCAGCTCGGGCAAGTACCAGCTGATCGGCTCGTCGAGCGATTCGATCAGCCCGTCGGCGAGCGCGCAGCCGACGAGCACCGAGGTGACGGACTTCGTCATCGACCAGCCGATGAATCGCGACTGCTCGTCGCTGTGGTTGCGGTAGATCTCGCTGACGATCCGGCCTTCCTTGATGATCAGGAGCGCGTTCGTATACGTGCGCTCGAGAAACTCTTCGGCCGGGCGCGTTACGCCCTGCCAGCTGTACGAGAAGTCGAGCGCATGGTCGTTTCGAGGCAGCCGCCACACGTCGCCGCTGCGCGCGACGGTGCGGGTCGTGAACAGCCGATCCATGCTGCGGAACGTGAGCGCATTGACGTCGCCGTCGAGCATGTGCCATCGCAGGATCTGCACCGCGACCGGAACGTCCGAAGGCGGCCCGCCTTCGAGCGGCGGAGGCAGCGTCTGCTGGGCATTCGATTGAAACGCGAAAAGCGCTGCGATCAGGCAGGCAGCAACGCGAGAACGTGTGAGCTTCATATCGAGCGGTACCTAGTCGAGCATTATCGTGACGCGCAGCCCGGGCCGTCGCGCCGCCGTGACGGCGCGTCGAGCATTGCACGGGCGCTGCATCGGCGCGTTATTCAGGACCATCCTGCCTAGAAAAACAAGGCTGCACAATGGCTCGAACGTTGGAACTGCCTCGTTCGAGCGTATCGCCGTCGCGATCGAGACCGCGTTTCGCGTCCGGTAGTCAATCGACCGGCGCCGGAGTAGATTACGCAAGAACTCAGGCCGCGACTGCGTCAAGTTATGGGTCGCTCGATCCGAAGCGAATCGCGCTCGTATTACGATCCGTGCTTCGTGGCGCTGTGCTGTTTCCTCGTTTTCGTATCGGCCAGCGTCTACATGCACTCGGCGGGCGTCTTCGCGAGCGAGCAGATCGTCGCGCTCGATATCACTCGTGCCGAGCTGTCGTTGGTGTTCACCGGCGTTTACGTCGTCGGCGCTTTCTTCGCTCCGTTGCTCGGCTATTTCCTCGATCGTTACGGCGCGCGCAACGTGATGCTGCTCGCTTCGGTCTGGGTTGCAGGGGGGTTCTGGGCGCTCGCGCACGCGAACGACTTTCTCCTGTTCGCCTTCGCCCTCGCCCTCTTCGTCGGCACGGGTCAAAGCGCCGTCGGTCAGCGCGCGGCATCCCAGCTGCTCGTGCATCAGTTCGACCGCCGGCGCGGCTTGGCGTTGGGCGTCATGATCATGGGGGCGTCCGTTGCCGGCATGGCGGCGCCGCCGATAGCCGTATACCTGCTCGATACGGCCGGCTGGCGCGGCGCGTACAAGCTTTTCGCTTTCATTTATCTCTTGATCGTGTTGCCGCTGATCGCCTTCGCGGTTCGACGGCACCCGCAGGGCGGCTCGGCGTCGCACGTTCCCGCCTCGTTCATCGACGCTTTCAGGACGATCGCGACCGCTTCGGCATTCTGGCGCGCCGTAGCGCTGTTCGGGATCATGGAGGGAGTGTTCGTCGCGCTCAATGGGCATCTCTTCCTCCACTACACGGAGCTCGGCATCGCTCCGTATCAGGCGGCCGCGATCCTGTCGGCCACCGCGGCAGCGGCGCTCGTATGCAAGCCGCTCGCGGGTTGGCTCATCGACCGGATCGGGACGGCCCGCGCATCGTTCGTGATTGCGGCGACCTGTGCGGCGGCGATGGGAGCGATGTCGATCTCTTCCACTTATCTCCCGTCTCTAATCGCCGGCGTGCTGTTCGGTATCGCGTCCGGCGGAATCATGCCGTTGCAGGCCACGACGCTTTCCCGGCTCTGTGATCCGCGGGAGTTCGGCAGAGCCTACGGCTCGCTGCGGCTCTGCATTCTTCCTATCGCCGGCGGATGCGTCGTCTTCGTCGGCTGGCTATACGAGAAGACGGGCAGCTACGTGCCGAGCTTCGTCACGTTTGCAGCCGTGCTCTGTATCGCTTCTTCCGCGGTGCTGCTGACCACGGCCGCGTATTCGTCGAAAGCCGCCGCGATCCGAAACGTCGCGTTATGACACTCCGGCTAGCGCCGAGCGCTCGAGCCGTTGTCGCCGTATCGCCGCGGCGAGATGGCGTACGGCAGGGCGTATGTGCTCGTCGGGCGTCGCCGCGAATCCGAGAATGAAACCGGATTGCTGCGGCTCCGCGGCATAGCAAGCCGATAACGGGCGGCCGATCGTGAGACGCCTGCCGCACGCACGCACGATCCGTCCATCCGGAATACTCTTCGCGAGATTCACGGGCAGCCTCAATCCGGCTTTCGGCAGTCGTTTGAGCTCGAGCACGTCGCGGGCCTCGGCGTCGATCGCTTCGACGAGCAACGCACGCCGCCGCGCGTGCACCCCACGCAGATATCTCAAGTGGGAAATCAGCTCGCCTTCCGCCCAGAATCGTGCGAGCAGCAACTGATGATGCACATTGACCATCGGCCAGCCGCACTCGAATCGCTTTGCGAGCCGCTGCGGCACGACGGCGTAACCAATTCGCAGCCCCGGCGCGAGCAGCTTGTTGAAGCTGCCGAGGTACAGCGTGCGCTCCGCGGAGTCGAGGGAGTACAGCGATGAATGTATCGAGCCCGAGAAACGAAAATCACCGTCGATCTCGTTCTCGATGATCCAGGCCTTGTTCTCTGCCGCCCAGTCGACCAGCGCGCGCCGACGATCCAAGCTCATCGTGACGCCCAAAGGATAATGGTGCGAAGGCGCGACCAATGCGAGCTTTGCGGCGGGCGCGATGACGCGCGCGAGATCGACGTCGAGGCCGTCGCCGTCGACCGGAATGGGCACGGGCATCAGACCGAGCGCTTCGAGCACGGCGCGCGAGGCGGGATCGCCCGGCTCTTCGAACCAAACCGCGCGGCTCGGCATCTCGAGCATGCGCACGGCCGTCTCGACGAGAGGTTTCGATCCGCTCGCGACGACGATCTGGTCGGGCGTGCAGAGGATGCCGCGCGCTTCGGCGAGGTACTCGGCGATCGCTTCCCTGAGCGGAAGCTCGCCACGGGGGTCGGCGTTCCCGACGACACGTGCCGCCTCCTCGCGCAACACCGCGGCCGACAGCTTTCTCCAGGCTTTCCACGGGAAGTGATCGATCGCGGGCACCCCTGGGACGAGCGACAGCGTACGTTCCGATTCCGCCGAAGGGCTTTCGGCCGCGGATTCGCGCGGCGACGGACGGCTCGTCTGCGAAGTCTTCGAGCCGGCATAGGACGGAAAATCTTCCGGCAGCGCGTCGGCGACGAAGATCCCGGCACGCGGACGCGCGACGATATAACCCTCCGCGGCGAGACGCTCATACGCCTGCACGGCCGTCGTACGCGAGATGCCCAGCTGGCTCGCTAGCTCGCGCGAAGAGGGCAAGCGCCTCCCTCGGCGTATCCGTCCTGTCGAGATCGAGGCGCGAAAGAATTCGCAGATCTGCTCCTGAAGCGATCTCGGCGAATCGCGGTCGAGGACTAGCTCGTCGCAAAGAGCGGTGCGCCGAGGCCGCCTAAGCGGAACCGACAGGTCGGGCATTCGCCCGGTGCCGCCAACCACGGACATTCTCCCCCCTAATTCCGTACGCCGGATGAGCAGTGCACGGCCACCAGAGTATAACGCCGCCGAGTTCACTACGAGAACGAGAATTCGACACCCCGCCTCGCGAAGCGCCCGCGGGCCGTCATCTTCGATCCGAGCCGACCGAAACATCGTCGAACATCGAGCTTGCAAGCAAGCCTTGCTGATCGAGAAAGCACGCAGAAACGGCCATTGCGTTGTTCGAGAAGGTCCTTGCATGCACAATGCTTCGCATGTCGGTTCGCGATCCACGCCCGCACGGCGCCGACGACGAAGCGTCTCCCGCGCTGCTCGAAGCCGCCGCGCTCGACCGGGCGGGCAAGCATCGAGACGCGATCGCCGTGCTCTCCCGCGCGGCCATGGCCGGCGATCTGCTCGCAAGACGCAAGGTGGGGCTGCGGATACTCTTGGGCGATCGGGCGCCGCGCATGGGCGAGCAAGGCGTCCGATTGATCACTGAAGCCGGCATGCAGGGTGACGCCAAGGCGGCCGAGCTGTCCGCCGTCCTCGTCGCCGCGGGAATCTACTGCACGCAGAGCTGGAATCAAGCGCTCGACTGGCTCCAGCTTGCCGCGGAGCTGGGGTCGGCGCGGGCGCAGGGCGCTCTCGGCGTGCTGTGCGCGGACCCGGTGCTCGGCGCCGTGGCCGGCTCGAACGATCCCGGTCGAGCCGATCTTTGGCGACGGCTGCGAGCAAACGTCGATATCGCCGCGCTGCTCCGCGTCCCGGCGAGTCGCACGCTCCACCCGGATCCGTTGATCCGAGCGTATGAGGGCTTCGCCGATTCGCGGACTTGCGCGTGGCTCATCGGAAGAGCCCGCGGCCGGCTATCGCCGGCGCTGGTCTATAACCCGGACGCCAAATGCCTCGAGCATCGGCCCGAGCGCACGAATACCTCGGCCGGCTTCACGCTGGAAAGCGTCGATCTCGTGCATATCGTGCTTCAAGCGCGGATCGCGGAGGCCGTCGGCGTCCCATTTCGCAACTTCGAATCGCCTTTCGTGCTGCATTATGCGCCGGGCCAGGCATTCGACGACCACTACGATTTCGTCGATCCGAGCACGCCTAACTACGAAGAGGAAGTCGCGCGGAACGGACAGCGGATCGTCACGTTCCTGATTTATTTGAACGACGACTATGAAGGCGGCAGCACGGATTTCCCCCGCTTGAAGCTCAGTCACAAAGGCAGCGCGGGCGACGGCTTCGCTTTCGTCAACGCGCTGCCCGACGGCTCGGCGGACGTGCGTACGCTGCACGCGGGGCGACCGCCGAGCACAGGGGAGAAGTGGGTGTTTTCTCAGTTCATACGCGATCGCGCGGTCGTTCCCGGAGCGGACGCGTAACGGCCGACGCGCCCGCGGCCTTCGACCGAGCCTGATCTGGAACCTGCGAAACCGCGGAAGCCGGCTCGGAGGCTGAGCCGTTGAAGATGCGGGCTGCGAAACTCCGCTCGTTCTCGGAGCGGCGGAGCCGGCGGCGCCCGACGCCGCGCGGGCGGCCGCGAAGATGCGACCGCCCGCACGCCCCTGAGCTTGCGCAACCGATCTACGTGGTCAGAAGCTGACCCTCATTCCCACGTAATAGCGGCGACCAAGCACGTCGTAGTAGCCGGCGTCGGTGATGCCCTGCCCGGTGCTCGTCGGAGACCTCGACGTGATCATCGGATCGCGGTCGAACAGATTGTCGATGCCGGCACGCAGGTCGATCGTATCCCTCGGCGCCCATCGAGCGACCAGATCGAAGATGTGGTAGTCGCGGGGGCCGATCGACGTCGTCTGCGGATCCGTCACGCTCGACGGGTGTTTCTGCCCGGGGAGGAAGCGGTGCCTGAGCGTGATGCCGAACGAATCGGTCCGATACGCGAGCGAGTTATTGATCCGATAACGGAACGCCGTTCCGGTGCCGCTGAAATCCTCGATCGGTCCGTCGGCGACGGCTTGGATCCGGTCATAGTCCAGATAGTTCGCGAGGATCGTCCAGCTCACCGTTCCGCGGATCGACGTGAATCCGAGGTCGGCCAGCGCCGCGGACCAGTTCACCTGCAGATCGTAGCCCGCGGTCTCCAGCATGCCCCGGTTGACGTTGACGAGACCGATCGATCCGGAGTCGCCCGTGCCGGGATCGCGCCGAATCCGCCTACAGAACTCGTTCTCCGGATCATAGTTCGGGTTGAACTGCGGATCGAAGCACTGCTGGTACGTTTGGTCGTAGCTCAGCGTGCCGATCGTGCCGTCGACGCGGATCCGGTAGTAGTCGATCGACGCGGTCAAGCGATCGAGCCACGGATTCTCGAACGGCGACCGGATGATCGCGCCGAACGTCCAGGTCTTCGCCTCTTCGGCATCGAGGTTCT